>JAZQVG010000156.1:0-23648 GCA_045631625.1 Christensenellaceae bacterium
CAACCCTTCTATAATTTCGTCTGGGGTGCCTTTTGCTATACCAACAACGTGTTCTGCAGCCCAATTCATTGTTTCTTCTTTCATTTCAGCAAATTTACTGCTTGGTGCTTTACAAAGTGGGCAAGCCTCCGGTACGTTTTCACTTTCTACTACTTGACCACATACTAAACATTTCCATTTTTTCATTATTTATTTCTCCTTAAATATATGTTTTTATTTACATTTTTGGCACTTGCCAAAATATATACATCTTTCACTTTCAATTTTAACGCCAAATTTTTTCAAACTTTTCGGCGGTGCAATTTTTCCAAAAATATCTATAATTTCACCACAATTAGTACATACGAAATGACTGTGGTTTGACGTGTCGCCATCATAGTGCAACCTATCACTGCCCGTTTCTAACGAAATAATTTCACCATTATCAGCCAAAAGTTTTAAGTTTCTGTAAACCGTGCCTAAACTTATATTTGCACTAACTTCCCTTGCTGATTGATACACCATTTCTGCAGTAGGATGGTCACACCTACCCTTTAATATATCTATTATAAGTTTTCTCTGCTTAGAAAACCTTTGTTTTTTATCTTTAATAGTAATCATTACTGATAATATAAACCATTTTAATCTATTTGTCAAGCATTTTTTTAAAATTTTTTTAATAAATTATTGTATGAAAATAATTTGTGAAATTTTGGGGATTTTTGGTGCTATTTTTACGCTTATTGCCTATTTTAACGAAAGCGGTAAAAAAATAGTAATATATAAAAGTATTAGTGAGATTTTCTTTTTATTTAGTTGGCTTATTACTTTTAATATTTTACCCTTTTTAATAAGTTCCGTAGCAATAATTAGAAATATTACTTTTTTAATACTGAATAAAAAGGGAAAAAGCAAACTTTTTAGCGTAATATGTTTTTGCTTAATTATTATTGGTTTAGGGTTAATAAATATAACAAATTTTTTTGATATTTTTATGCTTTTTGGCAGTATATTTTACACGATTGCATTTAGCATTAAAGACGGAAAAGTTATGAAATATCTTTTACTTTTTGCAGGTACATTATGGTTAATTTACGATATATATTTTGCCCATATTGGTGCAATTATTACTGAAAGTTTTTGTATTTTTACTCTTATTTTTTCTATATATAAAAATGAAAAAAACCTTTACGTTAAAACAACGTAAAGGTTTTATTTTTTGTTATTATTAGTCGCCGTAACCGTTAGGATTTTTGGTTTGCCAATTCATAGCGTCCCTACACATATCGTCAATGCCAAGTTTTGCTTCAAAACCTAATACTTCTTTAGCGTAAGACGGGTCTGCATAGCACTCCCCAATATCACCCGGACGACGTGGCATAATTTTGTATGGGATTGGCTTGCCTGCCGCTTTTTCAAATGCGTGTACCATATCCAATACTGAATAGCCGTGCCCCGTGCCTAAGTTTACGATAAGTAGACCCGGATTTTCCGTTAACTTATTAACTGCCAACACGTGACCTTGTGCTAAGTCAACAACGTGTATATAATCTCTTACACCCGTGCCGTCTGGCGTATCATAATCATCGCCAAATACGCCTAAATATTCTCTCTTACCTACCGCAACTTGAGTTATATATGGGCAAAGGTTGTTTGGTATACCCTTAGGGTCTTCACCAATCATACCAGATTCGTGTGCGCCAACAGGGTTAAAATATCTTAAAATTGCAATATTGAAACTTGGATCTGCTTTGTATAAGTCTTTTAAGATATATTCGATAAACAACTTCGTACTACCGTATGGGTTAGAAGTTGATAATGGGAAATCTTCTTTAATAGGCACGCTTTTTGGCAAGCCGTACACCGTTGCTGATGATGAAAATACCAAGTTTTTAACGTTGTGTTTTCTCATTGCAAATGCCAAAATCAACAACCCTTCAATGTTATTTTCGTAATATTCTAAAGGTTTAGCAACACTTTCACCAACAGCCTTTAAGCCTGCAAAGTTGATAACTGCGTCAATTTTATTTTCAGTAAAGATTTTATCTAAAATCGCACTGTCACGAATATCGCCTTCATAAAACTTAATCTTTTTGCCCGTAATTTTTTCTACTCTATTTACGGCTTCCATTTTACTGTTCATAAAGTTATCAATACAAACTACTTCGTGGCCTGCATTTAATAATTCTACAGAAGTGTGTGAGCCGATATAACCTGCACCACCCGTAACTAATACTACCATATTACTCTCCTTTAATTATAACGTGATATCAACGGTACCTAAAAATCTTTCAAAACCGGCAACGCCGTCTTCATCCTTTTTAAATACTGCCGTATTAAATAATATATTTTTACAAACTTCGTTTACGTGGTTTGTAACCTTTTCTTCTGCCGTCTTAATATCTGCACATTTGCCGTCTTTTAACAATTCTTTAATCATATCTTTATGTGCAAACAAATAGTTGTTTTCATTGCTTAATTCTTCAGGGTCGTATTGCATTGCACCACATAAAATTTCTGCTATCATAGAAAGTTGCTTTTTAAGTCTGCCCGGTAAAATAAACAAGCCCATTGCTTCAATTAAACCGATGCCTTCCTTCTTGATATTATGATATTCTGGATGTGCGTGATATACGCCTTCTGGGTATTCTTCCGTAGTGATATTATTTCTAAGTATCATATCACAAATATAATTAGTACCATCTTTTCTCATCACAGGAGAAAGTGAATTGTGTTTTACACCGTCCGTTTCAGCAAAAACAAAGCATTTTTCGTCCGTAAAGTTTGCCCAAGCATTAACTATTTTCTTAGCCAAATTGCCTATTTGCTTTCTATCTTTACTTTCCAATCTGATTACGCTATTATACCAATCAACAACGCCAACTTTTACCTTTGAAAAGCCCTTTGCTTTATATCTTTTAAGAACCGGGGCTTTGTGCATTGGCATAAGGTGCCCACCACCTTGGAAATGTTCGTGATTAAGTATTGAGCCACCGATAATTGGCAACGCTGCATTTGAGCCTATCATATAATTTGGGAAGAAATCTACAAAATCCAATACTTTATCAATAGTATCGTTTGCGATGTGCATTGGCGTATGCGATTCACTAATAGCAATCAAATGTTCATCATAATAAGCGTAAGGTGAATATTGTACAAACCAAGGTTCACCACCAAGCGTTAAAGACACCGTCCTAATATTTTCTCTTGCAGGGTGGGTTGCAGTACCCATAAAACCTTCGTTTTCCTTACATAATAAACAAGCAGGGTATTTTGCATTTGATTTTGGTAATGATAATAATTTTGCAATTTCTTTATTGCTTTTTTCAGGCTTACTTAAGTTGATGGTTATTTCTAAACATCTATCCCCATCAACGTAATCCCACTTAAGATTTTTGCCTATTGCAGTTTTTTGTACGTAATTATTTTTTATTGATAAGTTATAAAGGTAATCGCACGCTTGTTGTACGCCTTCACTTTCCTTAATTTCTCTAAACTTTGCATTTACGGTTGATGGTAATGGCGACAATAAACCGAAGATATAAGTGCTATATAAGTTACCTTGCCAATCCTCGATAATGCCCTTTTCTATTGCATACGCCTCAACTTCTTCAACCAAAACATCTGGCACGTCTAAAGTATCTATAAAACTTAAATCGCCTACATCTTCTATCGGTGCATCTAACTTAAATTCTCTAAGCAATAAGTTTCTAAAATACACTTCGTCCCTTTTATTTAAGTCCAAAAACTTTTCAGCGTACCTAATAAGTTTTTCGACCAATAATTTTCCGTCCATCTTAAAGTTCTCCTATTTTTTATTTGAGTAATAGTAATAAAATTTACACTCTTTATTAGAGTTGTATAGTTTTCTTTCTCTATCGGCTTTTTTGCCAAAATGCCTTTCAAACGATTTTGCGCTTGTTATTATAAAAGCCGACCAATTATCTAAACTCTTATACACTTCGCCCAAGTTTTTATAGCAAGTTTCTGCTTCTTTAATATCGTAAACCCTTTCCCCATAAGGTGGGTTTGAAACTATTGTACCACATTTTTTGTCCGATTTAAAGTTTTTTACGTCCAAAACGTTAAATTTTATTTTATCTTTTAAACCTGCCCTTTGTGCGTGGCGAGTTGCAAGTTTTATTGCCTTAGGGTCAATATCGCTACCACTATAATCTATTTGCCTATCCCATTTTTCATTATCCCTTGCTTCCGTAACGGCATTTTCAAATATCTTTTTATCAAAATTAGCCCAATTATTAAAAGCAAAAGTCCTAAGTATCCCCGGTGCTATATTTAAGGCGATTTTAGCCGCTTCTACAACTATCGTGCCAGACCCACAAAAAGTGTCTACGAAAGGATTTTTATAATAAGCGTCAGACAATAACACCAATGCGCTTGCAAGCGTTTCCTTTATAGGTGCAATACCAACTAAATCTCTATATCCACGCTTATGCAACCCTGCACCACTTGTGTTTATAAAAAGTGAAACGGTGTCTTTAAATATAGAAAATTCAATATTATATTCTGCCCCACTTTCACTAAGCCTATTTATTTTATACTTATTACTTAATCTTTGGCAAATTGCCTTTTTTATTATACTTTGACAAGCAGAAAGTGCAAAAAGCCCACTTTTTACGCTTTTGCCCGTGACAACTATCTTGCTATCTTTCGGCAAATAATTTTCCCAATACACATTAGAAGTTGCTTCAAACAAACAATCAAAGTCGGTTGCGTTAAATTCTGCCACCTTGATATACACCCTATCAGCCGTCCTTAAATTAAGGTTGCATCTTGCAACTGCTTCTAAGTCTCCGTTAAAAGTTAAACTTCCGTTTATAGCAGGTGCATCAGGATAGCCTAAACGCACTAATTCACTTTTTAACACCTTTTCAACGCCAGACGCACAAGTAATGGTAATGGCGCATTTATCAGGTATACCAAACATTTTATTCATTAAGGCATATTTTACCTAAAACCTTTAATTTTTGCAAGTGTTTTAACCTCTTTTGTATTTTTTGTAGTTTATATAAAAAGTAATTTTTAAAAACACTTGAAAATAACTCTCTTTTGTTATAAAATTATTTATATAGTTCACCTTTGGAGAAATTTATGAATAAAGACGAAAAAGTTTGTTATTTTGGGGCTTTTATAAAAAAACTTTATATTTTCCCTTCACTTTTAATCACTTGCTTTGTGTGTTTAGTTTTATATTTTGGAAATGACATAAATGCGATTAACTATTTAAAATCATTAGATAATGGCAGTCATTATATTTTTACACTTATTGCTTTTGGCTTATTTTTTATTCTCAACTTTATTTATATGCTTCTATCTGTAAAAAAGAAAGGGATTAAACTTGTAGACTCGTTAAGTTTTGCCTTTATTTTAATTGGTTTATTTTACCTTTTGCTTTTAACGATTATTAAAAATGATTTTAATATCGTTAAACTTATAGTTTCTTGTTTAATTTTTATCGTCGGGCTTACTTTTACCATCCTTTTTGCAGTAAACTTTAACAAACCAACCTTAAGTCAAAGCACGTATTCGTTAGAAAACAATTTCAAGGCGTATATTTCAAACATTTTTAAAAAATATTTCTTCTTTATTCTGTTATTTGCTTTTGCTTTTGTTTCTTTTAACAGTTTGTTTAATAGCGTTTATTATATTGTTTCTCTAATAGCATCGCCACAATTACTATCAATAACCATTTTGTTAGTTTTACCAATAATATTATACTTTACAACTTCTATCAGCAGTAAGCATATTGGACTAATTGACGCACTATTAATTACAATGCTTATAAGCCTACCTTTAGCAATAACCCAAACTGCGTTTTTTATTGAAGAACAAACGCTTAAATTTTTATTAAGCGTAGGTGGTTTAATAGTGGTTGTTTTAGCAATTATACTAAGATGTAATTTTATAGATTTATCGCTTGCTAAAAGCGAATACGTTTTGCCTAAAGAAAGGGGCAAAATTTCTAACTATTTTGCGAAACTTTTTGCTAAGTTTAACCTTTTAGAAATGCTTGCAATTTCTAGCGTTTTAACTATTGTTTTACTTCTAACTATGTTTAGATTTAACAACCTATTACGCTTTATTAAAATAGACGGTGAAAAACTATCTTTTACCATAAATTGCTTACCTTATTTAGTAGTTAATTTTGTAGGCTACGGCGTGCTTATTTTTAGCGGTATTATTTCGCTGGTAAATATAAATAGCACCAAAATAACTATTGGCGATTACATGCTTTTCTATTGTCTAGCTTTCGTTGTTTTTGCATCTATTACGCTATTTATTAAAGTGTCTCTTTTCGTTGGTTGTGGTTTGCTTTTAGCAGGTGTTTTACTAACTTTTATTTTAGGCGCTAGAATTAGAAAAATTGATTAATTAAATAGTTAATTTAAAAGTTAAAAAAGACTGTAAATTTTGCAGTCTTTTTTTGTTATTTAATTAAGTTTTTACCTTTAATTACCTTGTTTTGTTTTTTTAAACTGCATTGACAATAAACAGAGTTTATTGTATAATTATTACGTTATAAAGGAGAGTGTTTTGAAAAAAGATAAAATTCAGGACTTAGCAAAGAATAAGCCGTTTAATAAATTTGATTTTTTTGCTCTTTTAGGTGTGCTTTTATTTATACTTTTTCTTTTCGTCTCTTTCGTCTTTTTTTCTACACACGATAATTCGGACGGTTTTATAATACAAATTGACGACGTAACCGTCTACTCTTTTAACTATTCTAATAAAAAACATACTATCAACAGTCAATACGAAAAATTTATTGAAGTTGATTTAGAAAATCAAACGGTTACCGTTTACACAGATTTAAATAAAAATCATTTTAACAAAATAAAATACGATGTTAAAAACAAAAGCGTTAAAATGGTTGAAAGTAATTGCTCTACTTCGAAAGACTGCGTCTATATGCCGGAAATTAGCGATAACTTAGGCATAATATACTGCGCGCCAAGAAAGATAAAAATTTTACCGATTGGGGGCAGGCTAAACAATTCGCCTGTTATAGGGTGATTAGTATGCAAAAGAAAATTACCCTTAGAAAAATTACCTTAACGGCAATTTTAACCGCCATTTCAATAATTGCCTTTACTATTGAAAGCCTCTTACCGCCACTTATTATACCTGGTACTAAATTAGGCTTATCTAATATTTTTATTTTGCTTATATTGTTAATTATCGGTGAAAAATACGCTTTTATTTCACTCGTAATAAAAGTTATATTAGGTGGTTTGTTCTCTGGCAATATTTCAACGATAATGTATTCTTTGCCGTCTAACTTAATTGCTCTTTTTATGCAAATTATTTTAATAATTTTTACAAGAAAGTTAAGTATAGTCGCGATAAGCATAATTGGCGCAATAGTAAACGTAACGGTACAAAATACTGTATTTTGTTTAATTTCTAAAACATTTGAATTTTTTGTATACCTACCTTACCTTTCGCTTATAAGCCTTTTTTCTGGGTTATTAGTAGGGTTTACGGTATACATATTAATAAACAAATTACCAAACGCTTTGTTTGTATAATTTAGGAGGAAAATTTTGGGTAAAATTAAAGGAAAACGTTTCCCTTACGGTATACACGTTGACGATATGAAGTATCTATCAAAAGATGCGCCTATCGTTAAGATGCCAGCGCCAGAAGTTGCATATATTTCAATGTCGCAACATATCGGTGCGCAAGCAATACCTGTTGTAAAAGTGGGGGATATAGTTACAAAACGTCAACTTATAGGTCAATCTTCAGGGGCAATTTCTGCCAACGTATATTCTTCTATTTGTGGTGAAGTTATCGCTATTGAAGACATAGTAAACGGGGCTGGGCAAAAATTAAAATACGTCGTTATTAAAAACGACGGGCGCACGGATGAAATTAGGTTTGAAAACGTACCTGATTTTGAGCCACAAACTATTATTGATAGAATTAGGCTTGCTGGTATAGTTGGGCTTGGTGGGGCAGGCTTCCCTACCGCCGTTAAACTTTCACCTACCACCAAACTTGATACTTTGATTATCAATGGTGCTGAATGTGAGCCTTATCTTACTTGCGATTATAGGCTTATGATTGAACACGCTGACGAAATTTACCGTGGCGCAAAATACACGGCAAAGTCTCTTGGCATTAATAAAATTATTTTTGGTATAGAATCCAACAAACCTGATGCTATAGAAATTTTTTCTAAATATAGCGACGTTGAAGTGGTTTCTTTAGCAAAACAATACCCTATGGGTAGTGAAAAACACTTAATTTACTGTTGCATAGGCAGAAAAGTTCCAATCGGCAAAATGCCGTTTGACGTAGGCGTATGCGTAAACAACGTTAAAACTATGATTGCCGTAAATCACGCAATGGAATCTAATAAGGCTTTATCTTCCACTGTACTTACCGTAAGTGGTAAAGGTATTAAAAAACCAATGAATATTCGTGTTCAACTTGGCACGCCTATTAAAGACATTATAGAATTTTGTGGTGGGACGTGTGATAACGTTAGCAAAGTTATTGCCGGTGGACCTATGATGGGTAAAGCACTTATTAACCTTAATCATTATACAAGAAAGGTTGATTCTGGTTTCTTATTCTTAACGGACGAAGAAATTGACGATAAACAACCTACAAACTGTATTAATTGTGCAAAATGTGCAAATAATTGCCCAATGAGACTAATGCCTATGTACATTGAAAGTTTTGCGCTAAGTGGAGATTACACTAACGCTGAAAAATATGGAGCCATGAACTGTATTGAGTGTGGTTCTTGTGCGTTTAACTGCCCTGCTAAACGTTCTTTAGTACAAAGTATTTCAATGGCTAAAGCAAAGATAAAGGAGATGAAAGCAAATGGTAGAAAATAAAATTTTAACATATTCTTCTTCTCCACACGTAAAAACAAAGCGCACCACTCGTTTTATTATGGCAAACGTTTGCATCGCACTTTTACCTTCTTGCATTGCTGGTTGCATTTTCTTTGGATTGTATGCTCTTTTACTACTATCTTTTGCAGTTGTTAGTGCATTCCTTTCAGAAGTTATATATAAACTTTTAGAGAAAAAGAATTTAAATCAAATTATAAAAGAGTTTGACTTTACTTCAATAGTGACAGGCTTACTTGTTGGTATGACGGTTGGTGTAAATTATCCGTGGTATACCGTTATTTTTGGAAGCGTATTTGCCATTATAGTTGTTAAAATGCTTTTTGGTGGTACGGGTTGTAATTTAGTTAACCCTGCTATCGCTGGTAGAATTTTTATCTTTATATCTTTCCAATCTGTTGTGACGGCTTGGGTGTTGCCAAATTTTGCAAGCATTAACCAAAGTGCTTTGACGGGCGCTACTGCACTTGACAGTTTACTTAAAACGGGAAATACAAAATTATCATTACTTGACCTTTTCTTAGGTACGGGTGTTGCAGGGTGTATTGGTGAAACTTGTAAACTTGCACTTATTTTGGGTGGTATTTATCTTGCAGTTTTAGGCATTATAAATATTCTCTACCCTATTATTTACATAGTAATTACGGGTGTATTTACCGTAGTTTTATGTGATTTTAATTTCGCATTATTTTTACCATCTATTTTATCGGGTGGTTTAATACTTGGTGCTATATTTATGGCGACTGATTACGTGACTACGCCTAACACAAACCTTGGAAACGTTATTTACTTTGCTTTATTAGGTTTAATTAATGCTGGGCTTAGAGTTGCCACTAAAATGGAAGTAGTTTCATTTTCAATATTGCTTATGAATTTGGTTGTACCTTTAATTGATAAATTTATAGTATTAAAACCATTTGGCTACAAAAAAGTAAAGGAGGGCAAATAATGGCTAAGTTTTTTAAGAGTTTAGCATTTAAATGCACTGCCGTTTTACTTGCTATTTCTTGTGTTTCCGGTGGTCTATTAGCACTTCTAAACGATTTGCTTTACGTTTCGCCTGAAGAAAGAACTTCTAGGGCGTTAGCAAAAATTTATACGGAAGAGGTTGTAATTGATGATGACGATATTTTGCTTGACGTTGACAATAAAGACAGGCAAGATAGTTCTTTAACTTCTGAATATGGTAAAATAAATAAAATTTACCGTATAGGCAAAGTTGAAAGTGGAAATTACGATTTAGTTTTACAATCTGTTGGCAACCAAGGTTATAAAGGTGGAACTATTACCCTTTGGGTAAAAGTAGTTATTATTGATAACGACGTACAAAACGGTAAGTTAGATAAGGTTGTTTTAGAAAGTTATGATAAGCAAACGCTTATGAGTAAGTTTGAAGGTTATTATTATCAAGATTTTGTAGACAAATATGAAAGTGGAAAACTTTTCACTGCTACAAATGAAGCGGGCAAAATAAACAACCCAATGACAGGTGCTACCTATTCTGCTATTGCTAATTGCAACGCTATAAATTGTGTAATCGACTATTTACAAAAGGGGGGCGCTAAATAATGAAAAATAATTTCAAAAAGATAGCGCTTGACGGCGTAATTAGAGAAAACCCAACGCTTAAACTTGTTTTAGGCACTTGCCCTACCCTAGCGTTAACCACTATGGCTATGAACGGTATTGGTATGGGTATTGCAGTTATATTCGTTTTAGTATTTAGCAATATGCTTGTTTCTTTACTTAGAAAGGTTATACCTAATCAAGTTAGAATACCTGCGTTCGTATTGATTATAGCAACACTAGTGACAATTGTTGGTTTGCTTTTAGATAAATTTTTACCATCAATTCACGAGTCTTTAGGGATTTTCTTACCGCTTATAGTTGTAAACTGTGTAATTTTAGCAAGGGCTGAAAGTTTTGCTAGTAAAAACGGCGTGTTTGCTTCTATGCTTGACGGTTTATTTATGGGTATTGGCTTTATGGTTGCTTTAACGCTTATGGGCGCCGTTAGAGAACTTTTGGGCAGTGGTAAAATTTTTGGACTAAAAGTTTGGAATTTACAAATTGGCTTTTTCTCTTCAAGTGCAGGCGCTTTCTTCACTTATGCAATCTTTATCGGCTTATTCTCTTTCTTCTCCAATTTAATTTCTAAAAAGAAAAAGACTAAAGAGTATGAAAAAAATATTGAAACTACACAAAAGGAGATAGACTAATATGATGGAAATTATTATGATTTTTTTATCTGCCGTATTTATTAATAACTTTGTTGTAGTTCAATTCTTAGGTATATGTCCTTTCCTTGGTGTAAGCAAAGATAGTAAAAGTGCATTTGGTATGGGGCTTGCCGTAACTTTCGTTATGACGCTAACTTGCCTTATCACCTACCCTATATATACCTATATATTAGTTCCACTTGATATAACGTTTATGAAGACGATAGTTTTTATTTTCGTTATTGCTTCTTTAGTGCAAATGATAGAAATGGCGTTGAAGAAATTTTCTCCAACTCTATATAATGCAATGGGTATTTACCTACCTTTAATTACAACAAACTGTGCAGTATTAGGTGCAGCAGAATTAGTTATTGACAAAGGTCAAATGCTTAGTATATTAGGTGCCGGTACAACTATGAATATGGGATATGCCGTATTGTTTGGTTTATTTGCCGGTGTTGGTTTTACCGTTGCAATAGTTTTAATGAGTGGGCTTCGTGAAAAAGTTGCTAGATTACCTATAAACAAACACTTAAAAGGCTTTCCTATCGCAATGCTTACCGCTTGCTTTATCGCAATGGCGTTTTACGTGTTTAACTTAATTTAAGGGGGTTGTAATTATGAATTTATTAATTAGTATTAATCTTGAAAAAATTGCAATCGTATTACTTTTAGTTGCCGTTTTAACTATAATCTTTACCCTACTTATAGTTTTAGTTTCTTTCCTATGCCACGTTAAAGTGGACGAAAAGGTTTCTGCTATTGGTGATAAACTTTCGGGTGCTAACTGTGGTGGGTGTGGTTTTGCAGGTTGTAACGATTTTGCAAAGGCACTTGCCGAAGGTAAAACTGATTTGTCTAAGTGTAGTTCAACTTCTAAAGAAAATAAGATGGAAATTGCCAAAATATTAGGCGTTGAAGTAGGTGACACTACACCTAAATTTGCCGTTGTTTGTTGTAACGGTGGTGTAAACGCTAAAGACAAATTTAACTACGTTGGCAATAGGGGGTGCGAAAACACCCTTATGGGTGGAAACAAAGTTTGCTCTTTCGCTTGCATTGGCGAAGGTACTTGTGTTCTTTCCTGCCCACACGGTGGAATAAAAGTTAAAAATGGCGTTGCCATAATTGATAGAAAACTTTGTGAAGGTTGTGGTGCTTGCATAATTAAGTGCCCTAAATCTATTATTAAACTTATACCTAAATCAAGTAAGGTTTACGTTGCTTGCTCTTCTAAGTGCAAGGGCAAAGACATTTTAGGCGCCTGCTCTGTTGGATGTATAGGTTGTGGATTATGCGCTAAACAATGTCCAAATGGCGCTATTTCTATGGTTGATAATTTACCTATAATAGATTATACAAAGTGTACGGGTTGTGGCATTTGTGCTGAAAAATGTCCTAAAAAATGTATACATAAAATTTAATTTTAGAAAAATGAAAGCCGTTGACTTTAAGTCAACGGCTTTTTTTAATATTTAATTGTGTTTTCGTTTACAATTTCTAAATCTTTTAACATTTGATTGGTTTTTTGTTTATCATCCTTTGTGGTAGCGTTTAAAATTTTCATTTCGTTAACAGACTTTTTAAACCTATCATTAAACACAATACCGAACCAACGCTTAACTTGATAAAAAGGTAAAAGCCATTTTCGTTTTTCAAGTTTAGGGTATCTATACTTTAACCTTTCATACGGTATCCAAATTCTTGCAAAGAAATATTTAAACTTATTTCCCCTTTTAATTTGACCTACGGCTACGTTGTTTTCAATAGTGCCGTAAACACCACCCTTTAAGATATAACTTTCCATCTGCTTAGTCATATCAGTATGCTTCGCACCTTCAAACCAAATTTTACACAATAAATTTACTTGCTTATCAAACTCTTCTAACCCACCGTCTTTTAACCAAGATAGACGTTTTTCTCTATCAAACTTAACTAAATTATTAAGCGCCCATAAATCAATAAACGGCTTTATCCCACAACCACCGTACAAAAAATGTTTTGCCATATGCGCAATATGATAATAATAAAACAATTCGTCTACAAAATCTTTTCTTAAACTTCCGTTATCGTTAACAACAGTATGGTTCCACATATCTTCAAGTGGCTTTGGTGTTTTTATGGTTATTTCATTATCGAGCAAATCATAGTGCAACTCAAAATTTACACCACTTGGCGATATTAAACTTATATCATGCGGGCCGTAAACTTTTTGCTTATAATTTAATTTTTCACATATTAGTTTTATGCTTTTTTCAATTTGTTCTTCATGAACTAATATATCTATATCGGCACTCGTCCTTAAATACGGCTCCGGATAAAAAGCGCTTAACACTGCACCTTTTAACGGCACATATTCTATGTTATTCTCTTCAAACAAGTTGTAAAGGCTTTGTATTTCGTAGTTTGATTTTTCATACCTAAAAACGGCTATATTTTGTTCCTTTTGGAAATTTGCCTTAACGTTAGACGGAACTTTAACCTCATTAAAATCAAGTGAAAACGCCACCAAATGCGCCATATCGTGTGCTTTTGATAAGTCAAATAAACGCTGACTGTCTGTTTCAGTTAGCGTCAAAGGTTTATCTAATTTAGTTTTTGTAATTACGCTTTTTATAAGCGCCATCAAAACCTTTATAATTTCCATTTTGCCTTTTATATTTCCTAATTATCTTTACCTTTATTACCTATCCATTGTAAAAAAGCCACTGCTAATACTAACGGGAAAACGTTTGCAGAAAAATAACTTAAACTCATAAATCCTGCAAGCAATACTATTAACGGTAAAACTTTAGAAAAGGTTAATTTCTTTATCTTTCTGTTTCTCTTAAATAGATAAATCCAAAAACCAAGAACAGTTATAAAGACTATTCCTCCAATTATACCCCATGACAAGAAAACGTCTAAATAAGTATTGTGTGAATATTTAGATGCAGCCTGTGATAAATGTGATGGATATTGAAAACCTTTACCTAAAAAGAAACAACTTAAATCATCAACAAAAATATTTATATAGTCTACAAAAAGACCACTTCTACCTGTTGTAATGGTATTCATATCAGCATTAGCCCCACCAAGCCTACGTAAAAAATTTCCGATAAACAAGTCTACGTAATCTTTGCAAATAATACCAATTAACGCAAGTGAAATTAGCATAAATAATGCAAATTTTTTGTTTGCTTTATCTTTGTCAAAAAACAATATAAACACGTAGGATACTAAAATAAAAGAAATTAATAATACACACATTTTAGAACCCGTAAGGAAACCTAGGAATACCAAAATTATCAAGGTGATAAATCTATAGATGTAGTGCTTTTTTACGTTTATGATACAAGCAAACGCCAAGCAAACGTAAATTGAAAAGGCATTAGGGTCATCTGCAAACGCTTCAAATCTTACACCTTCCATTATACCGCCTAATACGTGAGCAATTGAATCAAACCCAGATAGTATGTACATTACGGCTGACAATATTGCACCAGTAGATAAAGCACTAAAAATATTGTTAGAGTTTATTTTAACGTCTTTATCTATCGATATAGTCATGCAAAGATAAAAGTTTAATATCCAACCTACTAAATTTATTATCTTACTATAACTACCATAAGCACAAATATGTAAAAATTCTATTGCAAACATAACGACAATGCTTATAAATATCAGTTCGTTAAAACTTTTCTTACCACCCTTTAAAAAATAAACTACCAAAGGCAAAGCCATCAACGCATTAACTATAAAAGATATACCAAGCCCATCAAACATCCTTATATTAGGCACTAAAAATAGCGACCAATAGAACGCATTTTCTACGTCGGTAAAGAAAATTGAAACAGCAATTACTAAAACGGCACCAAGCAAAAAGAGAGTACTTACTCTATACCCTAATACTATACAAGCAAAAATACATGCTATTGATATTAAGTTTTTAAGTAGAAATAAGTCGTGCTTGTTTGCTTGCACAATTTTACTAAAATCTACTTTTCTTTGTTTTGCTTTTTTTAGCATTTTATACTAACTCTTTATATTTTTCTATCGTCTTTTCTTCTATAATTTCCCAAGAAAATTTTTCCGTTACTGCTTTTCTTGCGTTTGTTGATTTTTCGTATAATTTTTCCTTTTGTTTTATCGCCAATAAAATTGCATTTGCAATAGAAGTTTCATCAGTTTCTGCACCCCAGCCCGCATCGTTATCTTCTACAAAACTTCTTAAAGTAGTACCTTCAGTAACTATACAAGGCAAACCGTAACTCATCGCTTCAAGTATACCCATAGGCATACCTTCGTGACGTGAAGTTTGTATAAAAATATCACTCTCTAATAATTTACAAACCTTTTCTTTGCCCGATATTGCGTAATTTAAGTTTACTAAATCATTTACATCACATCCATCAATTATGCTTTTAACTTGTGCAAATCTGTTTAGAATATCTGGCCCGTAAATGCTAAGCATTACACTTTTATCGTTTAGTTTTTCTTTTACTAATTTCATTGCTTTAAGCAATAACTCCAAGCCTTTAACGTAAACGTCTAATCTACCAACGTAAATTAGTTTAACTATTTCGTTATTAAATTCTTTTTTACATACTGTAGGAATTTCAACACCATTAGTTCCTATAAATTTATAATGCTTAAAATTAGTATTTTCCAATTCCTTTTGAGAAAGGCATTGTATACCTTTTGACTTTCTAACAAATCTATTAAAAAGCAAGAAGTTTGCAACTAACTTTTTAATACGCTTTTGTTGTTGCGCTTCCTTTCTTAATTCGCCGTGTGGCACAATTACGTAAGGAATTTTATTTTTCAATAAATTTTTATATATTTTTAGGTATTGCACCCTGTATAATTCGTGAAAAACAACTATGTCCGGCTTGTTAAATGGGGATGGCAATTTATTTATATCAAAATTTTTTTCAAACTTAAAAAAATTGTCAACGTTTGGAATATCAACATTATTGACGTTTAAAAGCCCAACTTGTGCAAACTTACTTTGTGCTTGCACGTGCATAGGAACAACCACGTCAACCCCTTTATATAAACTTCCAAATAAATATGAAATATTTAAAATAACCATATTTCCCCTATTTTATTTAACCCCTTAATAATTTTTCAAACACAAACTTTCTTAACCAATTTGGCATTATACACACTATAAACTGTACAATTAACGTATAAGTATAATCCCACCAAGATATATAGCCCGTTTTATAAACCAATTTTCTGCCTTGCTTATACTTCTTATAATACTTTAGTCCACCACGACGCTTTATCATATCTTCGCCCGTTCTAACAAACACCAGATAATCGTCTATATTATAAAATTTTGCACCCGTAAGTATCATATTTACCCATAAAAGCGTATCCTCCATAAGCAATGCGTGTTGATAATTACCTGCTTTAAGCACGGCACTCTTTTTAAACATTACAGTTACGTGGTTTACACCATCACGTCTTTTTTGATATTTTTTAATTTCACTATCAGTTAAAGGAACTTTTCTTTCTGCAGTAATTTCTTCTTTTTTATTAAAAAACTCTTTAATGTGGCTACCACATACGTCTAATTCACTATCATTTTCAAACGCTTGTAATTGTTTATAAAACCTATCTTCTCTTGCAATATCGTCCGTGTCCATACGTGCAATAAGTTCATAAGTGCAATTTAACACGCCTTCTCTTAACGCCAAGCCTAAACCTACGTTTTCTTGTAAAGGTACTCTTTTTATTAAGTTTGGATATCTGTTTTGATATTCATTTAAAATTGCGTAAAGTTTGTCCGTAAGTGGTCCATCTTCAACTATCACCCACTCACTTGCCGGCGCACTTTGATTTAATAAACTTTCAAAGCACTCTCTTACAAACTCTGGTTTTTCTTTTATATAAATCGACATCAAAACGGAAAATTTTTCCATTATTTAAATCCTTTTTATTTTTTACTTTTACCGTAATCTTTACCTAATACTGCAAAAATTGTCATAAACATAGTGCCAATATCTCTAAAGAAACTATATTTTTCTATATCTTCTAAATTAACTTTCATCTTTTCTGGCAAGATTTTTTCAACGTACGCTTTATCAGTATCGTCTTCGTCTTTTAATAATTCTGCTTCGTCTTTAAAGTAGATGCTTGCCCTACTTGTAACGCCTGCCGGCAACAACAAGGTTGCCAACATTTCTTCACTATACTTATCAACGTATTTTTCTACTTCTGGCCTTGTGCCAACAAATGTCATAGTACCCCTAAATACGTCTATTAATTGTGATAACTCGTCAAGTCTAAATTTTCTAATCAATTTGCCTATTCTGGTAACCCTTTTATCTTGATTTTCAGTAATAAGCGAACCTTTGTCCGACCCTACGTACATGCTTCTAAACTTAAAAATTTTAAATTTTTTGCAGTATTGCGTAACCCTTTCTTGCCTATAAAAAACAGGGCCTTTGCTATCAATTTTTATTAAAATAGCCAAGATTAAAAAAATTGGGGAAAGCACCAAAATCATTATTCCAGATACAAAAATATCAAAAACTCTTTTGAAAAATAGGCTAAAACCTTTTTTTCTTAAAATTTCGTAATATTTTTTTACCTTATCTTTTTTTAAGTTTTCAGGGAGTTTATCCCATCTTTTTACAATCATTTAAGATACCCTTTTACAACTGCAACGTAAGTTTCAATTATATAATCTACTTGTTCGTCAGTAAGTTTTGAATATAGTGGCAACGTAATTTCATTTACATAATAGTCGTAAGCATTTTGATAATCTTTAATATCAAAACCTAAATTTTTATATGCCGTAAACATTGGAAGTGGTTTATAATGCACGTTGCAACTTACACCATTTTCAGCCATTTTTTCTATTATTTCACGGCGAATTTCGTCAGTTACGTTTGGTATACGAGTTATGTACAAATGTCCACTTGAAGAATAATTATCAGTATAGTGTGGCAACGTTTTAATACCCAACGGCTTAAAAGCATTGTCGTATTTATTTATTATTTCTTTTCTTCTTTTTAACATTTCTGGATATCTTTCAAACTGTGCCAAACCTATGCTTGCCATAATATCCGTCATATTACACTTATACCAAGTACCTAAAATATCATATTCCCAAGAACATACCGTTGACTTTGCAAGTGCATCTTTATTTTGACCGTGAAGTGATAGTAATTGACCTTTTTGATAAATTTCGCTATCAGAAATGCCGTCAATACTCTTCCACGTCATAGCACCACCTTCAGCAGTAGTGAAATTTTTTACAGCGTGGAAAGAAAAGTTTGAAAAGTCTGCCACAGAACCTGCCGGTTTACCCTTATAGGTTGCACCTAATGAGTGTGCAGTATCTGCAATTACAACAACCCTACCGATTTTTTCTTGAATTTTGCCATTTGGCTTAAACAAGTTTTTCTTGCTTTCTACAATTTCAAAAATCTTATCGTAATCGCAAGGCACACCACCTAAATCAACAGGAATTATTGCTTTAGTATTTTCGTTTATAGCATTTTCTAAAGCAGTATAATCCATTTCCAATTTATCTTTAGAAATGTCAATAAGTTTAATAGTAGCACCAACGTGTTCTATAACTGACGCTGTTGCAGTATACGTATAAGCCGTTGTAATAACTTCATCACCCTTGCCAATTCCTAAAATACGTAAACAAGTTTCTGCCGCAGCAGTTTGAGAGTTTAAGCATATACAGCCATCTGCTTTAACGTATTTTGCAATTTTCTTTTCAAGTGTTTTAGTTTTTGGGCCTGTAGTTATCCAACCTGAACGCAAAGTTTCCGTTACGTATTGTATTTCTAACTCTGACATATCAGGCGGGGAAAAAGGTATATTGTATTTTTTCATTTTGTATTCCTTATCTCATTATGAGTTTATTTTTATATTTTTTTGGTGCGGACGACAAGACTTGAACTTGCACAACCTTTCGATTATAAGAATCTGAATCTTACGTGTCTGCCAATTCCACCACGTCCGCAAAAATAGGGCAAAACCCTACTTAAACGGTATTACCGCTTTTGCGTTAAGCGTCAAGTCGGCAAAATTTTTATTTTTATATTGCAAATAACCTTCTGCCGCTATCATAACGCCGTTATCTGTGCAATATTTTTTTTCGGGTAAAACAAGTTTTATCTTTTCCCTTTCAGAAACTTCCATCAAACTGTCTCTTAAATACCCGTTTGCACCTACGCCACCTGCAACGCAAACGGTGTTATACCCCGTTTGTTTTACAGCCTTTAACATTTTTTCAACAAGCACGTCTATAGCAGAACATTGAAAGCTGTGTGCTACGTCTGCTTTGTTTATTTCATTACCACGTTCCGTTTCGTTATGTACGTAATTTATAACAGCCGTCTTTAATCCACTGTATGAAAAATCGTACTCTCCACCGTCGTAATTTTTAAGCATTTTTGGAAGTTTTATATTGTTTTCGCCTTCTTTTGCCAATCTTTCAACGTTAGGCCCACCTGGATAAGATAAACCTAAAACTCTTGCAACCTTATCAAACGCTTCACCAACAGCGTCGTCAATAGTAGAGCCTAAAATTTTAAGATTATAATAATCGTCTACTTGTACGATTGCAGTATGCCCACCACTTGCCAAAATGGTTATAAACGGTGGCTTTAAGTTTTTATCTGCGACGTAAGAAGAAGCGATATGCCCCCTAATATGACTTACGGGTACTATTGGTAAATTATAAGAATATGCAAGTGCTTTAGCAAAAGACACACCAACCAAAAGGGCACCAAGTAACCCTGCCCCTTCAGTAACGGCAATAGCATCTATATCGTCCATAGTCATATTTGCACTATTTAACGCACTTCTCGTTGCTTTTAATATAGCGTTTGTATGGCTTCTTGAAGCAATTTCAGGCACAACGCCACCAAACCGTGCGTGTTCCGTTGCAGAACTTATAATTTCTTCTGCAATTATTTCTCTGCCACCTTTCACTATCGCTACGGCAGTTTCATCGCACGACGTTTCTATGCCCATTATTATTGCGTCTTCTTTTATAGGCGCATTTAATATACTTTCAAAATATTTCATTTTACTGTGATTTTTTTAAGTAGTCGTTAATAAATCCTTGTATATTTCCGTTCATAACGGAGTTTACGTCAGAAATTTCAAACCCTGTTCTATGGTCTTTTACCAGCGTATACGGACAGAACACGTAACTACGTATTTGACTGCCCCATTCAATCTTTTTGATTTCGCCTTTTATATCTTGGTCCCTTTCCATACGTTCTGCTTCACGCTTTTCAATAAGTTTGCTGATAAGCATTTTCATCGCCATTTCTCTATTTTGAGTTTGGCTTCTTTCGTTTTGGCAAGCAACCACGATACCCGTAGGTAAGTGTGTAATTCTTATTGCAGAGTCCGTTTTATTTATATGTTGCCCACCTGCACCACTTGCACGGAAGGTATCTATCCTTAATTCTTCCGGACTTACTTTAATTTCGCTATCGTCTTCAATTTCAGGCATAACTTCAAGCGAAGCAAATGAAGTATGACGGCGTTTATTTGCATCAAAAGGTGAAATTCTAACCAATCTATGCACGCCCTTTTCTGCTTTTAGATAGCCGTAAGCACAATCGCCTTCTATCTTAAAAGATACCGATTTTATACCTGCCTCATCACCGTCTAACCTATCTAATTCCGTAAGAGTATAGCCGTTTTTTTCAGCGTAAAGTATATACATACGGTAAAGCATTTCCGTCCAATCGCACGCTTCAGTACCACCTGCACCAGAGTGCAAAGTAAGTAATGCGTTTAATTTATCGTACTTGCCTTTTAGAAGTGCAGAAAGACGCATTTCTTCTATGTTTTTTTCCACTTCTTTTACTTCGCTTACGATTTCTTCAATTAAACTTTCGTCGTCACTTTCTTCCGCCAAGTCTAAAATCTCAATAGCATCATCAATAAACCTTTCAGCTTTAACGTAGCCTGAAATTTTGTTTGTTAAACTTGCTATCTCTTTAGAAATTTTTTGCGATTTTTCTAAGTCGGTATACACTTCAGGCAATTCTGAAAGTTTGGTCTTTTCTTCTAACTGAACTTTTAAATTTTTAACGTCAAAGAGAGTGCCCCGTCTCTATTAAGATACCTTTTAATTCTTTTACTTTTTGTCTTATTTCTTCTACGTTAGCCATTTTATTTACCTTGTCCGCAACAGTTTTTATATTTTTTACCACTACCACAAGGACACGGGTCGTTTCTACCAATATCTTGTTTAGCCTTTTTCATATAGTTAGGGTTTACGCTACCGTCCTTATTGGTGCTTAAGTTTTTATCTTCTTGTTTGGTCATTTGTGGCACACGTTTAAGTTCTGCTTTAAGCAACAACGTCACGGTGTCTTCTTGAATAGCAAAAGTCAAGTCTTCAAACATTTCAAAACCTTCCTTTTTATATTCAATTACAGGGTCAACGTTGCCGTAACTTCTTAAACTAATACCCTTACGAAGTTGGTCCATAGAGTCGATATGGTCAATCCACTTACTATCAATATTTTTTAAGAATACTATTCTTTCAACTTCTGAAAAGTTTACGCCTTCTTCTTTATATCTTTCAATCTTATCGTTATAAACGTTAATAACTTCTTCGCAAAGTTTTTCTATAAAGTATTCATAATCCCAATTTTCTGCACGTTCTTTCGTGACAAAATTGCTGTCTTTTGGTAAAAGTTTTAACTCAATAACTCTATTAAGTTCATCAATATCCCAAGTTTCAGGTTTATTTTGGTCGTTAATTACGGTTGAAACAACGTAAGAAACGAAATCTGGTATAAGTTTAACTATATCTTCGTGTACATTTTCGTCCTTAATAACTTTCATCCTTTCAGCGTACATTACTTCACGTTGTTTATTCATAACGTCGTCGTACTCTAAAACGTGTTTTCTTATACCAAAGTTTCTACCTTCAATCGCCTTTTGTGCATTTTCAATACTCTTAGTAAGCATTTTTGAAGTAATAGGCTCATATTCGTCAATATTGAACATTTGGTAAACTGCTTGCATCCTATCGCCACCGAAACGCTTTGCTAAATCGTCTTCAAGTGAAATGAAAAATACAGATGAACCAGGGACACCTTGTCTGCCACTACGTCCACGAAGTTGGTTGTCGATACGGCGTGATTCATGTCTTTCAGTACCTAAAATATGCAAGCCACCTGCTTCCATAACTTTAACCTTTTCAGCGTCCGTTTGAGCCTTGATTTGTTCATAAATTTCGTGATATTTTTCTCTAACCACTTTAACTTCGTCTGGAATATTGCTAATAAACGAAGTAGCAAGTTCAATAGTTTCTTCCGTTTCGCCCATTTCACGAAGTTTACGTTTTGCTAAAAATTCAGGGTTACCACCAAGCAAAATGTCCGTACCACGGCCAGCCATATTGGTTGCAATTGTAACTGCACCAAGCCTACCTGCTTGTGCTACGATATCTGCTTCTTTAGCGTGGTTTTTAGCGTTTAATACGTTGTGTTTTATGCCTTTTCTAATCAATAACTTAGAAATTTCTTCACTCTTTTCTACCGTAACCGTACCGACTAGTACAGGTTGACCTTTTTTATGACACTCTTCAATTTCTTTTATAATTGAAGCCTGTTTACCCTTTTCCGTTTTAAAGATTACGTCAGACTTATCGATTCTAGCAACCGGTCTATTGGTTGGAATTTCAAGTACGTCTAAACCATAAATCGCCCTAAATTCTTCCTCTTCACTCTTAGCAGTACCCGTCATACCAGAAAGTTTTTTATAAATTCTAAAGTAGTTTTGGAAGGTGATTGTTGCGTAAGTTTTATTTTCGTTTCTAACCTTTACGCCTTCCTTTGCTTCTATTGCTTGGTGTAAACCGTCAGAATATCTCCTACCAATCATAAGACGGCCGGTAAATTCGTCAACGATTATTACTTCGCCGTCGTTTACAACGTAATCGTTATCTTTTTTGAAGATAAAGTTTGCCTTTAAGGCTTGTTGTATATGGTGTGATAAACTTGCATTTTCAATATCCGCAAAGTTGTTTAAGCCAAAGAAACTTTCTGCCTTTTTTGCACCCGTTTCTGTAATTTGTACCGTTTTTTCTTTAATATCAATGGTAAAGTCTTTATCAAGTACAAGTGTTTTTACAAACTTGTTGGCTTGTACGTATTTTTCGCTTGATTCTTGTCCTTTACCTGAAATGATAAGCGGTGTCCTTGCTTCGTCAATTAAAATAGAGTCCACTTCGTCCACGATAGCAAAGTTAAGAGGACGTTGCACCATTTTATCAAGTGAAGTTTTTAAGTTATCACGCAAATAGTCAAAGCCCATTTCGTTATTAGTACCGTAAGTAATATCACAAGCGTAAGCAGCCCTTTTTGCATCGTCTTCCATACCACTTATAGCAACGCCTACCGTCAAGCCTAAGAACTTATAAATCTTACCCATCCACTCTGCGTCACGGCTTGCAAGATAATCGTTTACGGTAACGATGTGTACACCTTCGCCCGAAAGTGCATTTAAGTACGCTGGTAAAGTCGCAACTAAAGTTTTACCTTCACCAGTTCTCATTTCAGCAACTCTGCCT
>JAZQVG010000157.1:0-8985 GCA_045631625.1 Christensenellaceae bacterium
TATAATAAATATCGGGGTGGAATATACCGTTGAAGCAGGTAGACCTGATAGAATTACAAAAAGTAATTTAGAAATTCTTAAAAAGCACAACGTGACGAGAATTTGTATAAACCCACAAACTTTTAACGATAAAACGTTAGAAAAATTGGGTAGAAACCACACTTCGAAAGATATTGAAGAAAAGTATAAACTTGCAAAAGATAAGTTTATAATAAATATGGATTTAATTGCAGGTTTACCGGGCGAAACTATAGAAGATTTTATGTATAGTTTAGATAAAGCGATAAGTCTATCTCCAGATAATATTACCGTACATACTTTATGTGTTAAGCGTGGCTCTAAACTTTCTGAAGAATGTAAACGCTTACCAGAAGAAAATATAGGAAAAATGATGGAATATACCCATAAACGATTAAAAGAAATGGGGTATAAACCATACTACCTATACCGTCAAAAGTATATGGCGGGTAATTTTGAAAACGTAGGATACACTAAAGAAGGTAAAGCGTGTATCTACAACGTAGACGTTATGGAAGAAATTGCAAGCACAGTTGCTTGTGGTGCAAACGCAATCAGTAAACTTTACGTTAATAGTGAAGATAGGATAGAAAGGTGCGCTTCACCTAAGGACGTACAAACTTATTTGAATAAAATAGATATGATTTTACAAGAAAAAGATAAGTTATTCTCATAAAAAAGCAAAAAAAGTGATATAAAGGTATAAAAATAGTTTACAAAGAAAATAAAATTTGTTATACTAAATGGGCTTAATACTTAATGGCACGGTTTTGTGGAGTACTCAACCCAAGGCTTTGTTTTAAGTGGACTAATCCAAAAACGGAGGTAAAATTAAAATGGATAAAGCAAAAAAATTAGAAATTATTGCAAAGTATGGCAAGCACGAAGGTGATACGGGTTGTGCAGAAGTGCAAATCGCACTTTTAACTGAAAGAATCAATCACTTAAACCAACACTTAATAGCAAACAAAAACGACAATCACTCAAGACGTGGCTTATTAAAAATGGTTGGTGAAAGACGTTCGCTTCTTAACTATTTACAAGAAATAGATATCGAAAGATACAGAGCAGTAATCGCTAGTTTGAATTTAAGAAAGTAAAAATTTGTGGTGGCATATTTTTTGTCGCCCAATTTTTGTATTTTAGGGGACTTTTTTCGGTATTGCAGGTGCAATAGCCGTTCAAGAAATAAGAGTTAGGAGAGAAAGGAAAAATGACAAAAAACTTTAGAGAATTCAAAACCACAGTCGGCGGTAAAGAACTTATCGTAGAAGTTGGCAAGTATGCTGAACAAACTAACGGTTCTTGTATTGTAAGGTGTGGAGACACTGCTGTTATGGTAAACGTTACTATGGCAGAAAAACCAAGAGATGGTATGGACTATTTCCCATTAGGCGTAGATTTTGAAGAAAAGATGTACGCTATCGGTTCAATTCCAGGTGGCTATAAAAAGAGAGAAGGTAGGGCTTCCGACAAGGCTATTTTAACAAGCAGACTTATCGATAGACCTATCAGACCACTTTTCCCAAAAGGTTTATTTAACGACGTTGTTGTTATTGCAACGGCTTTATCTGTAGAACCTGATATTTCACCAGAACCTTTGGCAATGTTAGGTAGTTCAATCGCAATCAGCATTTCTGATATTCCATTTGCAGGCCCAACGGGTAGCGTTGTTGTTGGTATGGTAGACGGTGAGTACGTTATCAACCCAGACTGCGCACAAAGGGAAAAGAGTTTATTAGCATTAAATCTTGCTGGTACTAAAGACGCTATTATGATGGTTGAAGCAGGCTCAAAAGAAATTAGTGATGATGAAATGGTTGGTGCTATTTTATTTGGTCACGAAGAAATTAAAAAACTTTGTGCTTTCCAAGAAGAAATCATTAAAGAAGTTGGTAAGCCAAAGAAAGAAATGGAATTATACCATATTCCAGAAGAAATTGATTTAGCAGTTAGAGAATATGCAAGTGTAAAACTTGACCAAGCGTTAGATACTTTCGATAGACAAGTTAGACAAGCAGGTCAAGATGCAGTTGAAAAAGATTGTTTAGAACATTTTGCAGAAATTTTCCCTGGTAAAGAAAGAGAAATTAAAGACAGTTTATACTACTTAACGAAAGAAAAAGTTAGGGCAAAAATCACAAATACGGGTATCCGTCCAGACGGCAGAAAGTTGACGGAAGTTAGACCTATTTGGTGTGAAGCAGGCGTTCTTCCAAGGGTACACGGCTCAGGCGTGTTCACTAGAGGTCAAACACAAGTTATGTCAACTTGTACTTTAGGTATGCTTAACGAAGCACAAAAACTTGAAGGGCTTGACGGTGAAAACAGCAAGAGATATATGCACCAATACAATATGCCAGGTTATGCTTCTGGCGAAGCAAGACCATTAAAGTCACCTGGTAGACGTGAAATTGGTCACGGTGCTTTAGCAGAAAGGGCTTTAGAACCTGTTATTCCAAGTGAAGCAGATTTCCCTTATGCAATTAGGATTGTTTCTGAAGTATTAAGTTCAAACGGCTCTACTTCACAAGGTAGCGTATGTGGTTCAACCTTAGCGCTTATGGATGCAGGTGTTCCAATTACAGCCCCTGTTGCAGGTATCGCTATGGGTCTTATTAAAGACACGGAAAGTGGTAAAGTTTCTATCTTAACTGATATTCAAGGTTTAGAAGACTTCTTAGGCGATATGGACTTTAAGGTTGCTGGTACAGAAAAGGGTATTACTGCAATCCAAATGGACATTAAAATTAAGGGTATTGACGAAAATATTTTAAGACAAGCAATTGCGCAAGCAAACGTTGGTAGACAACACATTTTAAGCAAGATGCTTGAAGTTATCGATAAGCCAAGGGCAGAACTTTCAGTTTATGCACCAAAGATTATTTCATTCAATATCAACCCAGAAAAGATTGGTGACGTTGTTGGTAAACAAGGTAAAGTTATCAACAAGATAATTGAAGAAACAGGCGTTAAGATTGACATTGAAGAAGACGGCAGAGTAAACGTTGCTTGCGTTGGTGACATTGCTCAAGCAGAAAGGGCAAAAGCAATTATTTTATCTATTGCTAAAGACCCAGAAGTTGGCGATATGTTCATTTCTGAAGTTGTTAGAATTCTTCCAAAGGTTGGCGCTTTCTGTGAATTAGCACCTGGTAAAGACGGTTTAATCCACATTTCAAAGATGAGTGAAAAGAGAATTGAAAGTGTTGAAGAAGTATTGCATATCGGCGATAAGGTTAAAGTAGAAATTATCAAGATTGGCGAAAAGGGTATCGACTTAAAATTATTAGAAAAAATTGAAGGCTAATTTCTATATGGCAAAATAAATTATATGCAAGGCAAACGCCTTGCATATTTTTTAACTAAAAAATAAAGATTAAGATAGGTAATTTTATAAAATACTCCTGCATAAAATAGGTGCAAAAGGAGTAAAAATGAAATCGCCATCTAAAAAAACGGTAATTATAACTAATATTTTGCTTGTAGTAATATTTTCCTTCGTATTGACGATAGGGCTTATTCCAGAAAAAATCGTGCCAATATATGGTGGAGATACCGTAAGCGTAATTTATAACGGTAACAAGCAAAATAAAAACGTTTCAATTATGGTAAACGTCTATGAAAATACGGAAATTGTTAAAAAAATGATGGACGTATTTGTAGAAAAAAAGGTGGGCGCAACCTTTTTTGTTGGTGGGTGCTGGGCAGACGATAATGGTGAAACGCTTAATTTAATGGTACAAAAAGGCTTTGAAATTGGCAACCACGGGTATTTTCATAAAGACCACGAAAAATTGTCTTATGAAAAAAATAGAGAAGAAATAGAATTAACTGCAAGGGTAGTTAAAGCACTATGTGGCTATCAAACCACCTTGTTTGCACCACCGTCCGGCAGTTTTTCAAAGAATACCTTAAACGCTTGCTATGATTTAAATTATAATGTTATAATGTGGTCGAAAGACACTATTGATTGGCGTGAAAAAGATTTAGATAAAATTTATAAAAGGGCAACTAAAAATGCAAGCAATGGCGATTTGATACTTATGCACCCAAAAGAGCATACGTTAAGAGTGTTGCCTAAAATTATAGATTATTATTTAGACAACGGCTTTTCTTTAGTTACTGTTAGTAAAAATATTTAAAAAGCACATACTTTAATATAAAAAAGGATAAAATGACGTATTTTAAAGAGTTTGACAACGGCTTAAGGCTTATAGTAAACAAAATAAACGGTGTGTACTCAGTGTCCACAGGTGTAATAGTAAGGGTTGGTAGTAGCAATGAAACGGAAAGCGAAAACGGGCTTTCTCATTTTATTGAACATAACCTTTTTAAAGGTACAATAAATCGTACTTCCTTTGAGATTTCCGATTTTATTGATAGAATTGGGGCACAAATAAACGCCTATACTTCAAAAGAAAGAACTTGCTATTATACAAAATCTACAAGTGAGCATTTTAAAGACACTTTGGAAGTTTTAAGTGATATTTATTTTAACTCCACCTTTGTAAAAGAAGAAATGGAAAAGGAAAAGGGTGTTATAATAGAAGAAATAAATATGAGTGAGGACACGCCTGAAGATATCTGTTTTGACCTTTTGGCAGAAAGTTTTTTTGGTAAGGAAGGGCTTGGTAGAACTATTTTAGGCCCAACAAAAAACATAAGAAAGTTTAATAAACAAAACGTTTTAGACTATATGGATAAGTATTATACTTCCTACAATACAGTTGTATCTGTATCTGGAAACGTAGATATAGATGAAACTGTAAATTTAGTAGAAAAACTTTTTGCATCTAAATTTACAAACTGTAAAAAAAGCCAAGAAGCACCTAAAAATAATTTGATATTTACACATCTTCATAAAACTAAACCGATAGAGCAAACACATATTGCAATGGCTATGAAGGGTATATCTTATTTTGATAAAAGGTGCGACGCTTTAGAAATTGCAACCAACGTTTTAGGTGGTGGTATGAGTAGTAGGCTTTTCCAAAAAATAAGGGAAGATTTGGGGCTAGCTTATTCTGTATACGCTTCAGCGTCTTGTTATAAAGATTGTGGTATGATTTATGTTTACGCTGGCGCAAATAGTGAAAATAGAGATAAAGCCGTTGAAGCAATTATTTCTGAAATTAAGCGATTTAAAAAGGAAGGTATTACTGACAACGAGTTTTTAAGGGGTAAGGAACAGTTAAAAAGTTCTCTAATTTTTAGCCAAGAAAACACCTCTTCGCAAATGCTACTATTTGGTAGATATATTGCAAACTATAACGAAGTTTTCTCTTATGAGAAAAAGTTAAAAGAAATTGAAGCAATTACAAAAGAAGACGTAAATGCAGTAATAGAAGATTTGTTTGATTTAGAAAATATGGCGTCTGCAACGGTTGGCCCTAAACGAACTTCATTAAATTTATAAAACAAAAAAACTTTTCTTTAATGGAAAAGTTTTTTTTTGCTTTTAATACGAATATATTTTTATTATGAAAATTTTTCGCATTATCTTATCAACTTTACTTATTGCTTGTATAGTTTTCACTTTTACAGTAGGTGTTGCTAATATAAACAAAAAGCACCAAACGTTAGAAAACGTAGAGTATAAGGGGATTATTACTTTTTGGCAGGTGGATAGTTTTGAAGGTGGAAGTTGGTCAAGAAAACAGTTTATAATGGAAGTGGCTAGGAATTTTGAAAAGAATAACGACGGTATTTTTGTAATGGCAACCACTATGACGAAACAAAGCGTAGAAGAAAATATAAAAAAGGGTATTCACCCCGATTTAATTTCTTATGGCAATGGGATAGACTGTTCAAACTTAGTAAATTTAGAAGTTGGTAAAAGTGCTACTTCTGGTAAAATTGATAATGTAAATTATGCACTGCCTTGGTGCAAAGGTGGGTATGCAATTGTTTCAAATAGTAGTATTAACGATAATGAAAAATCCTTTGAAAATATTGAAGAAATTTTAGTTTCCCAAAATGAATATACACAGCCGTTGCTAGCATTATTAACGGAAGAAATAAAGGTAAAAAAGGTTACCGTTTTGCCACCTATGGAAGCGTATACTAAGTTTGTTTCGGGCAAAGTAAAATACTTTTTAGCAACACAGAGAGACATAGTTAGACTAAATAATAGAGGTTTTGATTACGATATTAAGCCGATAGAAAACTTTTGCGATTTATACCAATACGTTTCTATGACTGAAAAGGGCAAAGAAAAAAAGTATACTGAAAAATTTTTAGAGTATTTGTTTAGTGAACAAGTGCAAACTTCATTAAATAAAATTAGTATGTTTAGCGAATATTATGAGATAAATTATCAAGAAAAAGGGCTTAAAGAAATGTCTAAAGTTAAAGCCAATTGCACTATTTCTGCCTTTTTATTAGCAGAACAGTTAAAGGAAATGCAAGAGTTGTCGTTAAAAAGTTTTATAGGTGAAGAAGAAGCGTTTAATAAATTAAAAAAATTTATAATATCGCCTTGATAAAAAATAAAAAATATAGTAAAATGATAAAAGGAGTTTTATGGGCTTTATAGAAGACGTTACTAGTTTTACCGACCTAAATTTAAGTTTTTACGAGCCAATGAAAAAACATACCGGTTACGGTGTTGGTGGAAAGGCAAAATTTTATGCAGAAGCAAAAAATTTATATTCTATAAATTGTGCGTTGAATTTATGTAAGCAATATAAAATTCCTATTAAAATTATAGGCAACGGCACAAATTTATTGGTATCTGATAAGGGGTATGACGGGCTTATAATTTCCACAAAAAATCTAAACGACTTATTTTTTAAGCAAAATCAAGTTAGGGCTATGTGTGGCGTGACAATAAAAAAACTTGTAGATTTTTGTGTGGAGCACTCTTTATCGGGGGCAGAAATGCTTTACGGTATACCAGCAACGATAGGCGGTGCCGTTTATATGAACGCTGGTGCATTTATGCATAATATTTCTGATTGTATCGTTGAAGTTGAAAGCATTTGCGATGGTAAATTAGTTAAAAGATATAAAGACGAGTGTTATTTTGGCTATAGAAAAAGTATATTTAACCACTTAAATGAAATAATCGTTTCAGCAACGTTCGACTTTACTGAAAAAGATAAAAAAGAAATAAACGAAAAAATATTTTCAGTTGTTAGGGTAAGGCGTAGTATACACCCACAAGGCAAAAGTTTAGGCTGTGTGTTTAAAAATCCTAAAAAAGCATCAGCCGGTCAACTTATAGACGGTGCAGGGCTAAAAGGCTTTACTATTGGTGGTGCAAAGGTTAGTGAAGTACACGCTAATTTTATAATTACCAATCAAACGGCATCTGCTACGGACGTTATTGAACTAATTGATTACGTAAAGAAAAAGGTATATTCTTTATTTAACGTTAAGTTAATTGAAGAAGTGGAGATAATAGGAGATTTTTAATGATACTTAGCGCAGATTATCATACCCACACCGTGTTTTCACACGGCAAAGGGAAAATAATCGATAATGCAAGGGCCGCAAAAGAAGTGGGGTTAAAAGAAATTGCGATTTCTGACCACGGTTTTGCTCACCCTGTTTTCGGCTTGAATAAAAACAAGATTGATAAGATGCGCGCCCTTTGTAATGACGCCACTTTAGAGACGGGCGTAAATGTTTTATTCGGGATTGAATCTAATATTATCGGCAGTGACGGAACGGTGGACTTAAAAGAAAAGTATTACGATAAGTTTGACGTGTTTTTAGCAGGTATTCATAAGTTTGTAATGTATAAATTTAAAACTGCATTTACACTTGGCTTTCCAGACGTTTTCTATTCTTATATAAAAGCGAAAAAAGTACCTCAAAGTTTAATAAGAGAAAATACAAAAACGATAATCAACGTTGTTAAAAATAATCCGGTAGATGCGATTACGCACCTAAATTTTTGTTCGTATACAGACGTAAAGGAAGTTGCAAAGGCTTGTGCCGAGTACGGAACGTACGTAGAATTAAACTCTAAAAAAACACACTTAACCGACCAAGAAATTTTAACCATTAAAGATATGGGCGCAAGGTTTATAATAAGTTCTGACGCACACTCTCCAAGTAGGGTAGGCGAAATATCTTTGGTTAGCGAGATAGTTGATAGGTTAGATATAAAAGATTGCATTGATAATATTGACGGTAGAAAACCAAATTTCAGATTTAAGAGTTTTAAGGAGAAAAGATAATGAATTTTTCCGAAATAATTAAAAATGAAATTTTAGATAAACCACATAAAGATAGAGATAGCAAGCGTTCATTTTTGGCAGGTATCGTTAGGGGGACGGGCAGACTTTTTGAAAGAGACGGCGAACTTGGTTTAGAGTTTAAGGTTTTTAACGACAAGGCGATTGCACTTGTTGAAAACTATTTAAAAAATTTATTCTCGTTTGAACTTAGAGAGATAAATTTTTCACAGGACAAACTTAACAATAGAGATAAGTACGTTTTAACTATATTTGGCGAAAAAACGGAAGACGTTTTAACTGAACTTGGTATAATAAAAGAAGAAAACGATGAATTAAACGTTAACTTTTCAATGTTTGATATTTGCTTAAAAAAGGAAGCAAATATTAAAGCGTTAATAAGTGGGTTGTTTTTATCTTCGGGTAGTTGTAGCGTGCCAAAATCAAGCCAAAACAAAAATACAGGTTACCATTTAGAGATAGTATTTAATCATAACGTACCTGCATATCAAGTTATGTCAATGCTACTAAATTACGGCGTACAAGCCAAGATTATAAACAGAAAAGATAACTTCGTTTTATATATCAAAAGCGTAGAAGAAATTAAAAATTTCTTAGCATTTTTGCCAGCCCCCGTTTCTATGTTAAAACTTACGGAACTTAGCATAAATAGGGAACTTTCAAACACTTCAAATAGGCAAAAAAATTGCGATATTGGTAACGTAAATAGGCAACTTGAAGCAAGTGAAAAACAACTTCAAGCAATAGAAAAAATAGAAAA
>JAZQVG010000158.1:0-3893 GCA_045631625.1 Christensenellaceae bacterium
ATGGTAAATTATGAAAAAGTTGTTTTTGAATCATTAAATAAAGACAAGTTTGAAATTGCAGGCGGTGGCGGTGCCGGTGGACTTGGTTTTGGGCTTGTGGTTGGTTTAAATGCAAAAATATATTCGGGTATAGATTACATATTAAACCTTAATAAATACGATGAAAGATTAAAGGGTGCAACGTGTGTAATTACAGGCGAAGGTAGAATTGACGGGCAAACGGCTTATGGAAAAGTGATTTCAGGTATAATTGAAAGGGCCAAAAAGCAAAACGTACCCGTTTTTGCAATCGTAGGTAGCGTTGGTGATGATGCAGAAAAACTTTATAACTATGGTCTTAACGGTATTTATTCAATAATAAATAAACCTGACAATTTAGAAAATATTTTATCTGATTCTAAAGAACTTTATAGGGCGTGTGCATTAAGTTTATTTAACACTATAAAAAGTTTAGTAAAATAAATAAAGGATATCAAAAGATATCCTTTTTTATTACAAAAATTAAAGACGAACGACTTTGTCTGTTGTTATCAATTCGTTTCCTTTAGTTTCAATCATTAAATATGTGCCAATAGGTATACCGTCTTCAAGTATGCAAGCAGTTGGAGAGCCTATTATGTGGTGTGGGATACCATTTTCTTCAATAAAGTTAGGAGTATGTTGGTGCCCAACGAAAACGGCTTTAACTTTACCACTTTTAAGTAGAATATCTTTTACGGCGTCTCTATTTTTTAAGAACATACATTCGTCTTCAATAGTTGGGTCTTCTGCAAGAGAGAAGTGTGTGAAAACGAGGGTTGGTAATTTATTTTGTTCTAAGTCGGCGTCAAGCCACTTTAGTGTTTCTTCGCTAAGATTTTGGGTTTTGTATATACCGCCACGTGATAGACCAAGTTCTGGCCTTACTTCTGGTGATAAAAATACAAGGTGATAACCATCATAGTTCATGCTAAAAGTTGCACGGTTTTGTTTAATTAATGGTTCAACTTCATTAACATTATCCATCATCTTTAAGTCGTGGTTACCAAGTACTGAATATACAGGACAAGAAAATTCTAACAATCTATCGAATATAAACTTAAGACAATCAATATCAAGTGCTTTGTCGTTTGTGTCTTGTATGGTATCTCCAAGGTTTATTGCAAAATCAACTTTTTCTTCTTCTGCAATACGCTTAAATTCTTCAAGCATTGGCACAGCATATTGTACAAGTTTTCTCTTGGCGTCAAAACGTACTTCTGTCCCCCCAAAATAGTGTAAATCCGTAAATACTAAAATTTTCATCTTTTTCTCCTTTTGTTTGGCGGAAGCGGTGGGATTTGAACCCACGTGCCAATTGCTTGGCAACTGCATTTCGAGTGCAGCTCGTTATGACCACTTCGATACGCTTCCTTGGCTTTTATTTATTATACACAAAATATTCACTAAAAGCAAATAAATTATTTTGATACTTGGCGAGTAATTGACTTTTTTTACAGTTTATAATATAATAGTTTTGTTAAAATATTATTTTAGGGGTTGAATATGGTTCCTAATCCAATTTTAAGTTTTATCTTATTTGGTCAAGAATTTAAAATATATCTTTACGGCTTATGTATAGGTATAGGTATACTTGCTTGTATGGTTGTATTTTTTGTTTATACCAGAAAAAAAGGTATAGACGAAAAGGTGTCAGATTTCGCTTTTTTCGTTGCCATACTTGCAATTGCTTTAGGCTTTTTGGCTGCAAAATTCTTTCAGGCATTATATAACTGGATAGGGTCAGGCTTTACTGAATTTAATTTTTATGATGCTGGCATTACGGCGATGGGTGGTTTCGTAGGCGGTGCTATCACTTTTATAATTGCCTATTTCTTTGGTGGTAAACTCTTATTTAAAGAAAATGAATTGCTTAGACAAAGAGAGCAGTTTAACATTATATTATTAGTTGCACCAATTTGTGTGACCATTGCCCACGCATTTGGTAGGATTGGTTGTTTATTTGGTGGTTGTTGTCATGGTGCATACTTGGGGCAAAACCCTGTTGCCGGTGGTGTTTATATGGAAGGTGTTGAATATGGTTGGGGGTATTACGTGCCTGTGCAATTATATGAAGCAATATTTCTTTTCATATTGACGGCAGTCCTATCAGTATTATATTTCAAACGCTTTAATATTACTCACGTCATATATTTGATTTCTTACGGTGTATGGAGATTTGTAATTGAATTCTTTAGGGGGGATTCTGTATTTGAAGGGGTAGAAGGTGTTAAATCTATTTTTGATATACTTTCACCATCGCAATGCCAATCAATAATTTTTATTTCGGTTGGTATAATAATATTGATTGTATATAAAAAGAAAAAAATACCATATGTTTTACCAGAAGGTAAGAATTATTAAAATATAAATTGTAGCATAAAAAAGGCTTTGCAAAATTGCAAAGCCTTTTTAATTTTAATTATAGAAAAAAGAAAGATTATTTATCTTCAGCGCTGCTCTTAAGACCTGCATCAATTTTCTTCGCAATCTTAGACTTCTTGTTAGCAGCAGTGTTATCGTGGAAAATATTTTTAGAAGCAGCAGAGTCAATAACTTTGTATAAGTTAGAAAGGCCAGCTTTTGCTTCTTCAAATTTGCTTTCCTTGATAAGTAATTCTATTTTTTTGATTTCTGTTCTAACAGCAGAACGGATAGATTTGTTTTGTTGTGTCTTTTTTTCGTTTACCAAAACTCTTTTCTTTGATGATTTAATATTAGGCATACTGTATGCACTCCTTATTTATCTTTAACTCGCTACATATTTTAACACAATTTAAAAGTAAACGCAACTACATTTTACCTAATTTTTTAATTTTTGCATAAATTTAACTTTTTTCTTGTATTATTTCATAAAATTTATTATGGAAAATCGTGTAATTGGTGTAATTGATAGTGGTGTAGGTGGGCTTTCAGTCTTAAAAGAGTTAGACGAGAAACTAAAAGGCTGTACCTTTATTTATTTAGGTGATAATGATAACGCCCCTTACGGAAGCAAAACTAAAAGGGAACTTTTATGGCTTTCGTTAAACAACATAAATATATTAAAAAATATGGGCGCACAAAAGATAGTGGTTGCTTGCAACACTTTATCTGTAAATTTAATTAACGAATTAGAATATTATTCAGGGTTAAAATGTTTTGGCGTTTACCCACCTGTTGAAAGTAATTTGCTTAGAGGGGAAACCGCTTTATTCTGCACACCAAAAACGGCAGAGAACTACTTAAAGTATAAAGACCTTTATATTTTTGTTTTTAATGATTTAGCATTAGATATAGAACGTAATGTTTCTAACTTAAACAATATTAATCTTTTTGACCACCTAATGCACGCTGAAACTTATAATTTTTCCTTAAATATTAAAAATAGGGTAGGGTTGAGGCAGTTTTTTGGCAATAAAATAGTTATTTTGGGTTGTACGCACTACGTTTTAATAAAAAATCAAATTTTTAACCACCTTAAACCACCTTTTATTACGAGTGGCAATTATTTAACTGTAAATAATATTTCAAAATCACTTAAATCGTCAGTAAAATACAAGCAAAATAAGATATTTTTTATTGGTAGAAATGCGAAAATAAATGGTTATTTTTATGAAAAAATTAAACAAAATAACTTAAAAAAAGAAAAAAATTTTCAAAAAAAATAAAAAAATTTTAAAAAAGTGGTTGACGGTGGTTAAAATATGTGTTAAAATAACAATGCAATAAATAAAGGGGTGTAGTGTTTCTATATGGAAGGTTGCATTTACAAACATCAATTAGATGCTAAATACAGAATGCGTGTTCCAGCCAAGATTCGTGAGAAGCTTGGTGAAGAATTCTACATTTCCGTTGGCTCTGGTGGTTGTCTTTACATTTATACAAGTGAAGAG
>JAZQVG010000159.1:0-14341 GCA_045631625.1 Christensenellaceae bacterium
GACTTGTTCTTTTTTGTCCCTGTAAATAGGAATAAGGGCTTTATAGTCCTTTATCATCGCCTTTATAAGTTTATAAAGTTCATTGCGATATACTATTTCGGGTGCTTTTGGCACCATAAATGGACTTGAATATTTAATCATTTAAACTATCATTGTTTTTTTCTTCCGCCGTTTCGTCTTCCATACCGTCAACTAATGTATCAGGCATTTCTTCGGCTAGGTTATTAAACCTACTATCGTCATTGGAACGCAACATAGTACGGACTTCCGTTTGGTCTATAATACCCGCACCAACATAAGTAGCGTCTGTCTGGGCTTGGGTTTGTTCAATTTGTGCCTGTTCTAACGCCGTTGGGGTGTCTATTTCGTCCCAAACAATGTCAATATTTAAGTCTTTACCGTGTTCACTCATACTTAAAATCTGGTAATGACGCAATAATATCGTGTTGTAATCGTTTTCTTGGATTTCTTTAAGGGCTTGCGTATAGTCCTTTGTTTCATAATCGCCCGTATTTGCTAAGCCTTTTAACTGGGTTTTCATCAACTTCGTGACAGGCATTTCGGCAATAGCGGCAACTAATTGAAATTGACTCATAATAAGTGCGTCAAAATCTGCCAATGATGTATCTATTTGGCTAACCGAACTATCTGGGTTTTTAACCATAAAGCCCATATTATCACGCATAGTCGCAACTGTCTGCATTGTTTCATAGGCTTCATCTGGGTTAGCAGTTAAATTGTTTACATCACCGTCAATAATCAACAAACGCTTGGTTAGTGCCAATTTAGGTGCTTCATTTGCCGTCTTTTCCGCACAAAATACCCGTTCATAGATTTGTTGTGTCAATGGAATACCGCCATAATAGTACACAGGGCGTAAAATATCTGGGCAAATACCATTTACAAGTTTAATAACCCACGATTTGTGGATTTTAGCCTTATTAGGTATTGTGTAATATTCTGGTTCATAAAACCCTGCTCGGTCAGGTCTAGATAACTGTTCAACGCCCATTTGGTATTGTACCCAAAACGGCTGTATAATCTGCATACCTGTATAACTACCTTTCGGGATTTTTTTAAGGTCAAATGGTTTTGACATATCTATTTCAACATTAAAAGTAGGAACTAATAGGATTTGCCCGTACACCTTTTTGTAAATATTTGCGTCACGGCAAATGTTTTTAATCTTCATTTTACGGTCAGATAATTGTTTAAGTTCCTGTAAAACTTGTTCTTCTTCGTCTTTATCTGTGTTTTCATTATTGTCATCGCCATTGGTGTAATGTAAACGGTAGTCAACGGCAATAGCGTCACGGGCTGGTATTTCACAGGCTTTTTTGATATATGCGTTCTGGGTTAAAAGAGCACACGCTTGCCAACCTATAAAACTATGGCTAAAAAACGGTATCATAAACATAGGCAAGTCTTCTTGATAGGTGGCGGGCTTATAAATGCTGTCCATTGCCACCTGTTTGCCTGTTTTGGTGTTTATGGCAACCATATTCCTAATACTGCGTGGGAATAATTCATCTAACAATTTACGCCTATCGGCTTCGGTAGGTTGACCGTTGGTTTTTTTGTGAAGTTTTTTATAAAAATCTAAATAGGAATTGCGTTTGATTTTTGGCTTTGCGTCATCTACGATTTTATCGCCAACCTTTTGTGTCGCAACAATTTTTGCTTTCTTTGTAAACAAACCCATTATTAGCGTCCTTTTCTTTTATAGAAATATTATATTGTTTTTCTATAATTTTTTCAACCTAAAAAAACAGGGGCTCAACCACACCCCTGTTATAAGGCAAAACAAATCCACATAGACTATGTTAGAATATTCGCCTTTTAGTGTCAAGTATTATCTATCGCATAATACATAGTATATTTCTGCTGTCCAATATGAGTATTGACCCAATCTATAAACAATAAGTGTTATTGAAAAATCAGACCAATCAAAATAAAATAATGCTTCTTTTGCCTTATCGTGCATTACATAATCGGACAAATAATACTCTTCTTGGTATTCTATGTTCTTTGTGTTTAATGATATATGTTTTGACCCAAATAGCATACGCAAATCACTATCGTGTTCTGTCCACGATTGTTTTTCAGATTTTGCTTTGGGAATATCTAATTCTTCTAATTTACGCAAAACCGCTTCCGCAATTTCACCTTTAATGTTTTCAATGTCAGTATTGACAACGCCTTTGTAGGCACTTGGTATTTCTCTAATCATTTTTTCATCCTTTGTTTTATGTTATTCGCCACTTTTCAGTGGAAGTGTTAGCCCGCCAACAAGCGTCAATAGACTAAGCAACGGGCTAATTGACACCAAACTGCCGTCTGGTTCTATATTATTATACATAAAATATGGATTATGTCAATTAGAAATACCCACGCTTTACATAGGCATTATCTATACCGTACACCATCATATCTACCATATCATCGTGGTCGTGGCTGTCATCACTACTAAATGAATCTGCTTCGGCAAGGAACTCTTTGCTTATTTTATGGTTTTCACTTTCTGGAAGTTCTATATTGCCTGCCGCAATTTGTGGTATTACATCATATACCCGTGATAATTTGTCCTTTTCGGGCTTTACAGGGCGTATAGGTAATCCGCCAATACGCTTTAATTGTTGTATCAACTGCATACCCGAAGCCTTGTCTTCAATAAGGATTTCACTACAACGGCAATTCCCTATTCCGTGTTTCCATTTTTCCCATAGGGCTAACATCGTTGATTGTAGTTCTGGGATTTCCATTTTGGCGTGTATCATATCTAATAACCGTAATTTATTGCCTATGGTTAGCCCGAATACACCAATAGCGGTAAAATCGTTCCACTCTTTTGTTTTACAGGCTGTATCTGCCGTAATGTATATTCTACGGTAGCGGGTATCTTCAATGGATTTATAATACTGCCACCACTCGTGTTTGATTACACCACCACCCATAGCAATAGGGGCTTGCTGGTATTGGGAATAATACAAGAACGGATTTTCCTGTTTCATTTGTAATAATAGTTTGGCGGGGTATCTTTCTTCCCAAAATGATTCACCTGTTTCTTCATTTAAGGCAGGAATAACAAAAAACTCCCAATCGTCTGGGTATTTTTCCTTTATGTAATCTATAAGGTCGTCTTTGGCTAACCGCTGGGCTATGATAATAGTAGGGTCTTTTGCGGGTCTGTTTTTACGGCTACGCAGGGTATTCTCAAATATATCTATAACATTTTGCTTTTCTGCCTTGGATTTATAATTGTCGGCTTTAAGGAAGTCGTCAACAATGATAGCACCACCGAATTGGTTGGCAAATGTACCAGCACCAAACCCCGTAATAGCACCACCCATTGCCACAGCACGAAATTCACCACCGCCACCGTCAATACGCCATAAATCACTAGCACTAGTATTTTGGTCTATGGAAAGCCTGAATATAGCCCTAAATAATTCACTATTTATGATATTCCGCACCATTTTACTGTGTTTTATACACAAATCGCCAGAATATGAAGTATAAATGAAATTACTAAATGGATTTAAGGCATACGACCACGCCATAAAATAAATACACAATTTTGACTTTCCAGAACGGGGACTAATACCTATATAAAGGTTCTGTTTTTCGTTTGTTCCTTTAACATAGGACATCAGTTTTTTAATAATTTCTTCGTGGAACGGTCTAATAATAAACTGTTCGTGTTCCATATACCAATGAAAAACCCGTACGAATATGTCAAATCTACGCAATAATAAGTACTTTGCGTTTATAGGGTCGGCTAATAAATCCTTGATGTCATCATCATTTATCATCAAACTTAGATTCCATTTCTTTGATTTTATCAAAATTGGCTTCTAATCCGCCCGAAACAACTATTTCTTTTGGCGGTTCTTGACCTGTATATTTGGCGTATATTTCCATAAACTTTATAACATCACTTAAAGACGCACGCTTTTCTGCGGTTTTTAGGCTGGCTATCTTTACAATGGCTTCAATAAACGATAAACCTTCCGTCTTTATACCAAATCCTTCTAACTTGTCCTTTATCATAGGTGGAATACTGGATTCGGACATTGACTCAAACATTTCTTTAAGTAATTTCTTATTTTTTCTATTTTTCCCAGATTGTACACCACCCATTGACGCAATCCTTCGCTGTTCGCTCGGTGTCATATCTTCAAATGAAACAAGGTTTGCTTTTCGTTTTTCTAGCCCTGTAAGTTCTTTATTATCTTCCATTGTTTAACTCCGAAAGTTCCTTTAATGTATTGAACGAATATGCTTTTAGGTTATTTTGGACAATTAGGGCTTTGGTGTCTAATTGGTTAAATAAATCTAAAAACAGCATTTCGTTATTGTATTTTGTTTGATATTTACCATTATGGGTTATTTTATTGGCAAAGGCAATAAGTTCTTTTAATACAAATTGGGCAGGCATATAGAATAGTGATTGGTCGTGTAATCCATATTCGCCTGTTGGTTCGTATTTAGAAAACTTTACCCGTGCGGTATTATTATATGGGATTACCTGTACATAAGGGTTATGTTCCAGTGTACACGGTATAGATATAGCCTGCTCATTAGTTTTTATAAGCGGGTATAATTCTGTATCTACGATAGAATCGCCCCATTGTACATAACAAGAATCGCTTTCTTTGGGGTTTATTACTTTTAGGGCTTCCATTACTGCGTCACCGCAACCTTTGCCAGAGTTTATTACGATTTTATCGTATTTATTGAAAAAATGCTGATTATTATAGGAACAAACAACATAAGGTCTATCTACATACGGTGATATGGATTCAATATTGTAATCCAGTAGGATTCTTCCATTTATACTAGATAATGCCTTCGGGTGTTGTGACCCGAAACGGCTTTGATTACCAGCAGAAAAGAATAATCCGTATATCATTTTAATAACCTAAATATTATTGTTGTTTCCGTTGGGTTGTTGACATTTATGCTATAATCACATAAGGAAGCAATCGCCCTATCGTTTCCTTTATCTATTTCATCGCCAATGTATAGGGTTTTGTAATGGTAATATTTGCCCGCATAATACACTTGGGCTTTATTATTACACCTACGCAGTATGTCTATGGTGGTTTTACCTGTACATCTTGCCACTAAACAATGTTTTGCGAACTTTTCTTCCAATACTTCGTTGATTTTATCGCATATTTCTTCCCTAGCAAATGTAATAGGTCTATATTTTATGTAATAATTATTCACTTGGGGCGTTTTTACTTTTGATATTTCGTTTATTTCTGCCTTTGATAAGCGGATTCTATTTTCCCGAATATATTTAACAGGTTTGCCTTTAACAAGTAATTCACTATTAGCGTCTGCCCAAATATGCGTATTTAATATAAAATCCTTCCCGCATAGCGATTTAATGTGATTTACGGAATTACCAGAAATAATCGTGACGAAATCTGGGTTTTGTAAATATACTAACAGTTCTCTATTTAATTTTTCGTTCCGTTCATATATTGTACCGTCAAAATCCACTAAAACCCGTTCAATTCCGCTTGGAATAGCATAATATGTATCAAAGATAGCCCGTGCTACTAATTCGGGTTCATTTTTTCCTTCGTGATAACCTAAATTATACTGTTCGCCCATTAAAAACGATGTTGGGGCTAATGTATTAGATATTATGTTCCATTGTGATATATTTAAGCCTATTTTAGCGGCAATATCTACAAATTCGGGTGGATTTACCCCATAACTGTCTTTGTCTTCGGCACTATTTAGAATCCATATTTTCTTGGCTTTAATCCTATTTAGGTACTGGTACATTTTACCGTATTCTATCGTAGGCAATAAAGACGACCAAAATGTTCCTGTTGATATTATAACCAAATCGGCTTCAATCAAAGCCTGTAAAGCACCTTTATTTAAGGTTTGTTTTGATGATTTAACCGAATATTTAATCTTTTTAATACGGTCATTGGGGTTAGCAAAATCAACAATACTGCCTTCATCTTCCAATAATAGACCCTTTTTGGTCTTAGCCGATATAACAACATTATCAGTTGAATTTAATAAAACTGTGTTTTCTATGCCGATTTCTTCACATATAATAGCATTACCAAACCCATACCCAAATGTTTTCCAAATACCCGAATAAACAATATTCATAACATTAAAGTTCTTATATTCATAATCGTGGGCGGTTTCACAGTTAAAAAAGGTATCTACGGCATTTAAGAATACATCATTAGCCCCTGCGTCTTTTAACATTTCTTTTACTTTTTGGGCTTCTTTTCCCTTTGGCAAATCTACCCGTGCTGAATATAAATCTAAATATGGGCTAAATGGATTTTTAATTTTTAATAATTTTTCGTGGTTTTTGCGAACATCTGACACACCTAATGTATCTACTACTTTACGACATATTCCCGTAGATTTACCGTCATCATACGCATTTACTATTATTTTCAAGTCGCAGTTCGGGTACCAACTTAAAATACCATTTACGATTGCCGTATTACCCGTTCCGCCAGACAAAACAACAACTTTTAATGTATTCATTTTTTATACTCCTGCCTTATTATCTTTGGTACAGCCTTATTCCAATTTATTTTATGGTGGATTCTAGGGCTATGTACCCCAACCGTGCCTATCTTTACCGCATTAGGTGCTACTATGACGCTGTAAAACGATTTAATATATGTTCCATTGTTCTTATAGATGTCCGTCATACCACCGCTGGCTTTTTGGGTCAATTCTTGTTGAACTGACATAGCCGTTGTCGTAAAGAATACTTTGCCCCGTGACCCATAATATAAATAACAATTTACATCTTCGTTCATCTTCCCGGGGAACTTTATAGGATTATCGGTACGGAAGAAAAAGGCGTTCATTATTTTACGCTTGCCCGATATAGTAAAATAACCTTTTACACCACCAATAAAGTCGCCCGATTGTGCCAAAGCAAAACAATCTACTAATGGGGTGTTTTCAATATAATTAAAGCATTGTTCTAGGCAATAATCCAAATCGCCTTCGTTCATATATTTAACACCTAAAACATTTCCCTTAGGTCTGCGGAAATGAATTTGGGAATAATCGTCATCTAATACAAGAAAACTTTTAACACCCAATTCCTTTGCTACGCCAAATATCGCATTACGGACAAAACAAGACGAATTAGTATTAGAAAAATTGTCGCATTTATCAAATATCTTTTCTGTTTCCGCCTTAGAAAAAACGCACAACATTTTACCGTAATTGGCTTTATATTGTTCTAATTCGGGGTCTTTGTCATCAACAACTATAAAAACCTGCCCTTGATATTTAACTTTTTTCAAGAAATCAAGGGTTTTAATATTATTAGCCCTTTTATATGAAATAATAAATATGGCACGGTCTTTATTCATCGTCACCTTCTTCTTCGTAATCCATTATGTTATTGCCAACAAGTTTTTCTATCTTTTGGGTCATATCAACAAACCCGTTTTCAATCGCCTTATTGTAATCTATAATAACCAAAGCCAATTTTTCCATAATACCCTGCATTGTAGGGTCTTGGTGTGCGTAATATTCGGCAATTTTGGAATAATTGAACTCAAACAACCGTGTAGCACAGGTTTTAAGGAACTTTTTTTGCTTTTCGGGCAAATCCATACTGTCTATCTCGGCAATTAAATCTTCCGCCTTTTTAGTATCGGTCAATTCACTTATATCGGGTTCTTCGCCTGTAATTTCATATACTGGCGTGTCTATTTTCATTTCATAAGGGTTGTTTTCGGGCTGGTGTGATTCCGTTTCGGGTATTTCAATACCAAAATCTTCTGGGTCAAGCCCAAAATCACCAATCAAGAAATCAAGGTTTTGGTTATAATCCGACACTTCAACTAATTTATTAGAAGCGATAACCAAATCCGCCTTCTGTTTTTCGGTTAAACCTTCTGGGGCATAAACAACAGGCACTTTTTCTAATCCCATTTTTTTAGCCGCAATTAAACGCCCATTGCCCGATAATACTTCTTTTGTTTCGGGACATACTAATATAGGGTCGCCCCAACCATTACGCTGTATAGATTTAATAATAAGCCCAATGTCCTTATCATTATGGTTTTTGGGGTTCTTTTCGTATGGTACCAATTCATCAGGTACAACCATAGCACAATTTGTTGGGAACTTTATGTCCATTATTCTTCCTTTTGTTTTAATACCCCAGATAATTCATCTGGTTCACCCGTAATTACAATAAATGGTACTGATTTTATGCCTACTGCTTTGGCAAAGTTTAATAAATCCAAAGGGTCTAATTCAACCAATTCCGTGTCAGGACACGACATTTTTAACATTTTACATTTAGAACACTCTGGTATTCCACAAATTATTTTTCGCATTTTTCCTTACCTTTCCTTTATAATAAACAATGCTTTATGGTTTGTAAAGTACTTTTTTATTCTTTATTCGTATGGTGGTATGTTCCTTCGGCTGTTTTACCCCACTCACGCATACGGTTCTTTTCCATTTTTTTATCTACTGCCGCTTGTAGTGTTTCGGGTGATAGTTCTATATCTGCGTTGTACCAATCATATACATCGGCAAAATAAAATAATCCTTGGTGTATATCAAATCTGGCAATACCGCACGCCACAATGAACAAGTCTGCTAATTCTGTAATGTCTTTATAATCGGTAGCAACAAACTCTTTGAGTTCTTCGTTGTATTTGACTATTTGACCGTCTAATGTAGCGTCTGGAAAGGTCTGTTCGTGCCAATCCATAATCGTTTTAATTGTTTCCTTCATCATTTACCTTCTTTTTTTTATAAAATCGTCTTAAAGCGCGCCGATAACACTTTTTAGCAAAACTATGTCCGTGTAATCCTACACAACACCTACATTTTATAGACCACCACCAGCCATAATTTATTTCGGGCTTCATATTAGCACCCGTATTTCTCAAACTCTTCAACACATACCGACAAACACTGTTCTGGCGTAGGGTCGCAAGTCGCATATTTACTTGTTATCGCACCAGTAGCATAAAGCATAATTACAAAACCCAACCCCAAAATTAAAATAATACTTGATTTCATTTTTACCCCCTTTTATGTGGTTCACCTAAAAAACCGTTTTCAATCTTTTCGCCTTTATGTAAATCATAAATAGAATCCACGGCTTCTAATGTTTTATATGCGACTGCGTGAACATACCCTATTTTAGCGGCAGGGTTTTCACTCGCCAATGAATTTTCTAAAATGTCCATTATTCCGTCACACGCACACCGTAATTGGCACTCACGCATTGTGATAACTTTTTCTAACCTTTCACATTTTTGCTCAAAATATTTAATATCTTTCATTTTTAATCCTTTTTATAAATTATATCGTCATCAGGCAATACAGGTTCGCAATTTGAATACCACTTGTAAGAATCTTTTTTTAGATATTTATTTGGAGTATTTGCAGGTGTTATTGCCTGTAATATACCCAAGTCCGCATATTTCTCATTACTATACCAAAAACGACATAATTTCCCAACCCACTTTTTTTGTTCGGCACATAAGTCCTTATTAGCAAAATCGGTAATGTTTTCACACCATAAACACTCACCTTTACTGCTACCCCACTCGCCAATTTGACGAATTATATCTTCGTGGTGGTTTATAGCGTCAATTAAATCATTTATTTTATCATAAACAACATATCTTTCTGGTTCTTTATACTCTGCGTTTTTGCCACAAGATTGCCAACCGTATATTATTTTTTTTATCATTTTAGTTTTTCCTTTTGTTTACATCTTCAATCATACCGCAAATATCGGCAAGGGATTCTATTATAAAATTGTGTAATTCTGGCGACACCTTAAAATCACCGTATTTTTTAATTAAAATCTTCATTACTGGCAAATATACATCCACACAAACGGTTTTCGGTTCTTCACTCATTTTAATCCCCTTGAAGTATAAGTTGTAATTCATATAATTTCTGTTCTTGTTGTTTGGTTAGGTTTTTATTGTGGTGTAATAACCAATCAACGATGTTTAATGCCTTTTCTGTGTCGGTCATCTTTGCCCCTTTTTCTAACATATTTTGGTTTTTTAGTGTCGGTTAAACCGTTTACCATAGCATAGACATCTTCCCTTATTTCGTCTTCTGTCTTATCTTCCCATAATTTTTTATTGGACAACATATTATCTATTTCGTCCTGTTTTTGCCGTTTTTGGCTAAAATATTGTCCATAACGAACCTGTTTTATATAGAACCATAAAGAGCCTTCCTTCCAATTAAACAACGGCAACCAATCAGCGTAAATGTTGTCCTTTGCTTCAATACTGTGATAATATTTACTTAAAACCTTTAATGCCTTATCGTGCTTACGGTCATTAAAATAGCCCTTACAACCGATAAATACGGCATAAAGTATATTATTATGTATTTTAGTTATTATTTTGTTTTGAATATTTTTCGCCATTTCTTTATTCCTTTTTCTTTAACCAACCGTTCCCACCAACCCGGGGCGGCACTGTCCCAACTACGCCATATAAAAGTTCCGTCTTCACATACTACAAAGGCGTCACATATCGGCATTTTTTCTGGCGGGTACCATTTAATCCTAGTCATCTTGCTTTTCCTTTGCCATTTTTACAATCCGTGGTATTCGTTTATACTTTTCGTCTAATTTTTCCCTATCTTCTAACCTATACGAATGTCCACGAACATCCCAAAAGTAGTCGCAATCTATAACCGACCACTCGGAAGATTTTTTATAATTAGGTACAAAAAAACAAAAACTTTGATATTCAAATGGTATAGCCCTATACCTATAACACAATCCCCGTAATGGACACTCAAAGTTTTCACACATCGTTATATCAGGCAAAATCAACTCCTTTATTCATATTTCCATATAAACCCACCACTTTGCTTATATTTACCTTTTAAGCAACTTTGTATATTTTGATGTTTTATTCCAGTAATTCTTTCTGCTTCGTGTGTTCCATAAAACTTCGCAATAACCTTATTGTCTTTTATTTGTAAAATAGGTTTAGAGTACGGGCTGTTTTTGCCGATTTTACCGAACATACCGCTTTTTCTGCCAAGACAGTTAAAAGAATGTCTTGTGTTTTCTGTTTGTGTCACCCACTCCAAGTTTTCAACCCTGTTGTCTGTCTTTATACCGTTTTTATGGTTTACTTGCGGTTTATTGTTTGGGTTGGGAATAAAAGCGTTTGCCACTAAACGATGAACAAGGTATGTTTTTCTTCTTATACTTATTGTCATATACCCATATCTATTTTTATATTGTTTCAATTTCTTAAAAGCAACCCCCATCACTCTACGACACACATTGCCGTCTTGCCCTACATAATAATCTTTAACTATCATAGAATAAATTATATCAGGCATTTGAAATCCTTTTTATTCTTCCTGCTCGTGCTTTCATAGTTTTACCATACAATATACATTGGGAATTACCACAAAAAAGATTACCTAACCAATCCTTAGTTAAAACCATATTACATATAGGACATCTCATCTTTTTTCACCGTTTTTTATGTACCACCTACCGCCAAGCCCTTGATTATCATAAATACAAATATAACCACGCTTGCGTAATGATTTAACAATACGATTAGATTTTGGACTTTCCCACATACAAACATAAGTACCGAGTATTGCGTCACCCGACAAGAAAAAACCGTCAAAGGTTCTATAAATCTTTTTAAGGTCTTTTATTTTCGGTCTGTCCATCGTCATACTCCACTTTCTCAACAATGATTTTAATTTTTACCGTATCATCGTCCGACATAGTTAAAGCATAAGGTAATATACCATTTATTGCCGATTCCCGCTTGGCACTGCTATAAATTGCGTCTGGCACTATATTATCGGTCAATTTGCTTGTCGGGTCTGTCTGTATCAAAAGTCGGGCTCGCCACCGTACTGCCATTTATTTTCCTTTTTTTCTTACGGGTCACCATTACGGGTTGCCCTTTTATTGTTAAAACTTCATTATTAAATAAAAACATATTAGTTCGCCCAATCTACCCATTTTGATTTTACAAAATTATAACACCCTTCCGACACTTCAATCCAACTTGTCGCTTGTTTACCTACAATAATCGTATAAGTATCTGGGACTATATCACGCCCTAACCGGTGTCCCGCCGTGTGATAAAACGCCACAATATCTTCTAACCTACACAAGAACTCCGTCTTGCCGTCCTGTCCGCTGTATTCTATTGTCATTTTTACCTTCCTTTTGTTTACCATAATATTCTAACCTGTCCATTGTGGAAAAGCAGTTGCCCCACCCTTCCCGTTTCCTTATGTGCCAATATAGGCGTTGGTTCAAGAAAGCACATATCGCTATTCTTTTACCTGTTCGTTCTTTATACCTTTCCAAAGCGTCTAAAAATAAATCAAAATGCCCGTTGTGTGGTTCTAAATTATCAACGGCAATAATGTCTATTCCGCCGTCTTCGGTTTCAGTATAAATACCTTCAATGGTTCCAAAGGAATATACGAAAGCCTTAGTCCTAAACCCCAAAGCGTCATATAATTCCTTTCCCCATTGTTTACCAGAAAAGTTGAGTTTTAATTTTACCATCTTCTTACGGTTTTTGCTAATTTAGTTCCAAGATAAAAGCCCCATATTCCAGATAAGGCTAATACCCAAGGCATACTAATACCTGTGCTAACAATGATAAAATCACCCAATACCATTAAAATAAAATACCATAAAATCGTTAAAAACTTCATCTCAGTTCTCCCATTTCTGCCAATTTCATCGGTTTAATGTTCTTTAAGAACAAGGTTTTAGTCGTATCAGACGCATTTATGATAAATATATCGCCTAACCCAACTAATGTATAAATCGGGTCAAAATAACCGTCTTTGGTTATATCTTCCATTAAATCTTCTGACGCATAATGCCAAAGGGTAAATCCATTAGCATACGCCAAAACAGATAGATTTTTATTCTGAAACGCCATTTTCCTTTTCCTTTTTTTCCAATGCTTTGCTGGCAAGTTTAACCAACCGTTCTATTTTAGGGTAATCGTCCAATATACTAATAGCCCGTGTAAACTCGTCCCTTTCAATTAAAGAGCCCAAAGCCAACATCGCTTGAATTAGGTTTATTGTGCTAACACCTGTTTCCGTAGTGTCAACCGCTAAACCTTTTTCAGAAAAATGTATGGTAATCCTTTTAGTGACTTCCCCTAACATTTCTTTTCTTTTCTTGATTTCTTCGGGTGTACTATTTTGCATTGTTTTCTTCCTTTGGTTTGGATTCTTCATTTGCCTTTTTAATAAGGTCGGACGCATTTTTTAATTTTTCAACAACATCGCCTAAGGCTTCGGCTTCCTTTACGGCTTTACCAACCCTGCGAATCAACGAAACATAGTGTTTACAATCTTCTTGGTCCACTTCCGACATAATAGTAAACAAAGCACAAACTACATCGGCTTTACATACATTACGACCTTCAAATGTTATACCGTCTTCATTAAAACTAATTTTTATAAACCGTTCATTGTTTTCCATTTTTAATCCTTTTGGTTGAATAATTTATAGGTTTTTAATAGGGCTGAAACATCTTCCCAGCACCCAGATTTAATACATATTTCGCCAATTTTATCGTAAATTATTTCTGAAATATCTATTTGTTTGGTTTTGGATTCGGGTTGACGCATATATTCTTGTTTAATTACCGCCAATTCCTTACCCGTGTTCTTGTATTTGTTCTTAGTCTGCATTGGATTTTCACGGTGGTATTCACGACCTTCTTTGTCAACAAAACCACCAGCAACGGACATTTTCACGCCCATTGTCCACGGACTACGAATTCCGGCATATTTAGCCGCGTCTTTAATACTTTTGAACTTTTTGCCGTTTGTAATACAAACAACGCCACATCGTTTTGCCATATAAACTCCTTTTTTCTGGTCATAACCATTATAATTAAAAAATCGGGTTTGTCCACTATTTTTATTTCATAAAAAAAAACTAATTTTTTTGTTTACTTCTAGAAAAGATATGTTATACCTATTTACATCAACCAAAGGAGAAAAAATTGAAAAAACCCCCGACCATACGAATTACAACCGAATACGCTAGATTATTTGGTCCAGAAGTCGCTTTAATCGCAGGTGCTATCGCCGAAAATGATAATGAGTGGGTCACTTTAAGCGAACTTGAAGACTACTTGTGGTTGTCAAGACCTAAAATAGTTCGGGCGATAAGTTCCCACCTAGAAGTTAAAGTAGCAATCGGTATTTTCAAGAAAGGATTTATAATCCGTGACGAAAAACCTAAAATTGCCTACAAACTTATAGATTTAGCATATAAATTCATTAAACAAAAAAGGTG
>JAZQVG010000160.1:0-9609 GCA_045631625.1 Christensenellaceae bacterium
AAAACAACCTTTAACGAGGTTTATACCGAGTGGAGCAAGCGCAAATACGATAAAATAGCAATATCAACCGCTAAAAATTATACGATGCTTTATAAAAAATGCGAGAGCCTTTATAATATGCCGTTTAAGGAAGTAAAAACAGCGCATTTGCAAGGTATTGTAGATAGCCATAAAACCGCATCTTATGTAGCATCTTTTAAGGTCTTTTTTTCGCAACTGTACGCATACGCATTAAAGCACGATATTTGCGATAAAAATTATAGTGAGTTTATAGAGATAGAAAAGGTAGAAAAGAAAACCGATAAAATACCGTTTATAAAAAAAGAGATCGACCAAATATGGACGATGCAAGGGCATATAGTTGCCGATATGTTATTAGTATTATTATATACTGGTATGCGCATAAGCGAGTTGGTAGAATTAAAAACCAAAAATGTAAACATTGCCGAGAGGCTATTTTTTATCGACAAATCTAAAACCACCTCTGGTATTCGGTTTGTGCCGATACATAAAGATATATTACCGATAGTTGAAAAGCATTACAACCCAAATAAACCGTGCTTATTTGTAAATAATTTAGGTAGAGGCTTTGGTACGGACACTTTCCGCAAAGATAGGTATAACCCTTTTGCTAAAAAACTAAACCTAAACCACACTTTACACGAAACACGGCATACCTTTATATCGCAAGCGCACCGTTTGAATATTAACCGCTTAACCGTTAAGCGTATTGTTGGGCATAGTGATACAGATATAACAGAGCATTACACCGATACTAATACAACCGATTTATTAAAGGCTATTGATTTATTTAACTATTAACCTTGTATATTACTTGTATATTATAAGTATTATTTTAGGTATTTTTATACTATTTTGCAGAATATTAAAACCCCTCAAAACCTTGATTTAATAGGCTTTAAGGGGTTTATTTAATTATTCGTATTCTTTCAAGAACAAAGCCGTTATATGCGGTTAAATAGGCTTTTTACGGGTGTTTGTATATTACCCGTATATTTCTAAAACTTACCGAGTTTGTTTTTGTTAATCGTACCAGTAACATTAGATATACCGCTAACAACCGATACGGGTAATGTTGTTATGAGATCGGAGCAGTTCACTACTCCACTGCCAGCAAGTTGTACAATGGAGTTCTTTTGGTAATAACCACTTCTTGCCTCGGTAGATGCGTTAACACCTCTTAATATACTAACTGCATCTGTTGTGCCTTGCCCTAATATCGCACACGCTACATTGTTATCTTTTGTGTATGCTCTGTATTCGCCACCGTCCAAGCGTATTAAACCGTTTGTGTTCGGTATAAAGCAGTACGAGTTGTTTATAGAGTTGGCAACAACTCCGTCACAATGAATAAATGTACCGTGATACGCTATGCAACTGTGTTTGTATGCGTAAATTCTAAAACTACAATTTTCAACTTGAATAAAACCATTTACACCACTAAATACTACCGCTACCGTGTCAGTGTTAATGTTGTCTGCAATAATATAAGCGTTCTTAATCGTTATATTTTCGCCGCCAAAAATAATGTTATCTGTGCCATTTGCAATAGGTATATTAAGCACCGAGCAGTTTGCAAAATCTAAAATCACATCTACATTAGAATAGTTTAAGTTAAACCATATATAAGGGCTTGCGGTAGTTCCACTACCTTGCGCTGCTGCTGTAAAGCCAATATTACCAATTATGTTAATCTTATATTTGCCACCAACCACCGTTTTGTTAGCAATGATGCTGTTATACAGATTGCTAATTTCAATGTTGTCATTAACACCGTTGCAGATATAATTATACTCGTTAGCCGTTTTAAGGTTTGCTACCTCTTGCACGAGCGCATTATATTGCGCTAATGCCGTTTGCATACCCTCACCGTCTATAAAGTTATCTAATTTAACCGTTATTTGCGCACCAGAGGCTTTTAAGGTTGTAAAGGTTATAACTATATAACCACTATCTACCGCCGCCGTATAAGCCGTTTCTGGCTCTTTTAAGCCGTTTGTATAAACTTCTATAAGTGAATATCTATTACTATACAAATTGCTTGGTAAATCAGTTATAACGGTTGTGCTTGCGCTTGATAATATAACTGTGCTTTCGTGTGTTTGTACGATTGCATCGTAATAATCGCCATAACCCTTTATAGCCGTAAACCACGGGCATAAATCTTTATCGCCCCTTGTATCTGTTATGTTTGATTGTGATATACTTGTTATGCTCGGCGATACCGTAATATACGCAAGCATTAACTCGTAAACATTGCCAGAGCGTGTTAAACTCTCTGCCGTAGGTATAGCGCTCGTACCCGTGCGTAACTCTAATTTAATATCTCTTACGCTTAAATTATTATCATATTTAAGCACGATATAATCGTATCTATTTGCAGTAGTTCCGTTTGAAGTAAGTATAAAACTTTTAACTGCATCGTTTTTGTACGCTTTACCTTTGATTGCGCCAAAGCCAGCGTTTACATTTACGCTCATACCACTACTTTCAACAACTTTTAAACCTTGTGGCAATGTGTCAACGGTATTTGTTTTGCAAATGCCCGTTTCCCAAATGATTGATAACCAATCGCTTATATCGTCTGCGTTATAATTCTTATCATAACCAGTAACACTCGTTGCATCTGGTAATGCGTTAAAAAATAAAGCCTTTTCCATAATTCCTCCTTACTCGCCGTACTGCGCCTCTTCGCCGTAGCCGTTTGCATCTTGTTTTATCGTGTATTTAGATATTTTTGTATCTATATAAAAATTAAAATATTCGTCTTGCACTCTCACCATATCGCCTATGAAAAAATCTTCGTCAAAAACATAGTTAGAGTTTAATAAATCTATCTCGCCGTTAATTTCTTCTATCGTTACATTTTCAGCAAGTTTGTTTGTACCCTCTTGCACTTGCCAACTTTGATATAAATCGCTATTTGGTGTAGTTTCTTGCTCTACTCCGTTTGCATCTTCATATTTTGTTGACAAGTTGCTTTCTACGATAATTTCGGCTCGATCTATTCCCGTATTATTTTTGTTTACCTCTTTTAAGTAATCAACTTTATGTTTTTGCTCGTTCTCGTCTGTTTCTTCAAAAGTGCTAACTACTAATGCAAAAGTAGATTTATTTACATCGTCAGTTAAATACTCGCTTGATAATAAATTATCTAACGATTGACTAAACCTAACGCTTGCCGTTTTTACCCCACCAGTAAATATTTTATAAACTAATTTACCAGCCTCAAAAACCACTTGTGAGCCACAATTATAAAGTTTAAGTAAAGTGTTAATATACTCTAATAAATTGCCTCTCGTGGCTTGTGTACCGCTTATATCAATAAGTAAATTGTTTGTATCTACCGTAAAGTTTGTAATTTTGCGTTCGTCACTTGCTACCGTTCCTAAATTGCTATTTACAAGGCTATAAACGGCAGTAGTAATAGTTCCGCTTAACTCTTTCGGTGTTAATATGCAGCGCTTATTTAAAAGCCATTTTGCCTCGTAACCCGTTGCGCTAATCATACGAGAGCCACCAGCATTAAAAGTATATTTAATAGCCGTTATAACCCAGATAAAACGCTTGTTAGGTATCGTTACATATCTGCCTTTTTGCAATGCTTGTAGGTTTGCTTGCGTTGCTCTACAATAAACCTCAAACTCGCCCACATCTTGATACGATAACTCAAACCAGCACTCTTGCGGCTCTACAAGGCTAACAGTTTTATAAGTGTATTTATCTCTAATCTCTACATAAGGTATCATTATTCATACCTACCTTTATAAACGATATTAAAGTATAAATTTGCGTTCGTTTCGGCATTTTCAGTAGTTACACTAAAAGTGTTATCGCCAGTTTCAAGTTGTAACCAGTCTAAACCTTGCCACTCTAATTTATTTAATATAGGCTCGCCCTCGTAAATATCTAAACCGTTTATAGTTATATATTTATTGCCTTTAACCGTGCTTATATTTATTTCGTCATTTGCTTTAAGAGTTATGTTAAGCGCCATATACCAGCCTTTTTGCTCGCCAGTATCACAAATAATTTTAGGGTTAACTACTTCGTCCAAAGCAACAATACTCATAAGCATACCTACGGCAGTATCGCTTGTGTTTGAAAAAGTTTTAATTAGCGACAAATCTATCGCCCCAAACGGTCTGCCCGTTTCAATAAAATACTGCCCTTGTTCTGGAAAATACAATAAGTTAACATATTTATCTATTAACACTACTACTTCGTTTATATCTTCCCAGTACGGCTGCCCACAATAAATAGTTAAAGTGATTTTGCAAGTTTGCATCATACGAGTATAAGGCGGTATAGTTGCTATACCTTGTATAGTTATATCTCTATCACCCTCAACTTCTCGCAAGATTACTAACTGCTTACTTTTAACTACGCTTGTAAAGTAGTCTATACTTTGTTTAACATTGCCCCGTAAAGTAAAAGTTAATTCAATACCACGAGGCAAGGCTTTTACGCTTTCTATAACTGTACCGTCTGCATACGGTGTTTGGCTTTCAGCAATATCAGTTTCGATGCCGTGCAAACCCTCTGCGCCAACTAATATAAATCTATTTTTATTATTTAAGAGGTCTAAAACTTGATTGTTTTTGTTTATTAAAGTTAACTTCATACTGTTGCACCTCTTAATATTCGTTTCGTTTCTAAATTAGCCTTATGCAATGCGTGTTTGCTCGTTTCCATTTTCTCAAACTTGTTAGTGATATTATAAGTGTTATTCTGGCTACCGCCTTTTGCGCTTATTCTATCGGCTAACTTGTCGATCCATTGCGTATTTTTTTCTAACGGCATTACAACTTCTTTACCAGCCTCACCAACCATTGCGAGCGTAGCCTTATCAACTACACCACCTTTTGCAAGTTTCGGTATCAACGGCATGTTAAAACCAAGTTTACCGCCACCAATGCCTGGCACCCAGTCTGGTATATCAATTTTAAGTTTGTTTAAGCCTTTTATAAGCGCATTTACACCACTTATAATTACATTTATAAAACCTTTCCAAAAGTTCCTAAACCCCTCGCATTTATTCCAGAGCGTTACAAAGGCGGTTACAAGCAAGCCTATTGCTGTTACCACTAAACCTATTGGGTTTGCTTTAAACGCTGCGTTTAAGCCTTTCTGCGCCAAAGTCATAACGCTAATACCTTGCGAGGCTGCTAAATCGGTTATAGTTTTAATTTTAGTTGCTGCGCTCTGTGCCACTATGCCAGCCGTTACCGAGCCGATTATAGGCAATAAAATATCAAGGTTATCAATTACCCACGAAAGCGCAGTAGAAAACGGCGGTAAAACATTAAGCAAAAGATCTGCCATTGTTTCTTGGAATTTAGTTATAACTGGTTGCGCTTTTTCGCCAACCTCTGCCATTGCTTGGTTGTATTTGTTTTGCGCATCGTTTGCCGCTATTACTTCTGCGTTAACTTCTTTATATTTTGTTGCCGTATCGCCGTAAAGTCCGTTAAGCGTTTCGTTGATATACGCTGCTCTTTCTTCTTCTGTGTTAAGCGTTGCTAAATGTGCGTTAAAATCGTCAACATTTACACCGCTCCACTCTAACGCATCGGCTAAATTTCCTTGTACGCTGCCTAAATTTGCCGTATGGTTCATTGCCTCCGCTAATGCCTCAACTGGTAAACTATCGCCAAATGTAGCGTACACACCCGTTAAAATGTTAGTGTAATCGTTTAACTCTTTTTCGGTTTTCGCTATCTGTGCTAATTGTTGCGATGCCTCGGTTGCTTTACCGCTATCGCCTAAAACACTAAATAACTCGTCATAGGTTTTTTTAGATGCCTCTACGCTATGCCCTTGCTGCGTAAAGGTAGTTTCTAACATACCCATTTGCGTACGGAGTTCTTTTGTTTCGTCAACAATGCTCTTAATCGCAGAAAACGCACCTACACACGCTGCACCTATACCAGCAATGCCAATCGCCGCCCCTTTCAGTATGCCACCGCCTAAATCACTTGCGGTTTGCTCTTGTTCTTCAAGTTGCTTATTTATTTTTTCGAGTTCTTCTTTGGTATCAACACCAGCATCGGTTAACTCTTTTAAACTATCGGTGTAATAGTCTATATTCTTTTTTGTTTCTTTAACCTTTGCGCTTTGGTTATTTATAGCCGTTGCTAACTTTTGCCCTTGCGCAGAGTTCTTTTTTTGCTCTTCGGTTAAATCGTTATATTGCGCCTCTAACTCTTTTAATTTTTTTGTTTCGGCATCATACAAACCGTTTAATTGTGTTATCTTTGCACGCAAACCGTCTGCGTTATCGTTCCACTTATTCATAGATGCCGTAGCATCTTTAAACTCGCTGTTAACTTGCGCTACATAACGGTTTAATTGTTGCGTGCTGGCGCTAAAATTAGATATATCAGCCTTAAAGACGGTTGTTATAGTTCTTTCGTCTGGCATCTAACACACCTCCTTTAATGCCAAGTTGCGTTCTCGCTCGTAACCCAAACATCTTGCTGGTTACTTTGCGTTTCGTTCTTATCGTGGTTTATGCAATCTACATACAAGTCAAATACTTCTCGTGTTGGTCTGTTTAATACTTCAAACGGTGATAAGCCAACAAACCTATTACATAAACAGTCTATTAAATCAAAAAATATTTCGTCCGTTGTTTTAAAAACGGGAGGAGTACCGTTTGTACCGCCTCCTCCCGTAGTTATTTTTTTGCTGCGTTCGTTACAATTTCGTTTGTTTCGCTCGCAATAGCCGCAACAAAAGTCATATACTCGGTAGGATCAATATAGTTAAAATCTTCACTATCAAAATTAGGAAAGATAGTTTTTAATATATCAATAGTAATTTGCTCTTGCTCTTGCTCGGTTTTGCCTTTTAAATTATCGCTTAACGATTGAATTTTTTTGCTAACACCTAATAAAAGCCTTTTGCAAGTATATGTTTTAGTTGGTTTATCGCTCGTACAATCTTTGTAAACATTTAACACTGCGTTCATTTTGTTGCCTCCTTAAATTAAAATTTACGCTAATTCTGTTTCTGCGTTGTCTGGTGTAATAACCTTTGCAAACCATTTGTTAACAATCGTAGTATTATCTACTTTGCTATCAAGTGGCATATAGAAATCTAATTCGTTACCGCTTGTTTTTGTCCACGGTGTATCTACTGCGTTAAAGGTTACATTTAATTCTTGCCCCTCACTACCAGTACCACGGTCAATAGTATTTGCCGTTTTAGTAATTGAGTTAACAATACCCTTATATGCCCAAACAACCTCGCAAGGTTGGTTTACATTGCCGTCGTGCAAAGCATAACCAAACGCTAAATACGGTCTTGCCGAGCCGTCTGCTGGTGTGCCGTACAATTTGTTAGAGCCTACTGTAATTTCAGTATTGCCAAGTAACGCAGCCTCTACGGCTGGATCAATTCTCGTTAAACCAAAAGTACGAGTAACCGCAGTACCACCAAAAGTGGTATCGTCTAATTTATTGTCTGCCCATACTTCTTCGTTTTCGCTTGCGATTTCACGAGAAATGCTTTTAACTTCGCCAACTTTTTTAGGTTTGTCGAAAGTTATAGCACCGTCTTCAACTGTATAAGTTGCGTAATATAATCTACTACAACCTCTAAATTGTTTCATTTTTTTATTCCTCCAAATTTTCTAATTTTTCAACATCAACCATACGGCTAAACCAAGTATTTTGGTATGTTGAATTTTTATAGCCTACACCCTCTATATCGTACCCTTTGCTTAATAAGAGCGTTATAGCCTCTTGTAAGCCGTTGTAAAGCCTTGTAGCATCTTTTGTGTACCATTTAAGGGTAAACTCGTATAAATGCTCTTTCGCCTTGTTATCAGCGCTTACGGAGTTGCTGGTGTAGTCCTCGCTTACTGTGTAATATTCGTTAGGTAATTCGGTTGGCGCATCGCCCTCAATGTAAACGGGTATTCGCTCACCGTTCTTATTGAATATAATTAAATCGTCTTGTAATTTAACCATTGTTTAGCGCCTCCCTTAAAGCCTTGTTAAATACTTCTTCTTGTATTTTATCTACTTCTTTTCTAATTTTGCCTTTTACCCTAACTGCGTTACTTAATTTTGTATCTTTCGCACGGTTAGGCGCACCCGTAACCGCAAGTATAATTACTTCTGGTGTTTTTGCTAAATCAACACCCGTATAAGCCTTAACAACCGTACCCTCTACCATTACTGGCATTTTTGATATTTCTTGTAGGCTTTTGCGTGCCTCTTGTTGTGAGTACCCCGTACCGTCAAAGTTATACTCGCTACTATTCATAGCCTCACTAACGGCATTGTTTACATACTCTTTGCTTTCGTCAAGTGCTTTAACGGTTGCGTTTAATAGCGCATCGCTACCACCGAGGTTGTCTAACTGTTCAGCAAAATCTAAAAAACCGCCAAAGTCTAAACTAAACCCCTTTTTAGCCATTAAGCACCTCCGCTTATCTTTTCAAGCATTAGCACGCTATAACGGTTTCGCATTTCTACATTTTCTGGTGTGCCTATTATTCTATAATCAGCACCACCAATAGTTAATATATCACTCGCCTCATAATCGGCTTTATACCAAGTTGTAAAGGTTGTTTTATCGTTTACAACGGTTAAACCGTTTGCGGTTATTTCTTGTGTGCCTTTTAACTTAAACTTACCTCTAACCGTTCCTACGGCTTTATAATCACTTTTTACGGTGCGCCCGTTCTTCGTTTCGGCTGTTGGTTTTTTATGCGTTGCCGTTGTTGTAAATTCTCTTATGCTCGCTGGTTTATACATCGCTTTGATCCTCGCTGTGAGGGTGATTTACTCGCAATGTTGCTATCATACTTTCGGCTGCTTTTGATAAAGTACCGTCCTCGATTACATCGGTAACGATTTTAGCCAAAATGTACGCTGCACCCTCACTATTTATAAACTTGTAACTAACACCTTGCTCGTGCAATGTGAGTTTAGCGTATTCCGTCCAATTCTTTACGAATTTGTCTTGTCCGCTATCACCTAAATTAGTCATATTTGCTATAATTTCGTTTTGCATTTAATCACCCTCACTTTAAGGAGCGCAACGGGAGGAGGCAACCTAACCCGTCACGCAATTTTTTTAGTTAATTAAGCACCAACGGTAATCTTAATAATACCGCCTTTTGCTACTACTTCTGCACCAAGTTCAACATCGCCACGGATCGCGTCCATAAGAGTATCGAACATAAAATCTTCACTAACTTTAACTTCGTAGTTAGAGAAAAGGTCAAGTTCAATATTTTGTGGTTGTCCGTAAAGCATAGTGCCTTTTGTAAGATTTTTATTAAGGCAGAATTTAACAGCCGTGCCACCGTCTTTGATAGTGCCAGTATTAGGGTTAGCATCAAAACTAATATCAAATACCGCTTTCTTTTCGTTAGAGCCTCTTACTTTACCGAGATCGTATAAATCTTCTTTGTTAAGGAAAAGATATGCTGCACCGTTTACGCCCTCGTCACCGCCATAACTAAACGCAATATCTCTTACTGTGTTTTGGTCAATTGCAGCAATAGTTTTTGCTGTAACTAATTTTGATGCAAGTACCGAAGTGGTAATAACTTCTGCTGCTTTTTTGCGT
>JAZQVG010000161.1:0-15309 GCA_045631625.1 Christensenellaceae bacterium
TAATATTTTGAGCGACGAAAGAAAAACAAATATGAGTATAGATCAAGAGGAAAAGGATAGAGAGGCTTGGTTCACTATTATTTTGTTTATACTATATGCACAGCGTAAAGATGAACTTTTAGATGTTTGGGACAAGTTTGAAGAAGAGATTTTATATAATAATAGATTCTTTATCGAAAATGAAATTCTGAAGGAAATAGCAACGAAGGCTGATGAACATGCGATTATAATTCCAAAAGATAAAGTTTTATATAGAGCTCGAATATATAATGGTAATGCTACAACAAAATTTATTGAAAAATATAAAGAAGTTTTAAAAAGCAAAGGACAAACAATTGAAGAAATAAAGCAAAGAACCATGACTAATTTAACAATCTCTATGTTACCATTTATGGACGATAAGGAAGATGGTGATTCGCAATTAAAATATTTGAGAGATGCATTAAAAAAGTATAATAGTGATAAATTTAAAGGTTATAATGCAGAAGAGTCTTTACCGCCAAAGAAAGGAGGAGTTGCAGGTAGAGCAAATCCAGAAGGGATAAGTTATATTTATGCGTGTGAAGATGAGGATACCCCTATCTATGAAGTTCGACCATCTATTGGACAGACTGTTAGTTTGGCGAAACTGAAACTTAAAAAAGACGTAAAACTGTTCAATTTGACGATATTTAATGAACATAAAGAAGGGGAACTAATAAATTTATTTGATATTATTTGCGAAAAGTTTTCTGTTCCTAATTATAACGAAACAAATAAATACATACCTACTCAATATATAGCAGAATATATAAAAAAACTTGATTTAAATTTTGATGGAATATACTTTGATAGTTCATTAAATACAGGTGGAAAAAATGTTGTCTTATTTGACAGAGATATTTGTTCAGTTATGTCTACTAAATTAGTAGAAGTAAAAGGTGTGAAAATAGAAAAGCAAGAGCCGGCAATATGTCAACAAGTAAAAAAATCTTAGAGTTATATTTATTAAAAAATAAGTTAAAAGGCGAGAAAATTCTCGCCTTTTGTGTTTTATCTATTACAAACTTAAAATCAAGCCGACTGACCATTTATAACTAAATAGTTCAATTAAATTACAACTTGTGCAACCAAACAAAAACGGATAGGTAAATACCTGTCCGTTCTTTTTATAGAAAACAGTATAGATGGGTTTAATTAGAGAAAAGTTGTTTTGTTAAAGACAAAAAAAGTTCGTTTGTCATAACAAAAAATACAAGGTTAAAAAAATTTTTAAATTTCATATATTTTGCAAAAAAACTTTTAAAAAACACTTTCAAAATAACGGAACTTGTTATATAATATATAATGGTCAAAAAGTTGGCTTTAATAAACTCACAAAGGAGAGAAATATGAGCAAAACATGGTTAGTTATTTGCCTTGTAATTTGCGTTTTGGCTGTCTTATACGTAATTTTTAATTACGTAAAGATAAAAAAATTGCCAGAAGGCAATGAACGTATGGTAAAGATGAGTGCAATTATTCGTGAAGGTGCAGGGGTTTTTCTTAAAAAGGAATTCACTACAATTGGCATAGTAGTATTAGTAATTGCATTATTACTTTCTTTATTTATTGAAAAGTTTAGTGGTCTAACTTACATATTAGGTGCGTTGATGAGTAGTGTAGTATGTATTTTAGGTATGAAGAGTGCTACTTATGCAAACGTAAGAACGGCAAACGTTGCTAAAGAAACGCTTTCTATTGGCAAAACCGTTAAGGTTGCACTTAGTGGTGGTTCTATTAGTGGTTTAGCAGTTCAAGCACTTGGTTTGTTAGGGCTTTTAGTAGTAGTTTTACTTAGTGGTGTTGGTCCACAAAGTTTACAAGGTCTTACCACCTTATCTGGTAGTGGTATACAAGCGTATGAAGGGTGCGGTATCGTGGTAATCGACGCATTACTTACCAACGCTTCAGTTATGAGAGTTACGGCATATTCTTTAGGTTGTTCTACCGTTGCTATGTTTAACCGTGTGGCAGGTGGTAACTTTACTAAGGCTGCTGATATTTCTGCTGATATTTTAGGTAAAATTCGTAACGATTTACCTGAAGACGACAGCCGTGTTCCTAACGTAATTGCTGACTTTATCGGCGATAACGTTAACGATATTGCTGGTAACTGTTCAGACTTACTTGAAAGTTTCGTTGCTACTATGTCTGCTTCTATTATCGTTGCAATAGGTCTTTTATCTGCATCTTCAACAGGTTCGTTGTTTATGTCAACCTACATTTTCCCTCTTGTTATTGCAGGTGGTGGACTTCTTGGTTGTATAATTGGGTTGATTTATGCTCAAATCAAAAAGATGGGTGACGACCCTTCTAAAGAACTTAACCTTGCAACTTATATATCTGCTGGAGTATCAATTATAACTTGTGGTGTTGCCGCTTACTTGGCTTTCGGCAAAGTTGAGGATAGCCTATTAAGTGGCTTAAATTTCAAAATCGGTTGGGTATCGCCTTGGATTTGCGCTGTTCTTGGCATTATTAGTGGCGTGGCAATCGGTGCTATCACTGAATACTACACTAGCGATAAGTTTAACCCTACAAAACAAATTGCAGAATACTCTGTTGAAGGCGAAGCATTCGTTGTAACTAAGGGTGATGCTGTCGGCTCTCGTTCTTGTATGCTCCCAATTTTGGTTATTGCTATATCATTATTGATTTCAGGTGTTCTTTGCGGAACTTACGGTATTGCAATCGCTTCACTTGGTATGTTATCCTTCGTTGGTACTACCGTTTCTATCGATGCTTTTGGCCCTATCGCTGACAACGCAGGTGGTCTTGCTGAATCTTGCCATTTGGCTCCAGACGTTCGTGTTATTACCGATAAGTTAGATTCTGTTGGCAACACTACTGCTGCTATTGGTAAAGGCTTTGCTATCGGTTCTGCTGCTTTTGCAACCGTTTCATTAATCGTTGCATTTATCGGCAACTATACTACTTTAGGTATTAAGCCACCAAGTTTTGTTGATATTTATTCGTTAATTCCTATCGTTGCGGGCTTAATTATCGGTGGTGCTCTCATTGAATTCTTTAGTGCAATTCTTACTGACAACACTATTCGTTCTGCTAAAGAACTTGCTAACGTTGGTGACAGACAACTTTCTGACCCTGCTATTCTTGCTGGCGAAAAAGACCCAGATTACAATGAATTGGTTAAAATCGCAACTTCTTCTGCGCTTAAGAGAATGTTGTTCCCATCAATTATTGCATTGGCTGTTCCTCTAATTGGCGGTGCTTTCTTTGGTGTTAACTTCGTACTTGGTATCTTGCTTGGTGCAACCGTAGTTGCTATTCCACGTGCTATCTTTATGGGTAACTCTGGCGGTGCTTTCGATAATGCTAAAAAATATATCGAACAAGGTAAACTTGAAGGCCACGGTAAAGGCTCTGCCGCACACAAAGCAGCAGTTACAGGTGACACTATCGGTGACACTCGTAAAGACGTTGTAGGCGTTGCACTTGATATATTTATTAAGATGATGTCAACCGTTGCTACGACTTTATTCGTGCTTATAGCAGCGTTAAGTGCTATTATAAGTTTGTTATAAAACTAATATTTAATCAAAATAAAAGGCGAGAAATTTCTCGCCTTTTTTGTTTGTCCTTTTAATTATGTATGGTTTTTGCAATATTTTTTATTGTTAAAATCATGTTGGAAAAGTGATATAATTATTTTATAAAAATGTTTTTGATAATTACGGGAATTGAGAAGGAGGTTTAATATGATACGCAAAGGCTCAGTAATGAAATTATATCCAGGAAAGGTTGAGGAGTATGAAAGAAGACACGCCAAACTTTGGCCAGAACTTATAGAGGCTATTAGCCGAGACGGTGGAAAAAATTATACTATTTTTCACGACCCGGAAACTGACCTTTTGTTTGAGTATATTGAAATTGAGGACGAAAAAGTTTGGGCTGCCCGCGGTGGCGACAAAATAACAAAACAATGGTGGGATTATATGGCAGACATTATGGAAACTAACCCTGATAACAGCCCATATTGTAGAAAAATTAACGAAGTATTTCATTTAGATTAAAAATTATATATAGCGCCAACCACAATCACGTGTTAACGCTATTTTGTTGACTTGATTACGCAGGGTATTAAATAAACCAAAGTACTTGATTTTAGGTTGCCACGGTGTTATAATATTTAAAATTAAAAAACCCGTAAATAGACAACAAAAAAACGATGCGTAAAAATATTGTTTAAGAGGTGTAAAATGCAAAAAAAGACTGGTATCATTACCCATTATGACGTACATAACCACGGTGCACATTTACAGTTATATGCACTTTCAAAAGTACTTGGTACGCTTGGGTATGAGGCTAAAGCATTAAGATATAATAAAAACTATGATTTTATGGCAGAAAACGCCTCGAAAAAATACAATATTTCTTTGGCGTCTATTCCAACCTATTTTAAGTATCTTATTCAAAAAGGGCTTGGAAGAACTCTATACAATATTAAGAAAAGGAAAATTTTAAAAGACTTTCGTACCAATCAAAACTTGATTGGAGAATTTTATTCGCACGCTAAAGATTTAGAACTTGTGGTAATTGGTAGTGATGAAATTTTTAGCATTGAATCTGGGCTTAACCCGTGGTTTTACGGGATGGGTGTGTCTTGTGACAAGGTTATATCTTATGCGGCAAGTTTCGGCTTTACTACGAAAGAGTTTATCGATAAGACGTATTCAAAAGAATTTGTTACGGCAGGCTTAAAGCATCTTTCAAGTTGTTCTGTAAGAGATGAAAATTCTAAGAAAATTGTAAATTCTTTATTAGGCGAAACGCCATCTATCGTTTGCGACCCTGTTATTTTATACGGCTATACGGAAGAAATAAAACGTGCAAAAGAAAAGAGAAGAAAGAGAAAAGAAAAATATATTCTCGTTTATTCTTATGACAATACGATGAACGAAAAAGAAAACGTACAAAAAATTAAGGCATACGCAAAAGCAAAAGGCTTGAAATTATATAGCGTAGGTTTTTACCATAAATGGTGCGACAAAAATATCAACATTGACCCCCTTGATGCGTTTGATTGGTTTGTAAATGCAGAAGAAGTAATAACGGACACGTTCCACGGTGCAGTTCTTTCTATCATTACAAATTCAACGTTGTTCGTAAAGTTAAAGCCTACAAATACAAGTAAACTTTTATGGTTGATGAAAGAATATGGTTTAGAAAACCGTGTATTAGATGATTTTTCTTTGCTTGATAAAGTTTCAAAAGAAAATATTGATTTTGACAAAGTTAATACGTTGGTTGAAGAAAAACGCGCTAATTCCATAGAATTTCTTAAAAAGGCATTGAAATGATAAAGTTGAACGATAAAAATTGTACTGCTTGCGGTGCTTGTGTTCAAAAGTGTCCTAAAAATTGCATTGAATTAAAACAGGACGAAAATGGATTTTTATATCCAAACGTAAACTTTGCAGAGTGTTTAGATTGCGGTTTGTGTGACAAGGTTTGCCCAATCAATAAACAACCAAACGAAGGAAGAAGTCCTAAGGCGTATGCTTGTGCAGTTGCAGATGAAAATATGTTAATTCAAGCAACAAGTGGTGGTGTTTTTGGTGCAATAGCAGGTTGCGTTTTGGAAAAAGGTGGCGTTGTATACGGTTGTGCTTACACAAAACATTTACAAGTATCGCACGTTAGAGTTGACAATAAAAAAGAATTATCTACGTTATTCGGTTCAAAATACGTGCAGAGTAACACGGGTGATACTTTTAATCAATGCGAAGTAGACCTTAAAGCAGGAAAACAAGTTTTGTATTCGGGTGCGCCTTGTCAAATTGCAGGCTTAAAAAAATACTTGCAAAAAGATTATGCAAATTTACTTACCGTTGACTTGGTTTGTCACGGTGTAGCGTCACAAGCCTACTTTGATAAATTTATAGATTTTTTGGAAAAAGAAGAAGGCGCAGTATGCACCAATTATAATTTCCGTTCTAAGAAAAACGCTGGGTGGAGTGCGGCCGGTATTGCAAGTTTCAAAACGGATAGTGGGAAAAATTTTGATAAAAAGCAATATTATTATTCTAACTACTACTATTATTATTATCTTGCTTGTTCAACTTATAGAGAAAGTTGTTATATTTGCGAATATGCAAACTTAAATAGAGTTGGAGATTTTACGTTAGGCGATTTTTGGGGTGCAGAAGGATTAAAACTTCCTTTTGAAGTGGAAAAGGGTTGTTCTCTTGTTTTATTAAATAGCGAAAAGGCTGTTAAGGTATTTGAAATACTTAATTTGCAAAAACACGAAGTTCCTTTAGAAGTTGCCATAAAATACAATAAGCAACTTTCAAGCCCAAGCAATACGAGTAGTGAAAGAACAGAGTTGCTTAGAGAGTTTCGTGAAGAAACGGCAGAAAAGATACAACAAAACTTTAAGAATAAAAACAAAAAACAAATTCTTATTGGTAAAATAAAGTATATGATACCTAAATGGTTAAAGCGTACATTATTAAAAATTAGGTATAAAAATAATTGAGATATTTTATTTTATCAGAAAAAGATAAGAAAAAAATAAAGCCAATTACTAAAAAGTAAAAGGCAAAAAAAAAGAACGTCTACGGACCTAGTTAACCGTATTTATGGGACACCGAAACTTAATTCGTATATCTCCCAACGTTCTATAATTATTATATTCTAAAAAATCAAAAAAGTCAACAGTTTTAACAAAAATTATGATAACAATTATATTTGGGCCACCAAGAATTGGTAAAACAGCGTTTCTTGTGCATATGAATAATTAAAATTAAAAAAAGGATTGTGAATTGATATGATAATAAAATCAGATTGGCATATACATAGCGAGCATTCTTACGATGCTTCTAACCCGCTTGAAAGAATAGCAAAAGAAGCAAAAGAACAAGGGCTTATTAACGTTGGCATTACAGACCATCTTAATTTTAACGACCAAAAATTCACACAAGATTTATTAAATTCTTGTGAAGCAGTAAGTAAAATGCAAAAGACCTGTCCACAAATGGTACTTGGTGTGGAACTTACACCTATTGAAAAACCTGAATTTGATTATATAAAAAAGGTTGGCGTTAGAGACGGGTATGAACCACCAATTCAAAGCGACCCATACGACATTGAACTTGCAAACACTAAAGAACAACTTATTAAACTTGGTGTACGCTATGCGATAGGTGCTGCACATTGGAGGGTGGATGTTCCGTTTGCAAGGTCATTACAACCCGATTTAGACGCTTGTATAAAAGAGTGGCATAGGCAACAAATGTGGCTTGCTTGTGACGAAAGGGTTACCATTTTAGGTCACCCTTGGTATAACGGAAAAGCGTTGTGGTATGAAGATTTTTCAATTATACCACGTTCAATGAATAACGAAATGGCTTGTGCCGTAAAGGAAAATGGGAAATACGTTGAGTGTAATTCGCACTTCTTCCTTTCGCCAAAGACAAGTGAAAAATTTAGACGTCAATATGCCGAATTTTTAAGAGAGTTGTTTGAACTTAATATTCCAATCACCTACGGGTCAGATTCACACGATAATTACAACGATAGACGTCCAGAAGTAGAACGCTATTTACGTATGGCAGGGTTTATAGACGGAGATTTTTATACGCTTACCGAAAAGGATTTTTGGTAAAGAAAACTGAAAAGGATTTTTGGTAAAGAAAACCATTATAATATTAATACAACATTATGATAATATGTTGACAAAGTATCTTGTGTAATGATACACTGTATATTGATTCAATAAAATATATTATTTCAAATAAAAATGTGAAAAAAATTTTTCAAAAATCATAAAAAATGATTAAGGAGATAAGAAAATGAAAAGAAAAGCGTCAAAAACACTTGCATTTTGTTGCAGTATTGTAATGTTTTTCGCCGTAATACTTTCTGTTCCTGGTTACAGTGCCTTGGCAAGTACAGACGGTAGGACATTTAGTGCAGCACAGACGTATCAATTAAACAAGAAGTTTGATGTTGTACCACAAACGTTGGAAGCGTGGATTAGCCTTCCTACAACCGTTACGGGTAGGGGTGGCGTAATTTTTGGTAACTACAAAACTTCAACTACTGCTTGTTTAAACTTTGAAATTAAAGAAAACGGCAACCCACGTATTTATTACGTTGTTAGTAGTGACGTTACAGGCGACTGTACGTTTGAAGACGTTGACGTTAGAAGCAGTGGCTGGACACACATTGCATTTACTTGGGCTAACAATATTGCATCAGTTTATCTAAATGGTGAAATTAAGGCAAGTAAAGAATTTGATACGCCTAACTATACAATGTCTAATAAGTTTGCCGTTGGTTCTGACTTAAGAGATGGCAATGTGCAATACTTTAAGGGTGCAATAAAGCAAATTGCCGTTTATAGCGACGTTAGGACTAGTGCTGAAATTGCAAGCGATATGAACAGGCTTGCCTTAAATGATAGCAATATTATTACTGCATTTGAATTTACTATAGATTCGGGCAAGTATAATGATTTAACTGCAAACGGATACGTTTTATCGACACCTTGGCTTACTGAAAACGACATTTATATCCCAAAAGATTACGATTTTTCATTTATGGCTATCGGTGACACTCAAATAATTACCGAATTCCACCCAGGTAAACTTAGCAATATCTACGATTACGTTTTAAATAACGTAGAAGCGAAAAACGTTAAACACGTATTCGGTTTAGGCGATATTACAAATAAGGATAACTTTGGTGAATGGAGAATAGCAAGCCAACAAATTGCCCGTATGGACGGTGTTGTTAACTATTCTATCGTTCGTGGTAACCACGACTTATATAGCACGCCTAATTATAAAAAAGAAAGTTATTATGACGTATTCTTCGGGTCTGAAGATAGTGCTTATCAAGAACAATACACCTATTGCTTTGAAGGTGAAGGTGGCTTTATGGCAAGAAATACTATTCACTTCTTCTCATCTGATACACGTGATTATATGGTTGTTGCCCTTGACTACGGCCCAAGTGATAAAGTATTAAAATGGGCAAGCGAAATGATAGAAGCACACCCATATCACAACGTTATTGTTACTACTCACGCTTACCTTGCTGGTAATGGTACTACGCTTGGTGAAGGAGAAGGTACAACCCCGTTAAAATCAGGTTATACTGCTTACAGCGTAAATAATGGCGAACAAATGTGGGATAAACTTATTAAGAAACACTCTAACATCGTTTTAGTTTTATGTGGACACACCCCATCTGTTAACGTATTTATGAGGCAAGATGCTGGCGATAAGGGAAATATCGTTACACAAATTCTAATTGACCCACAAGGCATAGACGGTACAACCCCTACTGGTATGGTTGCAACCTTCTACGTTGATGAAAATGGTGAAGACGTTACGGTAGAATGGTATTCAACTATACAAAATAAGTATTATGGTGCACAAAACAACTACACTTTCAAAATGAACACTATTGAAAGGAAAAAAGACGTAGTTAATAATACTGTTAAATTTGATGCAAACGGTGGTTCTGGTCAAATGACTAACGCTACGGTTGTACAAAGTTCTAATTATTCTCTTCCTTTATGTACGTTTACTGCCCCTGCAAACCACGGTTTCAAGGGCTGGGCTTTAACGCCAAACGGCGAAGTGATAAGTGATGCTTCAATAGTGGTTAGTGCAGACGTTACACTTTATGCTATTTGGGAAGAAAGAAGTGCTTTCGTTTTAACACCTGTTGTTATTGGTAATGGTCAAGTTTCTGAGCAAGGCCCTATCACTGTAAATGCAGGCGAGAGTTATACGTTTACCTTTACACCTGACGAAGGAAATGAAATTAAGGACGTAAAAGTTAACGGTGTAAGCGTTGGTGCCGTTTCATCTTATACAGTAACAGATGCAAGTGCAGACGTGACGATTGAAGTTGAGTTTAAGGCTATTGTTATTGACGATGGTGGTAATGACAATGGCGGTGGTGCTGGTGATAGTGACAACGTAGGTGGTGGCAGTGGTGCTGGCGACAACGTTGAAACAGGTGGCAATTGTAAGAGTGCAAATAATGGCAGTAGTTTGCCAACGGGTGCATTTATCGGTTTATTAGGCTACGGTGGTTGTCGCTTTGGTTTACGTAAACGTAAAGAAAACTCAAAAAATAAAAAAGCAAACTAAAAAATAAAATAAAAGCGTTAGCGAAATTCTAACGCTTTTATTTTTTAAATGTTTAACTTTTACTATAAGGTATTGACAAGAATCAATTAAAATATTATATTTTTATAGATAAGTTTATATTTTATTACTATAGAATCGACAAGGTGGGCAGTTAATATGAGATACGTTTTTTTAAGGTTTCCAAAATTTAAGAGAAAAGCAGTTACGTTGAGTTATGACGACGGTGTTATTTATGACCAAAAACTTATTGAAATAATGGATAAAAATGGGTTAAAGGGAACATTTAATATAAATTCCGGTTTGTTTTCTGAAGATGGAAAACGCAGGATGACAAAAGAGCAAGCACTTAGCGTGTTTAAAAATTCTGGGCACGAAGTTGCAATTCACGGAAAGAAACATTTATCTTTAGCCGAAGTACCTTCTTTCTTTGCAATTGACGACGTACTTAACGATAGAATTGTTTTAGAAGAAATGTTTGATACTTTTATTACCGGTATGGCTTATGCAAACGGTTCGTTTAGTGACGACGTAGTTGATATCTTAAAAAAATGTGGTGTAGAATATGCCAGAACGACAATTTCTACAGAAAAATTTGACTTGCCAAACGATTGGCTTAAATTGGCACCGACTTGCCACCACGATAACCCTAAACTTATGCTACTTGCCCACGATTTTATAGAAGAAAAACCAATGAATTATTACTGGGCGTATGCACCGAAATTATTTTATTTATGGGGGCATAGTTATGAGTTTAATGATAAAAACAATTGGGAAGTAATTGAAGAATTTGCTAATTATATTGGAAATAGAGAAGATATTTGGTATGCAACTAACATTGAAATTTGCAAATACGTAAAAGCGTATGACTTGTTACAATTTAGTGCAAACGGAGAAAAAGTCTTTAACCCTACTAATTTAGATATATACTTAAATTACTATGGTAATGAAGTATTGGTTAAGGCAGGGGAAGAAGCAAAATTAAAATAAAAAATATAAAGTTAACGTGTATAAAAAATAAACGCCTTTGCTTTATGCAAGAATAATCATAATTTTGACTATTCTTGCATATTTTTTGGTAATTTTTACACAGTTTTATTCAAAATAATGTGATAAAATATTACAAGTAAAAAGTTAAATTAAAGAAAGGGGCATAGAGAAAAATGGTTAGTCAAAAAACACTAATAAAAAAAGACCCGTATCAAACGAGCCGAATTCTTTATATTATAGAAGCCGCATTAGAATATTTTGTTGCTATTTTGGTAGGCGAAACTTACCTTGCAAAAATTGCAATGAGCATTGGTGTTTCCGATAGTGGTATTGGTGTATTGACAGCGTTTGTTTCGTTAGGGCAATTCTTTCAAATATTCACAATATTCATTTCTCAAAGAAAGGGTGTAAAAAAACTTATTGTTTGGCTTGGGCTTGCAAACCAATTGCTTTTTAGTTTATTGTACGTTGTGCCAATTTTTCCAAGCACGTTTAAATTAACGATACCTATTTTTGTTGTTGCACTTTTACTTGCACAAATCATTTTTAATTTTAGTATACCTGGTAAAACTCACTGGTATATGTCGCTTGTGCCTAATAACAAAAGGGGTATTTTCACTGCGAACAAGGAAATTATTTCTCTAATTTCGGGTATGATTTTTTCTATGGGTATGGGCCGTTTAATCGACCACTTTGAAGATAAAGGCGAACTTAAAAGTGCATTTATTCTAATAGCAATCACGCTACTTACACTTACCTTATTACATACACTTACGCTTTTATTCTCTAAGGAAAAACCAAAGCCTGAAGGGGTAAAAACACCAAGTGTGCGTGAAACTATATCAGCCCTATTCCGTAATAAAACGTTATATCGTGTTATAGGGTTAAGTGCTATTTGGTATGCAGTTCGCTACACATACACGCCGTTTATGGGCACTTATAAATTAGGTGTACTTGGCTTTTCTATGACTTTTAGTACTATAATCGGTGCGGTTGCTAGTATTATGCGTGCCGTGTTTAGTCGTAGCATGGGGCGTTTTGCAGATAAGTATTCATTTAAAAAACTGTTAATTCTATGTTATGGCATTGAAATAGTTGCACTTGCTTTTGCAGTATTTAGCGTGCCTTCAAATGGTAAAGTTTTCTTCTCTATATATAGCATTTTGGCTGGTATAGCGATGGCAGGGTTAAATAGTAGCGAAATTAACTTAATTTATAGTTACGTTGAAGAATCGCAAAGAATTGGCGCTTTGGCTATTAAAAATATGGTTTCTGGCTTCATTGGATTTTTCACCACACTTTTAATGACTATACCTGTAAATTATATTCAAAATAACGGCAACCGTATTTTTGGTATTCAAATTTACGCACAACAATTTACTACTTTCATTGGCTTAATTGGTGTAATTATAGTTGCTCTTTATGCGATTTTTGTTTTAAAAGATAAAAAGGTGGAAAGTAATAATCCACCTACACAAGAAAGTTAAAGTCAAATTAATTTTTTTTGGTTTGTTGTTTATATTTTAAGGGCGAAAGGCCAAAACGTGTACGGAAAAGACGTATAAAAGACGACACGTCTGTAAAACCTACCAAAAACGCCGTTTCAGTTACGCTGTATCCTTCTTTTAAGTAATTTCTTGCTAAGGCAAGACGGCTTGTTTGTAAGTATGTTTTAGGAGAAGTGCCCACATATTTACTAAATAATCTGTTAAGCGTGCTTTGGCTGATAAAACATTTGTCGCATAAGTCTTTTATAGAAACTATTGATGATACGTCGGTGCTAATTGTTTGCATTACCAAAAGTAATTCGTTTGGAAAAGTTTCACCCGGCATTGAAAGGCTTAGGCCAGAACGGCACATTTCTAAAATTGCCACGGCAGCAGAATAAGCACTAAGTTTTTCGCCTTGTTCTGTTTTTTTGCATATTTTATCGCATAGTGTTAACAATTGTCGCTTATCTTCGGGCGATAATCTAATTAAATTTCCCGCACCGTTTGAGTGCATTAAAAAAGAACTTAAAAGTTCTTCCGAAGTAGGCGAAAACCAAAAGCAAAAATGCTTATGCACACAGTCTGAATTTTGTATGCAGTTATGTGGTTCGTTAGGCTTTGAAAGTATAACGTCGCCAACTTCTAAACGATAAAGCGTGCCACCTACTATGAAGGAAACGTTGCCTTCTTCAAGCACGTATAGTTCTATTGAGTCGTCAACGTGCGAAACGTATTCCTTGGCTTTGCTTTCTTCGTCTTTATCACTATGGTAAAATACGACGTGGAAATTATCAAGTTTTGGTAAATGTAAAGTATGCGTCATTTTTATCTCCCTTTTTTCTAATTTAGCATATTTTTTAGATAAAGGTCAATTGTTTTGTGCAAAAACAGTCAAAAAGCGTTTAATTTTTCTAAAATAGAATACTTTATTGTTTTTAGGATTGGCTAAAGTTATAGACAATCCTTTTTTGTTATATAAATTGCATTTACGCAGTTGTGTTTATAGGATAAAAGTGTTAAAATAAAAGAGAGGGAATAAATATGTTGAAAAGATTTTTATCTTATTACAAACCGTTTAAACTTACTTTTGCATTAGATATGATAGCGTCTTTTTTGGTTGCAATGCTTGGGATAATTTATCCTATAATAACGAGACAAGTTCTAAACGTATATATACCACAAAGGCAAAACGATATGATTATCATTTGTGGTGGCATATTGCTTTTATTATACTTTATAAAAATGTTGTTAAACTTTTTTATACAATATCAAGGCCACATGGTTGGCGTAAAAATGCAAGCACAAATGCGTAGTGATATGTTTAACCACTTACAGACTTTACCATATAAGTTTTACGATAATAATGAAACGGGCAAAATAATGTCAAGGATGACAAGTGACTTAAACGATATAAGTGAACTTGCGCATCACGGTCCAGAAAATATACTTATTTCTGGTATATCTTTAATAGTTGCATTTATATATTTAATGACAATAAACGTATACTTGACGTTAATAATATTTATATGTGTACCTTTTTTACTTATCATTTCATTTTTAGTTAGGAAGAAAATGAGAGATGCGTTTATGGAAAGCAGAAAATCAATAGCACAGATTAACGCTTCCTTAGAAAGTAGTATTTCTGGTATAAGAGTGACAAAGGCGTTTAATAATTCACAAACGGAAAAGACGCAGTTTGAGAAGGGCAACAAATGGTTTGTGGAGGCAAGGAGAAAGGCTTTTAAGGCAATGGGGATTTTTCACTCAACATCTACTTTCGTTACGGAAATTTTTAACGTTGTGGTGCTTCTTGCAGGTGGTTTGTTTTTATATAATGGGCTGATAGCCATTGGAGATTATACGGCGTTTATCGTTTCAATAAACGTTTTCCTTGCACCTGTGCGTCAGTTGATTATGTTTATGGAACAATACCAAAACGGTTCTACGGGCTTTAAGCGTTTTATAGAAATAATGGACACTGAAAGTGAAAAGGATGAAGATGGTGCTGTTTCGGTTGTTTGCTTAAAGGCAATATTAAGTTTGATGACGTGACTTACGCTTATAATGAAGAAGGGGACGTGCTTAACAATTTAACGTTAGAAGTAAAACAAGGGCAACTTTTTGCACTTGTTGGGCCAAGTGGTGGTGGGAAAACTACAATATGCCACTTAATACCTAACTTTTATAAGGTGGAAAACGGAAAGATTTTTATAGACGATTATGAAATAAACCAAATAACGTCAGCAAGTTTAAGGCAGAATATAGGTATTGTTCAACAAGACGTGCATCTTTTTAACACTACTATCCGTGACAATATTTTGTATGGTAAGCCTTCTGCCACGGACGAAGAAGTGATGGAAGCGGCAAAACGTGCGAATATACACGACTTTGTACTTTCGCTTGAAAAGGGGTATGATACTGTTGTTGGCGAAAGGGGTGTTAAACTTTCGGGCGGGCAAAAACAGAGATTATCTATTGCAAGGGTGTTTTTGAAAAATCCACCTATACTTATTCTTGACGAAGCGACTAGCGCACTTGATAATACTACCGAACTTCTTATTCAACAAGCGTTAGACGAGTTGTGCAAGGGCAGAACCACTATCGTGGTTGCACATAGACTATCTACAATTAAAAATGCAGACGAAATTGCTTTTGTAGATAATGGTAGAATTATAGAA
>JAZQVG010000162.1:0-1446 GCA_045631625.1 Christensenellaceae bacterium
ACAGTTATGGGTACAACAGAAGCAATCAACGACAGAAAGTATAACGACGGCAAAGTTGTTGACACAACAGTTCGTAAGTATACTGATGAAGAAAAGGCATACGATATTCACTACGACTTGAACTGGAAAAGATAATTTAAGTTAAATTAAAATTATTAGCCTTCTTTTATATTACATAAAGGAAGGCTTTTAATCGGTTTATATACAGGAAGAAAATGGTATTTACAAAAACATTAGAGCAAACAAGTATTCTGCTTGCATTTATATTTATTGGCTTTTTCTTGCGAAAAAAAGAAATTATAACCGAAAGTGGCAAAAAAGTGCTTGCGGGGCTTTTGGTTAACTTGTTTTTGCCTTGCTATTACATAGTTAGTCTTTCAACAAGAATATCTATTGAAAGAATAAGCGAATATTTATTATATTTTGCTACGGGCACAGGTTTGGCCATTGCAATAATTTTTATTGCAATGCCGTTTGCTCATTTAATCGGTAAAGATATACTACAAAAAAACATATTAAAATATAGTTTTGCCTTTTCAAATATAGGCTATTTTGGTTACCCTGTTGTGGGTGCTGTTTTTGGTGAAGCGGTTAAGGCGAGTATGATAATCTTTTGTATTCCACAATCGGTTTTAATCTCAACTTATGGCTATCAAGTTTTAACCCAAAAAATTGAAAACCCAGAAGACGTTAAGTTTGCGTTAGAGCAAAAAAAGAAGTGGTATGAAAATATTAGATTTTTATATGCTCCGCCATTTATGGGGCTAATGATTGGTGTTATTATAGGTTTATTGCCGATAAGTCTTCCACCTTACATAGTTAATATGTTAGACCTTGCTAAAAACTGTCAAAGCCCTGTTGCAATGCTACTTACGGGTGCTGTTTTATCAAGCGTACCATTATTAAAACTTTTTACGTCTATCAAGTCATACGTTGTTGGTTTTGTAAGACTTTTGGTAATACCAGCCGTTATGGGTGGGCTATTCTATCTGTTCGGTGCAAGGGGCGAACTGCTTGTTATAGCAGTTGCGTCGGTGGCGCTTCCTGTTGGAATGAACGTTGTTGTTTACCCAGAATCTGCTGGGCTTGACGGCACCGAGGGTGCAAAGACGTGTTTTGTTTCATACGTTTTGGCACTTGCCACACTTCCACTTGTGTTTGAAATACTTCAAATGCTTGCTTAAAAAACAAATTTAATCAAAAACGCATATCTATTAAAGGTATGCGTTTTTTTGCACAAAAAGATATTTTTTTTGAAAAAGTGTCATATAATATTGACAAAAATAGGCAAGTGCAAACACACAACTTAAAAACGCTTGCCAAATTTGAGGTAATTAATTATAATAAAACTTGTATGAAAAAATTAAAGACGGCATTATTGCTTTTTTGGACAATGTTTAAGATAGGTTTGTTTACCTTTGGTGGTGGTTACGCTATGATTTCCGT
>JAZQVG010000163.1:0-16575 GCA_045631625.1 Christensenellaceae bacterium
TTTTATAGAATTTATAGACAAGCAAATATTTCCTAACACAACAAATAGTCCAAGTATAATAACGGCACAAGAGAAAGAGCAAAGTGTAAAAGAACAGACGGTTATTGAAAATAACGTCAAAGACGGGTTAAACTTTTCGCACGTAAAAAATATTTTGAAAAGGTTAGACTACTTTGATTTGAAAGAAAACGATAAGCGCCAAGTAAGAGAGTTAGAAAGCACGCTGTTTTTATTAGAACGTGGCGACGACAGATTTGAAACAAAAGAAAAATTAAACGACGCCTTAAACGCACTTTTGAAAATTATGGCAAGGTATGGGGTGTAAAAGTAGTTCTTGACAACTAAGATAAAAAGTATTATAATGATATGGATAGAAAACAAAAGGTGAATTTTAATGAAAAAAATTAAGTTTTTATCAATTATAATAGCAAGCTTGCTAATATTTTCAGTATTCTGTGGTTGTGTTCCATCAAAAAATTGTTCGGCTTGCAAGGAAAAACCTTTTACAGTCACCTTTGACTTAAACGGTGGTACAAGAGTCGGTGGTGGTGAATTAGTGCAAACGGTCACACGTGCAAGAGATATAAAAGCACCTATCGTTGAAAGGGAATATTATTCTTTTGACGGTTGGGACGTAGTTCTTAAAAATATCAAGAAAGATACAACGGTAAAGGCTATTTGGTATAGTGGTTATAAATTATATTTCCCAACTTCATACTTGGATATGAGTAGAAAGAACAGTAAAGGGGAACAAGGTTTATTAGTATCTATAAGTTATCCAAACGGCAGATTGGTTAAGTATAGTGTAGATGGTGAGCCGTTTGGTGAAAACGGTGTAAAAGCACCACTTATTTTCTTAGGTGATTCTGATTATAAATTCAAGCATTGGATATTAAAGTATGAGTTGGACGGCGTAGCAAAAGAATATATTTTGACGCCACAAACAGTTATAAACGACGCTTTCTTTATTGGTTTAGGGTTTACGGAACAGGAAGCGTTAGAACTACACGGTGGAGAATTTGAACTTGGCGTAGAGTTAGAGTTGAAAAGTGAAAATAAATTCCCAGACAGCAACCAATAATAAATAACAAACGAAAGGATGTGATTTTATGTCGCATCCTTTTTTTAACTTTAAATTTCCTTTTTTCATATATTGAACTAAAATGTTTAAAAGGAGATAAAATGGTAAGACCAATAATAGTAGATTTACCTTACCCAAGTTTAGACTGTATAGAAAAAGATATTGAGTCGGCAAGGATAATATCATCTGCGTATGCAGGGCTTCATAGTGAACTTTCTGCAATATTGCAATATATATACCACCATTATTTTTTTGATGAGTGTGGAAATAGTGAAACGGCTGACGTTTTAATTGGTATATCGCTTGCAGAGATGCGACATTTTGAAATTTTGGGTGCACTTCTATTAAGGTTGGGCGTAGACCCCGTGTTTACAAGAAACCCACCATATAAATACGATTTTTACAATACAAGTTGTATATCGTATAGTAAAACGGCACAAAAAATGCTACTTGACGATATTTCGGGCGAAATGGTTGCTATAAAAACTTACGAACAAATGATAGACTGTTTAACAAACGAAAGGGTGCAAGCAGTAATAGCAAGAATAGTTTTAGACGAAGAAATGCACGTTAAAATGCTAAAAGAACAACTTAAAAAATATTGTCGAGAATAAAGGATAAAATTAGGCGAGTGGAAATAACAGTCCACTCGCTTAAAAAATGAAAATAACTATTGCAATTATAGGCAAAATGTATTATAATAGTGTCGAAGCAAAATGTTTAAGGGGTGTATTATGCCTGTTAGAAAAAAGAAAAGAGACAAAAAAGAAGCAAAAAGCACAAAAATCATTGTAGGACAAGCAGTTTATTCAGAAGATGCTGAAGGCTATAACAGATTAAAAGATAATATTTTATATATTAAACCGGAAGATAAGTCTATTGCAATTCAAATAGAATCTTCTTTGGCGCACGAAGGTAAGACTACGGTTGCTTGCAACTTGGCAGTAAGTTTAGGCTATACGGACAAAAAGGTTATTTTGGTAGACTTAGACTTCCGTCGTCCACGTGCACATAGGCTTTTTGGCTTATCAAAAGATATTGGTATTGCAGAATATATGCGTGGGGAAGCAGATAGGCAAACGATTATTAAGAAAACGGAATATAAAAACGTAGATTTGATGACTAGGGGTGCAGAAATTTACAATCCATCATTAGTATACGTATCAGATAAGTTTAAAGAACTTATGGAAAGTCTTAGAAAAGAATACGACTATATTATTTACGATTGTTCACCTATCTTACAAGCATCAGACTTTATACACGTTTCAAAAGTGTCAGACGGCACGCTTTTCTTGGTTGCTTATGGCCAAACAACTAAAGCAGAAGTTAGAGACGCAATGAGTGAACTTAGGAAAAACAACGTAAAAGTTTTAGGTTCAGTATTTACGATGTATGATAAGAGTAAACAAAAAGAATCAGGCTACTATAAGAGAAAATATTATTCTTATTCTTACTTTAAAAACGAAGAAGACGAAGCAGAAGATATAAAGTAAATTTAAATAAGTAAAAGGTAAAAACACGCCCAAAAGTTAAAAACTTTTGGGCGTACAACATAATTATGATAGATATTCACACTCACATACTACCAGGCGTTGACGATGGGTGTAAGGACTATGCGTCGGCAAAACAAATGGTTATAAACGAAATTTGGCAAGGGGTAACCGAAATAGTTTTGACACCGCATTTTAGGTATAATTATAATAAACCTTACAATGAATTGGTAGAAAAGTTTAATGAGTTTAAACAAGAACTTAATAACGACGGTGTAGAAATAAAGTTACATTTAGGTCAAGAAATTTTTGTTGATAAAGACTACAAAAAAATTTTGGATAGTGATAGTGTAAACGGTATCAATGGGTCAAAAATTATTTTAATAGAGTTTGACTATAATAAAGAAATTGATTACGCTGACGTAGTTTTTGAAATTAAACATATGGGCTTTACCCCAATCGTTGCACACGTAGAAAGATATGCGCATTTTACCTTAGAAGACGCTTTTGAAATTAAAGATATAGGTGGGTATATACAAATAAATTCTAGTTCACTTATGAAAAATCGTGATAAAAAAGAGCATAAGTTTGTTAGAAAGTTGTTAAACGAAGGGTTAGTTGATTTTGTTGCAAGCGATAAGCATTTTGATAGGGAAAATTGCTTATTAAGTGCATACGAATTTGTGGTTAAGCATTATGATGAAGAGTATGCGGACGCTATTTTTAAGTTAAATCAACAAGCACTTTTAGAAAGTGTTAAATAAAGGGTTGGGCTACACGGTCTAACCTTTTTTATAGAAGGCTCTATCACAAACTCTGCCTGATTTTTGACGGAAAAATCCTAATCAGTCATTTTTTTAATATAGCCTTAAAGGGAATTATATGGATAGAATAATAGTTGCAATAGGTGGTGGGGAGATAAAAAACAAAACCACGCTTGAAATTGATAGAGAGATTGCTTTGCTTGCAAAAGCGCACGCAGGTGAAAAGCGTGCAAATGCTTTGTTTATTGGTACGGCTTCGCACGATAGTATGCCGTATTTTAATAGTTTTAGAAAGACGTATACTTCCGTTTTTGATATTAAAGCAGAAGTTGCACTTATCGTGTATGGCGAAATGGATATAGAAAGAATTGCAGGAAAAATTGATAATGCAGACTGTATTTATATCGGTGGTGGCGACACTATTTATATGCTTGAAAAATGGAAAGAAACGGGCTTAGATAAACTACTTATAGATGCTTATAATAAAGGCAAAATTATCTGCGGGCTTTCAGCCGGTGCGATATGTTGGTTTACCGATATGTATACCGATTATGAAATCATGCGTGGGCAAAGTGCAGATTACGTTATGAAAAAGGGGTTGGGCGTGTTAGACGGTACAATGTGTCCACACTTTAACGAAAGGGAAAGCGACTTTTTAGTTTCTATGAAAGATAAGGGCATTAAACAAGCATATTGTGTTGAAAACGATTCAGCGTTAGTTTTTGTAAACGAAAAACTAACTAAAAGTTTAACTTCTGGTGGTAAAGCGTATTTAGTACAAAACGACAACGGTAATATTATAAAAACGGAAATCTGATATGAATAATATAAATTACGATAGGCAAATGCAGGAGATAATTGAAAGCCTTAACGGTGAAAAACCAAAGCTTTTATTACACAGTTGTTGCGCACCTTGTTCTTCTGCTTGTTTAGAAAGAATTAAAGAGTATTTTATTGTTACAGTTTATTACTATAACCCTAATATCGATAGCGAAAGCGAATATCAAAAGCGAAGTCAAGAGCAAGTTAGGTTATGTAAAGAAATGGGTGTAGATTGCATCGTTGAAGAATATGACGATTTATCCTATTATACTGCAGTAAAGGGCTTAGAAAAGGAAGTAGAAGGTGGCAAAAGGTGTGAAAAATGCTTTTTTCTTCGTCTAAATAAAAGTGCAGAAAAATGCAAAGAGTTAAAGTTTGATTACATTGCAACTACACTAACCGTAAGCCCATTAAAAAATGCAAAACTTATAAACGAAATAGGTTTAGAAATTGCTAAGCAAAAGGGCGTAAAATTTTTACCAACCGACTTTAAAAAGCAAGGCGGGTATTTAAGAAGTATTGAATTATCTAAAGAGTACGACTTATATAGGCAAAACTATTGTGGCTGTACCTTTTCTAAAAGGTAAATAAAAAAGGCTTTTGGCAAACTGCCAAAAGCCTTAAATTTTTTACTATGGAGATACACGGTTTATATCTCTTGGGAACATTGTTGCTTCTCTAACGTTTTTAAAGCCAAGTAAGTGCATTGTCAATCTTTCTAAGCCGATGCCTAATCCGCCGTGTGGAGGAGCACCGTATTTGTGGAACATAAGGTAAGTTTCAAACTCTTCTGGGTTAGTACCAAGTTTTTTCATTTTTTCCACTTGTTCGTTATAATCGTGTATACGTTGACCACCAGAAGTGATTTCTAAGCCCCTAAACAATAGGTCGAAAGATAAAGTATATTCTGGGTCAGCAGGGTCGTCCATCGTGTAGAAAGGACGTTTCTTTGAAGGGTAGTGTGTGATAAATATAAAGTCGCTGTTAAATTCCTTTTTAGCGTATTTACCAAGCAGTTCTTCTTCAGAAGGGTCAAAGTCCTTCATATCAGACGGCGTGTATTTGAATTTGTTTATGATAATGTCTTTTGCTACCATAAACTCCAAAACAGGAATTTCGTCAATTTCAGGTATGTTAGCGTGTAAAAGTTCCACTTCTTCAGCATATTCCGTCTTAAGTAAATTCATAATATACTTTAACGCACCCGTTTCCATATTCATAATGTCTTCAAAACTGTTTATAAAGCCCATTTCAAAGTCCATAGAAATATATTCGTTTAAGTGGCGTGAAGTATCGTGGTGTTCTGCCCTAAATACAGGTGCAATTTCAAACACCCTTTGATAAACGCCAACAAGTGCTTGCTTGTATAATTGTGGAGATTGTGCTAAGTATACTTGCTTGCCAAAGTAATCTAACTTAAATACGTTTGTACCACCTTCAGCACCTGCAAAATTGATTTTTGGAGAACGAATTTCTGTAAAATCGTTTTTAGTTAAAAATTCTCTAAAGCCCCTAGCAATACCTTCTTGAATTTTAAATATCGCACGTTCCTTAGGGTTTCTTAAAGCGATAGGACGTAAGTCAAGTATAGTGTTTAGTTGTATGTTGTCAAGTTGCTTTTTATTGATAACTATAGGCAACTGTTCAGCAGGTAATGATAAAATTTCGATATTGTGAATTTGTAATTCATATCTGTCGTTGCCCTTAGCGTCTTTGCTTGAAGCAACCTTACCACTAACTTTAACTGAAGTTTCTTCAACAAGTTTTTCATCCCAACGGTAAGAAGAAAATTCTGGCGCATAAACGCATTGTATAATGTCCTTAGCCGTCCTTATAATAACGAAAGAAAAGCCGTTCATTTCACGGATACGGTGTATGTAGCCTGAAATTGTAACAACTTGTCCGTCAAATTTAGCAAAGTCCTTAAAATCAACGTTTTGGTTTGTTATAATACCGTTAACTCCTTTCATATATAACTCCTAACACTCAATAAATGTAATATATAATCAATTATATAACTTTTTTATACATTTAGCAAGTCAATTTGTATACAAAAAAGGTTGAAAAATTTTCATTTTTATGGTAGAATATCTTTACTTGTGAATTTTAGATAGGAGTAACAACAAAATGAAAATTGCTATTTCTTGCGAATCTACAAATGATTTATCAAAAGAAATTTTAGATAGTTATGATATCAAGGTTATACCTTTCCATATAGTTTTAAAAGACTTAGAGTTTCAGGACGGCACGTATTCTACAGACCAAATGCTTCAAATGGTTGAAGATTATGACTGCTTGCCAAAAACCAACGCTTTGAACGAATATCAATATACAGAGTTTTTTACGGAGTTAAGGAAAGAATATGATGCAGTAATACACGTTACGCTTTCAAGTGGCTTAACTTCTTCAACAAACAACGCAATTATGGCATCTAAAAACGTAGACAACGTTTTTGTCGTAGACAGTTTAAGTCTTTCTACCGGTATTGGCTTACTTTGTATGTATGGTAGAGAACTTGCTAACGACGGTTTTGCACCACAAGAAATCCAAGCAAAACTTAACGATAGAAAGGGTAAACTTCAAGTTAGTTTTGTTGTTGAAAGGTTGGACTTCTTGTATAAGGGTGGCAGATGTAGTAGTTTGCAACTTTTAGGTTCAAACTTACTTAAAATTAGACCAAGAATCGTAGTTAAAGATGGCAAGATGTTGTCAGATAAAAAATATCGTGGGAAGATGAGTGGTGTAGTGGCGAAGTATTGTGAAGATACGCTTAACGAATTTAATAAGCCAAGTTTAGATAAGGTATTTATAACCTATACTACTGCAACAGAACAAATGGTGGAAGAAGCAAAAACTGCTTTAGAAAACGCAGGGTTTGAAAAAATATACATTACAAGGGCAGGCGGTACTATTGCAAGCCATTGTGGTGGAAATACTTTAGGTATTTTATATTTTAACGACGCAGAATAAAATTTTAGTAAAAAAAGGATGCAAGGTTGCATCCTTTTTGTTTTTAGTTTAATTATTGAGCAACAGAGTTAATTGCATCGTAAATTTCTTGGCGAAGTTGCCCCTTTTCCATATTATACGCTTGCTTTATGCAGTGATATACCGCCGTGCCGTTGCTACTGCCGTGCCCTTTAACGATAGTTTTATTTGCACCAAGTAAAACTGCACCACCGTAGTTATTGTAATCCATAAAATCTTTAAGTTTATAGATATCTTTTTTAAGGAATAATGCGCCAATCTTTGTTTTCAGGTTAGACATAAACGTCTTTTTAATCATCTTCATAAGTTGCATACAAGCGCCTTCAGTAGATTTTAGTAGAACGTTGCCACTAAACCCGTCGCACACTACAAGGTCAAATTCACCTTTTAGTAAATCTCTGCCTTCCATATTGCCACCGAAGTTGATTAAGGTGCTTTCGCTTAAAACTTTATAAGTTTCTTTTCTAAGCATATCGCCCTTTTCTTCTTCCACACCGATATTTAAAAGCGCAACTTTAGGATTTTCTACACCGAAAGCCTTTTTAAGATATAAACTACCCATAACGGCAAATTGAGATAATTGTACGCTATCACAATCAACGTTTGCACCACTGTCGCAAATACCAACTATTTTACCGTTCATCGTAGGTAATATTGGGCAGAAAGCAGGGCGCTTAATACCTTTAATCCTACCTATTCTAAGAACTGCACCGGCAAGTATTGCACCCGTAGAGCCAATGCTGACTATTGCTTTAGCCTGTTCGTCCGTCTTAAGCGTTTCAAACGCTTTATACATAGAACTTTCCGTTTTACGTTTAATAGCGTCCGTAGGTTTATCATTACAATCGATAACGTCTGGTGCGTGTACGATAGTAAGCCTATCTTTATCAAATGAATATGCACTTAAATCTTTTTCTAAACTTTCTTTATCGCCGTATAAAACAATTTCTAAATCTTTTAGTTCTTTTAAGGCCTTAACCGTGCCTTCAATATTAACGGCAGGACTATGGTCGCCACCGTAAGCGTCAACTAAAACTTTTATCATAAGAAACTCCCGTTTGTTGTGATTAACAAGATAGATTTTAACATTTTTTTCGCCGTTAGTCAATAAATATTAAAATTTAATATATATCAAATTGACAAAAGTGGGCAAAATAAGGTATAATCAAAAAGTCAAAAAAAGGATAGGAAACCTTTTGATAATGGAGAAAGTTTTGATGAAAAAGAAATTGACTATAGCAGAAAAGTTAAAAAAGAGAAATTATAAAACGCCAAACAGATTTATACACGGGCTTTATCATCTTATTATGAGTCTTTTTGTGTTGCCAAAATATAAACTTAAAGTTACGATAAAAGACGATATTAATAAATGTAAAGGTCCTTGTTTTTTAATTTTTAACCATTTATCACGTTACGACCATCAATTCGTTATGAAAACTGTATGGCCAAAGCGTTATAATATGGTTGCCGCTTATAACGAGTTTTTTAGGGGGCATTTAGGTTTATTGTTTGGGTTAGAAAAGATTATACCTAAAAAGAACTTTACCGTTGACCTTACGAGTTTAAAGGCGATGAGCAAGGTTATTAAGGAAGGTGGTTGCGTATGCTTTTCACCAGAAGGGATGAGTTCTATTGCTGGGCATAACCAACCTATAGTTGAAACTACCGGCAATTTCTTAAAGCATTACAATATTCCCGTATATTACGTTAAGTTAAAAGGTTCTTATTTAACAGAACATAAGGTTGACCTTCACGATAGGTACGGTAGGGTAGAGTCAGAGTTATCTTTACTTTTAACGCCAGAGCAATTACAAAGTATGACTGACCAAGAAGTAAACGATTACATAAACGAAGCGTTCCATCACGATGAATACGAATGGCAAAAGCAAGAGCAAATTAAGTGGAAGCATAACGGCAACATTGCAAGCCATTACCACGACTTAGCGTATATTTGCCCAAAGTGTAAGAGTGAACTTACGATGACTAGTGATAAAAATTATATTAAGTGTGAGCATTGTGGCAACGGCGCTTATCTTGACGATTATTATAATTTTATTCCGTTTGACGATACTTGCGTTATACCTGAATCGTTAACCAAATGGTTTGATTGGGAAAGGACGCTTATGATAAAAGCGATTCGTGAAAACCCAAATTATTCTTACACGGTAGACGTAAAGATTGGTGAACTTCCAAAGTACAAACTCTTAAAGAAAATGGCTACGAGTATTCCTTGCGGTGAAGGTAAACTTACTTTCGACCATAACGGTATACACTTTAAGGGGACAAGGAACGGTAAAGATTGGGCATACGAACTAAGTTATGAACAAATTTACACGTTGGTATATATAACGGACGTAACTTTCTTCTCTTTCTACGTTAACGGTGAATATATTGAACATACGTTGCCTGAAAAAGTGGGTGGCAAAGTGCTTTTAATCGTAGAAGAAATGCATAGGCTTCACGTTAACAGGTGGAAAAACTTTCCTTGGAACGATTATATGTACGAAGGCGTACAAGACAAGACGCAAAAAAATTAATAAAACAGTTAAAAACGGTTGACAAAACTAAAAAATTTTTGTATTATAATAAGGCTTAAAGAAGAAGTAACCCTTCTCGCCGACGGAAAAATTCGTTCGGCTCAATATGTAAAATGCAATAAATTGCGTTAATTTTACGATATTTATGGGTTGTTTTTTCTAAAAAGCGACCCATTATTTTTTGTAAATCCAAAAAGGAAATTTTTATAAAGAGGTACAAAACCATTAAAAAGGAACATCAAATCAACGAAGAAATTCGTGATAAAGAAATCAGGCTTATAGGCGCTGATGGGGAACAGTTAGGTATCGTTTCAGCAAGACAAGGTTTAGAAATTGCTGAAGAAAACGGTATGGATTTGGTAAAAATTTCACCAAACGCAACACCACCCGTTTGCAAGATTATGAATTACGGTAAGTATTTATTTGAACTTGCAAAAAGGGCAAAGGAAGCCAAAAAGAATCAAAAAACGGTAGAAATTAAAGAAGTTTGGCTTTCAATGACGATTGACGTGGGTGATTTAAACGTCAAAGCAAAACAAGCGTTAAAGTTTTTGGCAAACGGCGACAAGGTAAAGGTATCTATCAGGATGCGTGGTCGTCAAATGGCTTATACAGAACTTGGTATGGACGTTATGAACAGGTTTTTTGAACTTGTTAAAGAAAAAGGCTCAATGGAAAAGAAACCGCTTACTGAAGGCAGAAACATTTGGATGATGTTAGCACCAGTAAAAGCGTAAAAGTAAATAAAACAAACGGAGGGTACAATTATGCCTAAAATGAAAACCAAAAGTGCGGCTAAAAAACGTTTTAAAGTAACCGCAACCGGCAAAATCAAAAGGTCTTGCTCGGGCAAAAACCACATTTTAACTAAAAAAGATAGAAAGAGAAAGAATAATCTTTGCGACGGTGCTTACGTAGACGCAACACAAGCAAAGACCGTTAAAACTCTTATTTACAACAAATAATAAGGAGATAGAAGATTATGCGTATTAAAAGAGCAGTAAACGCTGTTAAAAAGCGTAGAAAAATATTAAAACTTGCCAAAGGTTATTTTGGTGGCAGAAGCAAGAGATATAGAGTAGCTAGAGAAGCCGTAATGAAGGCACAAAAGTATGCTTACATTGGTAGAAAGGCTAAAAAGCGTGATTTTAGGTCTTTATGGATTGCACGTATCAACGCTGCAGCTAGATTAAACGGTTTATCATACAGCAAGTTCATGTTTGGCTTAAAGCAAGCAGGCATTGAACTTAATAGAAAGGTTTTGGCTGAAATCGCAGTTTCAGACGCAGCAGGCTTCACAGCACTCGCTGAAAAGGCAAAAGCAAACTTAAAATAATTAAAATAGGCCTACCCTTAAAAAAGTAGGCTTTTTTATATTAAAATGATAACTTCAAGGCAAAATGATAGGATAAAGGAAGTAAAATCTTTATCTCAAAAAAAATATCGTGACCAAAAAGGGTTATATATAGTTGAAGGTGTAAAAATGGTTGCAGAAGCAATAGATAAAGGCTTGTCTGTACAAACTATTTTTGCAACGGAAAAGGGGTGCCAACAACTTTTAGAAAGGGTAAACACCGATATAGAAATTCAATTAGTTAGCGATAGTGTTTTTGATTGTATTAGTGATGAAAAAACGCCACAAGGTGTAATTGCCACTGTTAAAAAGCCACAAAATACATACTTTGTAGCAGATAAAAGTTGCTTACTTTTAGACGGGGTTTCCGATCCTAAAAACGTAGGTGCTATTATTAGAACGGCTGCGGCGAGTGGGTATACTGAAATTTATACTCTTAATTGCGCAGACGCTTATTCACAAAAAAGCGTAAGGGCTAGTATGAGTGGTATTTTTGCCGTAAATATATATAGTTTAGAAGATATAAGCGAGTTATCAAAAATAAAATTACCTTTAGTTATAGCAGATATGGATGGCGAAAACGCATTTGATAGTGATATTAAAGAAAGTTTTTGTTTGGTAATAGGTAACGAAGGGCACGGTGTAAGCCAACAAGTAAAAAAAATGGCAAAGTATACGGTAAGTATACCAATGCAAAACGATATGGAAAGTCTAAATGCGGGCGTATCGGCAGGTATATTAATGTATGCGTTAAAGTCTAAAATAAAGGAGTAAATATGTCAGGACATAGCCACGCAGCCAACATTGCGGCAAAGAAAGCAAAAACGGACGCTGCAAAAGGAAAAATATTCACAAAAGTAGGTAGGGAAATTGCAGTTGCTGCAAAAAACAACCCAGACCCAACAACAAACAGCAAACTTGCTGATGCTATTGCAAAGGCAAAAGCAGTTAATATGCCAAACGACAATATCAAAAGATGTATTGCAAAAGCGTCTGGCGAATTGTCTGGTGCAAATTATGAAGAAGGGACTTATGAAGGGTACGGCCCATCAGGTAGTGCAATTATCGTAAAGACGCTTACGGACAACAAAAACCGTACGATTGACTTTGTTAGGACTACTATGAAAAAACACGGTGGCCAAATTGGTAATGAAGGTTGCGTATCATTTTCATTTACTACAATGGGCGTTATTGTAATTGAAAGGACACCAAGTCTTGATGAAGATACCATTATGGAATATGCTTTAGAAGCAGGTGCAGACGACGTTATTACTGAAGACGACGCATTTATCGTACACACTTCGGTAGCATCTTTTTCAGAAGTAAGAAATTACTTGGAAGGAAAAGGGTTAAATTTCTTTGAAGCACAAATTGAAATGGTGCCACAAAACGTAATCACGTTAGAAGGTGAAGATTTGGCCAAATTTAGAAGGCTAATTGACGCACTTGACGACTTGGACGACGTGCAAGACGTTTACCATAACGTAGATTTACCAGACGAAGAATAATAAATTTTAATTTATAGGAATAATTAAACCTTATCTGCCTATACTATAACTATCGGCGATAAGGTTTTTTATTTAAGATTTATTTAGAAAGTTAATAAAATTGATTTAAGAAGAAAGAAAGATAAAAAATCAGCCGACTTATTATAATTCCTGTCATTAACTTGTATCGGATAGATAAGAAAATTACTCCATAATTTCCTTAGCCCCGTTAAAAGTTAAAAGACGGGGCGGGGGCGTTTTATAAACGCCCTTTTGGGTTTAAATGGAAAAATTTTTCTATTTTTAAAGGTTTTTTCAATAGACTATTGATAAAATTTTAATAATAAAGTAAAATAATATATAAGGCTAATTTAATTTTCGCTAAATTTAAGGAGAATATATGAAAAAAATATTACGCAAAGCGATAGTGCTTGTACTTGCAATTATTACTTGTTTATCCGTTTCTGCTTGTTCAATCGTTCAACTTGACGGCAGTAATTCTAACGGCAACGTTGTTTATCAAGACAGTAAACAATTAGCACAAGCAGTCACTTTTAACTCGTCACAACTACCTACTTATAACGTTAACGACGCTATGATAGAAGCAGTGGCAAGGGTTGATAGGGCTTCGGTTGCTATTGGTATGAAAAAGGCTAACGGTACGGCTTCAAACGCATCAGGTACTATCATTGACGTAAAAGTAGATACAAACGTTAGTGACGATAATTCAATTTATATCTTAACTTGCCAACACGTAATTAACGATAAGGGTACTATAACCGTATATATCCCAGACGATAATTGTGAGTATTATATGGAAGATTATACCTTTATGGGCACTATTGGTAATTCAATTTATACTAACACCACTATTAAAACAGAAGACTACGGTGAAGTAGACAACGCCGTTTTCTTGGTTGGTGGGGACGTTGAATCTGATATAGCAGTTATAAGAATTGACCTTAATAAAAGGGCTGTTTCAGGCAACAAACTTAGTATGAATAAAATTCAAAAGGTTACGATAAACGAAAACGCTACAGTTAGAAAGGGCGAAACGGTGTTTGCAATCGGTAACCCTACGGGTGAACTTCCTGGTTCAGTTTGTTCTGGTATAATAAGTTATCCAATAAGGCAAGTTGACCTTGATATTGGAACTATGCAACTTATGCAAATTGACGCAACTATTAACCCAGGCAACTCTGGTGGTGGTTTATTTAACCTTAAGGGCGAACTAATTGCAGTCACTAACGCCGGCAATACGGGTTATGAAGCAATTAATTACGCTATACCAATGGTTGTTGACCAAGCGGCAGAAATTGACAACGGCTTTGTTAATATTGCAAAACAACTAATCGGTACTTGTACTGATAGTAATTACGGCTACATTTCAGGCAGAAAAGAAAAGTTTGGTTTAACCGTCACCCAAGAAAGCGATTCTCAAGGCGATTTTATTTACGTATCAGCGTTTACTACTGATAGCCAAGCATCAAAATCAGGCTTAAAGATAAACGATATTATCACTAAGGCAAAAGTGACAAGAAATGGTACTGTTATTGAACAGAACGACGCTATTACAAAATTAGAGCACTTTACTAAAGTAGTGAGCAATACGGAAATTGGCGACGTTTTAAGTATAACTATCGATAGATATATTAACTCCGGTATAAGAAAGGTATTTTCTTCAACGGAAACGTTTACAATGACGGTAAATCAATATCACTTCTGCAACACAGGTAAATAAGAAAAACTATATCAATTTATATAAAAACTCGGCAAAAAGCCGAGTTTTTTGTTTTATAAACTTCTTGAATTGTATAATATTTTTTGTTATAATAAACTTACTAAAAAATAAGATTTAGTTAAATCTTGAGGTGGCGATATGTTATGGCTAATTTCTGCAGTTTTTTCTGCTGTGTTTGCAGGGTTGACGTCTATTCTTGCTAAGTGTGGTATTAGGAAAACAGACTCCGATATCGCAACGGCGTTAAGAACGGTTGTTGTTTTAATTTTTTCGTGGATTATGGTGTTTATTGTGGGTTCTGCAAAAACTATAACAACAATAGCACCAACGTCACTCTTGTTTTTGGTTTTATCGGGCATTGCGACAGGTGCTTCTTGGATATGTTATTTTAAGGCACTTTCAATTGGCGATATCAATAAGGTTGTCCCAATAGACAAGTCAAGCACGGTGCTAACTGTATTGTTGGCAATTATCTGTTTTGGCGAAACTTCAAATATCTTTATAAAACTTATTTCAACGGCAATCCTTGCCGTAGGCATTTTTCTTATGGTTGAGAAAAAGAAAGGGGAGCAAAAGAGTGAAAGAAAGTCTTGGATTATTTACGCCGTACTATCTGCAGTGTTTGCGGCGCTTACGTCTATTCTTGCTAAAATAGGTATTTCGGGCGTGGAATCTAACCTTGGCACCGCAATTAGAACGGGTGTTGTGCTTATATTGGCGTGGATAATTGTATTTTCCAAAGGCAAACAAAAGCAAATCAAAAAGATAGACAAAAAAGAATTTTTGTTTATAACCCTTTCGGGTATCGCTACGGGTGCTTCTTGGCTTTGCTATTATTATGCAATACAAAAAGGTGTCGTAAGCGTAGTTATACCTATAGACAAACTAAGCATACTTGTTACTGTTGCATTTTCATATTTTGTTTTCAAAGAAAAACTTTCTAAAAAGGCACTGCTTGGTCTATCACTAATGGTAATAGGTACGTTGCTTATGGTTATTTTTAAGTAAAGAAAAGACTAACGAAAATTTCGTTAGTCTTTTTTGTTTTTGAAAATTTATATTATTTGCATTCGTCTGCTTTGCCAGCGCAACCTAAAACGTTTCTAAGTTTATGTCTAACGATTTCTTTGATGTTAGCCCTTGCTGGTTTCAAGTATTCTCTTGGGTCGAACTTAGATGGGTTGTCGTTAAAGAATTTACGTACAGTACCCGTCATTGCTAAACGTAAGTCAGAGTCAATATTGATTTTGCAAACTGAAAGTTTTGCTGCTTCTCTTAATTGGCTTTCTGGTACGCCGATAGCGTTTGGCATTTGGCCACCGTTTTCGTTTACCATTTTTACGTATTCTTGTGGAACTGAAGAAGAGCCGTGTAATACGATTGGGAAGTCACCCAATTCTTCAGAAACAGCCTTTAAGATGTCGAAACGAAGTGCAGGTGGAACTAAAATACCTTCTTCGTTAACCGTGCATTGTTCTGGTGTGAATTTATAAGCGCCGTGTGAAGTACCGATAGCGATTGCTAAACTGTCAACACCCGTTCTCTTAACGAATTCAATAACTTCTTCTGGTTTTGTATAAGATTCGTTGCCGTGTTCTACTTTAACGTCATCTTCAATACCTGCTAAAGTACCTAATTCACCTTCAACTGTGATGTATCTGCCACGTGCAGCAACGTCATGTGCGTAGTCAACAACCTTTTTAGTTAAAGCGATATTTTCTTCAAAAGGTAAGTGTGAGCCGTCAATCATAACAGAAGTGAAGCCACCGTCGATACACGCTTTACAAGTTTCGAAATCTGGGCCGTGGTCTAAGTGAAGTACGATAGGAATTTCAGGACATTCTAAAACTGCTGCTTCAACCAACTTAACTAAATAAGTGTGGTTAGCATACGCCCTAGCACCCTTACTAACTTGTAAAATTACAGGTGCGTTTTCTTCCTTACACGCTTCGGTGATACCTTGAACGATTTCCATATTGTTTACGTTGAAAGCGCCGATAGCATAGCCGTTTTTATAGGCTTGTTCAAACATTTTCTTTGAGTTTACTAATGCCATTAGTATATCCTCCAAATATAATTTTTTCTTTTTTTGTGGTAAATTGTTTTTTTAATAAAACCTTATTTATTATATACCAAATTTATTTAAATATCAAATATTTTTTAAGGGCATTATATAAAAATACTTTATAATTTGTTCAATTTAGTGTATAATCTTATTAAACTAACGTAAATTTAGAAGTGGAGAGATTGAAAGTGCAAGATTTAAGAATAAATAAGTTAGCAAATATGCTTGTAAACTATTCGTGCAAAC
>JAZQVG010000164.1:0-6193 GCA_045631625.1 Christensenellaceae bacterium
ATTAACCCGTCGCCAATGCCCATTTGTACGTGCGTGCCTATCGCACCACCAGAAAGAATTGCCGCATTTTCAGGCTCTACTGCCCAAATGGTCATATCTGGGTTAAATTGCTTTAACCTTTCGCCTATACCCGTTATAGTACCACCCGTACCTATACCAGAACAAAAACCGTCTATTCTCTTCCCCACTTGGTCTAAAATTTCTTTAGCAGTACAATCCCTTTGTATTTGTGGGTTTGCAGGATTTTCAAATTGTTGTGGAACGAAAACGTTTTTATCTTCCCTTTTCATTTTCATTGCCAAGTTTAAGCACTCTTCAATACAAAGCCCGATATTTCCGTCGTCGTGCACAAGTATAACTTCTGCCCCGTAGTGTTTTACAAGTTTTCTTCTTTCTTCACTTACAGAATCAGGCATAATAATCTTTACTTTATACCCTTTAACTGCACCAACAAGTGCCAAGCCTATACCTTGGTTGCCACTTGTCGGCTCTACTATAATGCTATCTTTGTTAAGTAAACCCTTATTTTCCGCATCGCATATCATATTGTAAGCAGTACGTGTTTTAATAGAGCCACCTACGTTTAGCCCTTCAAACTTTACCAAAATTTCTGCAGAATTTTCATCTGTCATTTTATTTAATCTTATGATTGGAGTGTTGCCGATTGCTTCTAAAATGTTATTGCATATCATAATAAAATCTCTCTAATTTTTATTTATATATTATATATTATTATATATTTATTTTGACGTAAAGTCAACTCTCTACTTTGATGCACTTAATATTTAAAAATAAAGAACGCCTAACGACTTAGTTAACCGTATTATTAGACGGCAAAACTTGTTTTGTCTTTTAACGTTCTTTGAATTTATATTATTTTTTGTTAAACTATAGTTGTAATTAAAAATTAATTTTACTTCTCTCAAATATCTTTATCACGACAACACCGAGAACAAGCCCTACTAAACCTTGTACCCCATTTGCTGGAATATTAACTAAAGATGGGGCAAAGCCGTATAAAAAGCCTTCAAACACAAAGTAGCCTAAAATCATCCATACTTCAGCAATAGCACCACTTATGATTTGTGCAAAAATATTTTTTGTTTTCTTTTTCAAAATTTTAAAAAGAAAATGTGTAATAATTGCCATTAAACCCTTAATAATAAAGGTAGCAGGCGCGTATATTACGTAGCCAGAAAACACATCCGCAAGGGCAGAGCCTATACCTGCCGAAAGAAATGCAAATGCTGGCGAAAGCAACCAACCTGCAAGCAAGACAATACAATCCCCTACATTTAGGTATCCTTCAAGTGGAGATGGAATTTTTATAATCATAGTAGCCACGCAAGTTAGGGCTGAAAGCATAGAAGTTATAACAATTTTGTGTGTAGTGTTTTTCGTATTCATATCACTTTATCCTTTAAGATATTTTCAATATTATTATAACTATATAAAAAATAAAAATCAAGCAAAAATCAAATAAAAAACCCGACTTTTTAAGACGGGTTTTTTAACACAAAAGATAGATTATGGAACATTTTTTGTGTTTATAAATTTAATTTTTATAGTCCTGCTTTTACTTTATAAGCATAGACCATTTCATCGTAATAATCATCCAAATATAAAGCAAATCTTGTATCGTTTGTAAAATCTTCAAACGCCTGTAAAGGTGTCATGATGCTGTAATATTCGTTTATACATTTCATTACGTCTTCGTAATAACCTATTTCTACAAGCATTTCTCTAGACATCCCTTCAGAATTTATCTGCATATATCTAAGTTCTAACGAAACTTTTGCTTGTGCAATATTGTTTTTAGAATTTTGCAACTTTTCAGAAACGCTGTTATTATATTTCGCTATGTTTTGTGCGTCTACTTGGTTCTGCCTTTTAAGTTCAATAATTTTAGCATCAATTTCCTTTTCTTTTAAACTTTCGTAATATTCGTCAAGTCCACTTAGCCTTAAATTAAGTGCATTTATTGTCGCTTCAAGTTCTAAATTTTGGCTAGAATAGTTTGCGTTTTCTTTTGCAATTTTATCGTTCTTCTCTTCTTCAAGTTTAGCAATTTTGTCAATCAATAAATTTGATAGCGCCAAGCCCTTTTCTGCCATTTCTTTTCTTATCTTTTCTTGGCTTTCAGAATATATAGAATTTATCTTTTCTATTTGTATTTCGTGGGCTTTTGATAGGGCGTTTATCTTAGTTTCAGCCTTAAGTATTTCTTCCTTAATTTGATTTTGACTTTTTGTCTTTTCTCTCGTAATATCTGCCAAAATTAGCGTTTGCGCTTCTAAATTATATTGTTCTTCCGATTTGGCAGGTAAACTTATAGTACTTAAAGATAAAGGAGACAATGTGACGCTTTCTGTACTTTCTCTACGTATACGATAGTAATGGTACATTTCTTTTAACACGTCTATAAGTTCATTTTTGTTGGTAGGTTTAGTGTACTGCATTTTTCACTCCTCTTTTTCTCATTTTTATTTTTAGGCTTTCCATACAAAAGTCTTCGCTAATATTATCTATATAAAGCGTACCAAAACCAGTTGGTATAAAGCATTTTACTTTGTTTTCTAACTTGCTTAAATTATAATATCTTGTCCCTGATAGATAACCAAACTTAACCCTACAACTGCCTTGCATTTCTGTTTCAAAGCCGATAATGGCAACGTCAGAAGCATACTTTTTTTCTTTATATGACATATTTGCGTTAAAAGGACTTTTTCCGTCTAAGGAAAAGGTCAAAAGTTTTTTGTTTTTATTATCAACGGCATAACCACCCTGTTTAGAAAATAATATGTTGTCCACTTCGTTTATCTTAAAAAAACTGTTTTTTGAACTATCTACTATTATTACTTCTTGTAGATAGTTTTGTTTTTTTATTAAGCCGATATAGTACCTGTCTACTATGCGTGGATTAGAGTTAAAACAATATTTTTTGCCAATATTTATTTTAATATCCTCAACCTTTTTGCCGTCAAATTTATAAAGTTCTTCGTTAGATGCAAAAATTATATAACTGCCTGCCTTTCCAACAGATTTTTCCATAACGGTAGACACGGGGAAATTTAACTTTTCAATCTTTATATCTAAATTTTCGTCCTGCACTATTTTCAATATCGTGTTTTTTGTAAAAACAAATAATTGGTCGTCAATGCTTGCCATACCACAAATATCGCCGTACTTACTTTTAATTTCTATAAAGTATTCCACCTTTAGCGAGTGGGAATTTGTTGAACAATCAAACGGTCTGCTAAAATAAATTTTATTGCTATCTGCTTGAAATATTCTGCCCATACACACTTCGTTAAACTGTGCAAATTGCACCACTATTTCAGGCTGTTTTTCTACGCCTAACACTAAACCCTTATTGCTATTAAAAATAAATGGCTTTTCTACTCCATTTAATAGTATCGATAAACAATTAAACTTCCCAGAAAAAGAAATATCACTTACAGGCGTAAACGTATTACCCGATAGAGTGCAAATTTTATTATCAACAAGATAATAACGAGTGTTTTTATAACACATAATATCCTTTACGTCTGCGTTTGGTAAACTTTCTGATTCAACGTACCCTGCACGCCTAACTAAAACGCCATCTTTTATCTCTACGTTGTAGCAATGTAGTAAATCTTTAGTAAAGTCTAAATGGTGGTAAAATTCTTTTTGTTTTATTTTAACAAAGTTTTTTTCCATTAAGCCCACTTCCTTCTTGCCGTGTTTTTATTCGATGGCTTCTTTAATTTTTTAAGCGACTCAATATACCTTTCTCTCCATAGTACTGCTTGGTCAAAATCGCCTTGGGCTAATAAAAATTCACTAATTGCACCTTGAAAAATTGTCGTTTTTGGAAATTGTGTTTCAACGTAATCAATTTCTTCTTCTAATTTATACGGTCTTGGTATAATGGTAAAATGTACAACGAAGTCATCGCTATCAACCATTAAATATTTGGAAGATATTTCATATTTTAATTCTTGTCCTTTGTTATCAACCACCTTCACAATCTCTTTAATATATTGATTTATACCACCATACAAAGTTTTGCCACCCGTTTTTTTATATTCTTTTTGCTTAACTATCGGCACGTAATAACTTGCAATTTCTGTAATGGTCATATTTATACACCTTGCTAAATTTTCCACAAGCCTTATTGCTGAAGGACTGTTGTTTTGCAAATTATCAATATCGGTGTTATAAATTTCGTCCATCTCTAATAAGTATGATATCTCCTTTATAAAGTCTTTCATTTTCATACTGCTTACTCCTTTTTAGAATATATGCCGAGCCGTCGGCTCGGCATATAAACTTATAAAATTTATTACTCTTCAGTAATGCCTGTCAACACACCTTGACCGTTAGGACGGGCACAAATTAAGTCTGCATACTTAACCAAAGTTGCAGTATATACAGGTTTGCCGGGTACTTGTTTTAACACCTTACCGTCGTCGCCTGTAAGCCATTGCCAATCGCAAAGTTGATGTAAAGTAAAGTCAGAAGTATTAAGTAAATACATAGTTCCTTCTGGACAGAATCTATCTGCAACGATTGGAATACCGTTATAACTAAGCGCCTTAAAGCCACCTTCTAATTCTAAAGTATCAATAATACGCTTAGATGATGCAAACATCTTTTGGATTGCACGTCTTACACCCCAAGAGCATACGATAAAGTCGATTGCGCCACCACTTGATTCTTCAATGCTATCTAACGCTTTTTGAAGTTTCGCTTCGCTAATTGCACCTACATTTGCTTGTGAGTAAGGCTTAAGCCAAGTGTTTGCTTGTTTGCTTAAACCGTATAAAGTATCACCTTCGCCAAAGATAGCGCCAAGACCTGTAATTTCGTTATTATAAGAGCCTTGTACTGTAATAAAACTATCTGCTGGTACTGAAGCGTCCGTTAAAACAACACCTGAAACGGTAATAGTTTTAAGCGTTCTATCTACAGTTTTAATACGTCTTGCGTTTGCGCCAGAAATAACTTCGCCATCAGCATCTCTAAAGTCGATAACCATACCTTCAATTACGTTTTTAACTGTATCTAAGGTGATTACGCCGTTTTCAATGCTAACCACTTTGCCAAGTTTACCAGAACCGTCGCCGAAAAGCATTCTGCCAAAGTTAAAACTACCTGCCCTAATCAAACCTTCCATTTCAGCGTTAAGTAGGTTAACGAAAGCACCCGTGCTGTTTTCAGAAGCCCTTACCGCCTTGTCTGAAATTTCAATTGTACCGTAAAGGTTTTTTAAGGTGGTTACCATTTGCCCGTAGTTGTTTCCCGTGCTTGATGGTAAGTCACCGTCTTCGCTACCAGCACCAATACCACCGTTCATACCGTAAATTGCAAGTTTTTTTACTTCCTTACCCCATACGTCGTTAGTGCTTTGCTTAATTTTTGCAAGTAGTGGGTTTACAGTGTTGTTTAATTGTACTGACACTGCGTCTAAGTATAATGATTTTAACGCGTTGTCTGCGTTTGTTAAATTAATTGCCATTTTTTCTCCTTAAAATTAAATTTTTTATATTTTATTTGTTGTTTTCGCTGAGAATTTCGCTAAAAAGTTGCCCAGCCTCGCTAACGGTTTTAGGCTTTGTGACAGGGGTCTTTATGCCCACGCCTACTCCGTCTAACACCACTGCTTTTTGCTTGGAATTAACAAGATTTTTAAGATATTCTTTAAGTATTTCTTCTTCCTTTAAGGTTGTATCTATTTTCTTGTCTTCTTCCTGCTTTACCAAAGTTGGTTGGGGGTTATTTTCCTTGTCCACCGCATTTGCCGACTCTAATTCCTTTATTCGCTGACAGCGTTTGGTAAACTCAGCCTGAAGTGAATTGTAGGCGGAAAGTAAAGCATTTATATCTTTAAACCTACCTAATGAGACCTCTTGCTTATCTAACTCTTTTTGCACTGTCTGTTCTTTTGTTTCCGTTACTTCTTTTTCTACTTCTTCCGTTTGCATTATGGTTGATAAGTCTTGGGTTTGTTCATTTATTGGTTGAATCATTTTGTATCTATCTCCTTTTTTTGTAATATTTTGTCCTTGTGGCACTTTATGTGCGCATAAAATCTTTCTTTTGCTTGGGCAGTTAAGTCGGTGTATTCACATAACACGTATCTTGTATGTTCTTCAATATGAATTTCGTCGTCGTCAATTTCTTCAACTTCTAAATCTTTTATCTTTAG
>JAZQVG010000165.1:0-3960 GCA_045631625.1 Christensenellaceae bacterium
ATTCCTGCAATACTTAATAGAAAAATTATTGATAATATTTGTATTATTCGTGACGATGAAGCGTTAAATACTTCAAAAGATTTAGCGTTAAAAGAAGGTATACTTTGTGGTATAAGTAGTGGTACTAACGTGGCGGCGGCAATTAAACTTGCAAAATTATTAGGCAAGGGCAAAACGGTAGTGACGGTGCTTCCAGATACTGCAGAAAGGTATTTTTCTACGCCGTTGTTTGAAGATTAATTTTAAGGTGATAAATTGACAAAAAAGGTAAAGATAGGCAACTTGTACGTTGGTGGTGGTGAAAGCGTAAAAATACAATCAATGTCCACAAGAAAACTTATAAATACAACTGAAATTATAAAAGAGTGTAAAAGCCTAAAAAAATTAGGCTTAGATATAATGCGTTTTTCCGTTTTGGATTTAGAAGATGCTAAGTCTTTTAACGTTGTTAAAAAAGCAGTAGATATTCCACTTGTTGCAGACATACACTTTGACTATAGATTGGCGTTAGCGTCAATAGACGGTGGTGCTGATAAAGTGCGTATTAACCCAGGCAATATTGGTGGCGAAAACAACGTTAAGGAAGTGGCAAAAGCCTTAAAACTAAACGGTATACCTGTTAGGGTTGGCTCTAATACGGGCAGTATCGATAAAGAATTTTTATCTAAGTACGGCAAAAATGAAATTTCGCTTGGCGAAAGCGCGTTAAAGCAAGTGGGTATTTTAGAAAAGTACGGTGTAGATAATATTGTTATATCGGTTAAGGCTTCAAGCGTACCACTTATGATTAAAGCGTATGAATATATTTCGCAAAAAACAGATTACCCATTACATTTAGGCGTTACCGAAGCGGGTACGGAATATGGTGGAATTATTAAAAATTCTATCGGTATAGGCACGCTTTTAAGCAAAGGCATTGGCGATACTATTAGGGTTAGTTTATCTGCCGATACTAAAAAGGAAGTTTTGGCTGCAAAAAATATACTTAGTGCATTAGAACTTAAAGAAGATACAGTTAAAGTTATTGCTTGCCCAACTTGTGGTAGGTGTAATTGGGACTGTATGGGGTTTGCTAAAAAGGTAGATAAATACGTGCAAAAAATAAACAAGCCGTTAAAGGTGGCCGTTATGGGTTGCGTGGTAAACGGCCCGGGCGAATCTGCTGATGCAGACTTGGGCGTGGCAGGTGCCGGTAATGGAGAGTGCGTTATTTTTATTAAAGGCAAAATTGTTAAAAAGGTAAAGGAAACAGACTTAGAAAAAGTCTTTTTTGGAGAGATAGATAAATGTTTACTATAAAGAGTAGTGAAGATTTCATCCAAAGTATTCGTTCTATCGATAGTTCTTTAGAAAGCTTAAAGTTAAAAAACGTAGAGATAGAAAAAAGCACGGGAGAAATAACTTTCAACTTTATATGCGATAGATTTATTGAAGATGCTTTAAAAGAAAAAATGGAAATTGAAGCATTGAAATTTTCTCAGCCATTTTTTAACAAAGTTTTCGTGGTGGTAAAAAAAGTCACTACTGATTGTGAGATTGTAAGGCGTGATATATTTAAGTATATGTCAAACAATTACCCGTCAATTTCAATGTTTTTAAATATTACGGACGTAGTTGTAGTAAAAGAAAACGAATTAGTAAAGTACACGCTTATTTTATCTAAAGACGGTGTTGATTACGTAAATAAAAACGGCGTAATATTTAAATTAAACAACCTTTTGGAAAGAAGTTTCTGTTCTAAGTTTTCCGGCTCAACTAAAGAAAAGGAAGAAACGGAAACTATCGACCTACTTAGTGAAGAAGTGTTTGAAAACGAACTTCAAAGGGTAGAACATAGGACAATAAAAGTTAGCGAAGTAATTGCGATTGACGATTTTGAAGTTGAAGATACTGCTATTTATATTGAAGATGCAGTAGATGCCGGCAACGTAACCATTTGTGGCTTAATTACAGATATTCAAGAAAGAAAAACTAAAAATGATAAACCTTTTTTTATTATACATTTAGACGATACTACAAGTAGGACAAGCGGTATATATTTCACAAGAAAAAACACCTTACATAAAATAAGAGAATTAGCCGTTGGCGACGGTATAATAGTTAGGGGTAGGATAGAAAATAAAGAAGACGGTAAGCGTTCACTTGTTATGGAAAAAATCAATAGATGTACTTTCCCTAACGACTTTGTAAAAAAAGACAAGTTTAAAAAGAGTGCACCTAAAGAATATAAATTGGTTTTCCCAAGCCCTGCAAACACCATAAAAGTGACAAGCGTGTTTGACGATAATGATTTGCCAAAAGAACTAACTGACAACGTTTACGTAGTGTTTGACTTAGAAACAACGGGCATTGAAGTTAGAAATAACGGTATAACCGAAATAGGTGCAGTAAAAATTATTGGCGGGCAAATTAAAGAGCAGTTTACTTGCCTAATAAAGCCAGATTACCCAATCACTGCAGAAAATGCCGGCATTACGGGCATTACTGAAGAAATGGTTAAAGACTGTCCAAGAATAAACGCCGTTTTGCCAGACTTTTTAAAGTTTATTGAAGGAAGCGTATTGGTTGCACAAAACACAAGTTTTGATATGGGCTTTTTAAAACGCTTTGCCCACGCATTAGAATACGAAGTTAAAAATAAAACGTTAGACACTATGGAAATGTATAGGGCGTACAAACCGGGCACACAACATGCCGACCTAAAAACTATTGCAGAACATTTTAAAATAGTTTTCCATCACCATAGGGCGTTAAGCGATGCTTACGCTACGGCAGAAGCATTTATAGAAATGATGAAAGCAAAATATAAGAATTAACCAAAAAACTATAAAAAGACACTTTTTTCAGAGGGCTTTTATGAAAAGAAAAGGATTATTATTTGTAGCAACGCTACTTCTTAGCGTATTTAGTTTGTTTCTTGTTGCGTGTAATTGTAATTTGTTTCACACACATGAATATAGCATAGAAAAATCTGAAAGGTTGCATTGGTTAGAATGTGATTGTGGCGACACCAAAGATTATAATTCACATAGTGGTGGCAATGCAACTTGCGTAGAAAAAGCAGGGTGTAGTATTTGTGGTGAAATTTACGGCGAGTTTGGTGTGCATCGTTATTCGTATGGTGTTTGTTCATTATGTGGCGATGTAGAGAAAAGTTCAACAGCAGGTTTAATTTTTGAGTTAATCAACAATGATTTAGAATATGAAGTTAGAAGATATAATGGTTCTTCTACCGAAGTTTACATTGCATCAATTTATAATGGTAAACCTGTTACAAGTATAGGTAAATTGGCTTTCTATGACTGCTCTTCATTAAAAAGTATAGTAATTTCAAATAGTGTAACAACTATAGGTGAAACGGCGTTCTATAATTGCACTTCATTAAGAAGTATAACAATTAATGATGGCTTAATAAATATAGGTGGTTTTGCGTTCTCAAATTGCGATTCATTAACAAATATAGAAATCCCAAATAGCGTAAAAAGTATAGATGATTATGCTTTCATTGGCTGCAAGTCATTAATGTGGATTACAATTGGTGATGGCTTATCAAGTATAGGTTATGATGTGTTCCATGAATGCACAGTATTGAGAAGTATAAAAGTAGATGCTAATAATGAAAACTACAAAGATATTAATGGCAAGTTATATAGCAAGGACGGAAAAATACTATTACGTTATGCTCGTGACGTAGATGAAACTTCATTTACTATACCAAACAACGTAACAAGTATAGGTCTTAAGGCGTTTGCTTATTGCCACTTATTAACAAGCATAGTAATACCAGATAGTGTAACAAGTATAGGTGGTAGTGCATTCGAAGATTGCACTGCTTTAACAAGTGTGGCAATAGGAAATAAAGTAACAACCATAGGACATTATGCATTTAAAGGTTGCACTTCATTAAAAACAATCGAAGTTCCTAATAGCGTAACAAGTATAGGTGATTATGCGTTTTGG
>JAZQVG010000166.1:0-3027 GCA_045631625.1 Christensenellaceae bacterium
CTATTTTTCAATAATCGGTTTTTTGCTTTTAATATAAAGATAATTATTTTTTCATTTGTGCTTCTACTTCAGCAGCGAAGTCTTCATTTTTCTTTTCTAATCCTTCACCCATTTCGAAACGAACGAAACCTTTAACAGTAAGTTCCTTACCCATACTAACGCCTGCATCTTTAACAACCTTTTCAATAGTCATTGATGGGTCTTTAACGAATGCTTGGTTCATTAAGCAGTTTTCGATATAATACTTACCAACTTTACCTTCAACCATCTTTTCAATGATTTGTGCTGGTTTGTTTGCCATCTTTTCATCATTTTTGATTTGAGCAAGTAAAATTTCTTTTTCGTGTTCAATAACTTCTGCTGGAACGTCAGCAGGTACTAAGTATAATGGTTTTGCAGCAGCGATTTGTAATGCCAAGTCGTGGGCAAGTGCTTTTGCTACGTCGCATGTACAACCAACCAATTCTACCATAACGCCTACTTTACCGCCACCGTGAATATAAGTTTCTACGATACCGTTTTCACAAGTAGTGATTTTAGCAAAACGACGAATAGCAATCTTTTCACCAATTTTAGCAGTTGCTGCGATAGTTTCGTCCTTCTTTGCTTCGATAAGTGCTTCTGCATCCTTAACGTCGTTAGCCAATACGTATTCAGCAACACTGTCAACGAATTCTTTATATTGGTCACCCTTAGCAACGAAGTCAGTTTCACAGTTAACTTCTACTAATACACCTGTATTACCTTCAACTTTTGCTGCTACGATACCTTCAGCAGCAATCCTTGAAGATTTTTTTGCTGCAGTTGCAATACCCTTTTCTCTTAAAAGGTCTACTGCCTTTTCCATATCACCATTTGTTTCTGTTAATGCTTTTTTACAATCTAATACGCCGGCACCCGTTTTTTGACGAAGTGCAACTACGTCTGCACCTGAAAACATAATTTATTGTCCCCCTTTAATTATTCTGCTTTTTCTGCTTCTTCTACAACTTCAACGTCCTTAACTTGTTCGCCTTGGTTTGCTTCGATAACTGCATCTGCAATAACTGATGCGATAAGTTTTACAGCCCTAATTGCATCGTCATTACCTGGAATTACGTGGTCGATTAAATCTGGGTTGCAGTTTGTGTCAGTAATAGCAACGATAGGAATATTTAACTTCTTTGCTTCTAATACTGCAATATCTTCTTGGTCTGGGTCTACGATAAACATTACGCCAGGTAAAGTTCTCATATCTTTGATACCACCAAGGTTTGTTTCCAACTTATCTCTTTCTGCCTTTAATCCGATAACTTCTTTCTTTGGTAATAAGTCAAATTCACCCATCTTTTCCATATTATTGAGTTTGTTTAACCTTTCTACCCTTGACCTAATGGTTTTGAAGTTTGTAAGCGTGCCGCCTAACCATCTTGAATTGATGTAGTATTGACCGCACCTAATTGCTTCTTCCTTAACAGCGTCTTGCGCTTGCTTTTTTGTACCTACGAAAAGTACCGTCTTGCCTTGTTTTACCATATCTACTACGAATGGGTAAGCATCGTTTTCAATTAAATCAACAGTTTGTTCTAAGTTGATGATATGAATACCATTTCTTTCGCCATAGATATACTTTTTCATCTTTGGATTCCAACGCTTTGTTTGGTGACCAAAGTGCACCCCTGTTTCAAGAAGTTGCTTCATTGTAATAACTGCCATAAAAATTTCCTCCGTTTCTCCTCCCCAAACCCCGTTTATTAAAGCGCAACATCGACCAGATTACTTGTTTTTTAGCCGACACGAAAGCGCCCAAGATTTGAGTGTGATTTTTTTAGCCATATCATTTTATCATAATTCTATATTTCTTGCAAACGTTTTACACCCTTTTTTAAAACTTTTTTTTATAAAAACCACGTCTTTTTTGCATATCCTACTATTGACTTTTACTATTTGTAGTGGTAAAATAAAATTGAAAGAAAATAAAAGGAGTTTATGATATGGATTATAAAATTTTTGACTTTCATACACACCCATTTTTAACGTTTGAACAAAGTATTTGTGTATACAAAGATTACGTTGATATGACACCTCAAACCACCATTGACCATTTAAAGTCACTTGGTATTTACAAAATGGCTGGTTGTGTACTTAATAGAAAAGACTTAAAAATTCCACCAGAAGATAAAGATACTATTTGGAAAAGTGTAAAACACTTAAACGACGTTGCTTTAGAATTAAAGAAACTTTACGGCGATTTTTATGAGCCTGGTTTTAACATCTTACCTTCTCACGTTAAAGAAAGTTGTGATGAAATCGATAGGATGGAAAAAAACGGCGTTAAACTTATTGGCGAACTTTTACCTTACTGGTACAGATACTCTTTCGGTAACGACGGTATGGACGAAATACTAGACTATGCTACTAAAAAAGGTATGATTATAAGTTTACATACTTGTGATGACGAAGCGTTGGACGCTATGATTAAAAAGCACCCTGACACTATTATCGTTGGCGCACACCCTGGTGAACGTCCACAAGCAGAAAATCATATGCGCCGTATGGAAATGAGTGAAAACTACTATATGGATATTTCTGGCACGGGTTTATTTAGACTTGGTATTTTAAGAGAATTTATCGCTAAATACGGTGTTGAAAGAATACTTTTTGGTTCTGACTACCCTACTTGCGCACCTTCAAACTTCGTTGGTGGCATTATACTTGAACCACTACTTAGCGAAGATGAAAAACATATGATTTTATATAAAAATGCTGAACGCTTATTTGCTAGAAAATAAATTGATAATTTAAAAGTAAAAGCCCTATTCACTTTTTGGAATAGGGCTTTATTTTTTTATTTTTGTTTATAGTAAAGCATACAATGACAGAAGCCTTCAAAATCAGGGTCTTTCACTTGTTCACGAAACTCTTTGCACATGCACCTATTTTCTTCCGTGCGTTCACGCCTACAAGGACAAAAGCCACCCGTCTTTTCTAAACCATCTTTAATAGCCTTTACTATTTCGCCATCTGGATTTAAGGTAATTTTCATTT
>JAZQVG010000167.1:0-48277 GCA_045631625.1 Christensenellaceae bacterium
TTCGTAGCCACCTTGTCTACCGTGATGTCCGTCATTACGCATATCGCCATAGTCTTGACCTGCTCTATCATAACCACGAGTTATATCGCCCATATCGTATGAGCCGTAATCGCCACCACGCATATCTTGGTTGTAGTCGCCCATATCTCTATATCTTCTCATAGAGTATTGAGAGCCACCACCTCTCATATCTTGTTCGGCATAGTCCATACCTCTATCGCCCCTACGACCACGCCTTGACCTACGAGATACTACATAGCCACCACGAGAACCGTAAGGGTTTCTACCGTCACGAACCGCCATAATTCTATTGCCTTGTCTTTCCATAGTCAAACACCCCCTTAAACAACCTTATCTACATTTACGATAACGCTTGTAAAGGTAGCGTCAACGCCTGTATTAACAAGCGAAATTGTTTGAGCAATAGTGCTTTCTCTACCAAGAATACACTCTTTATCAACTAATACATAATAGTCAATAACAAAGGTTCTTAATTCGGTATCGGCAGGTGTAATTGTTTGTGAAGAAACTGCTCCGTCAACTAAAACGCCATTTTGTGCAAGTTGAACAGTTACAACGCCTGCAACATCACCACTACCAACTAAAGTAGCCGTAATGTGGTAAATACCTTCTTGTTGCAAAGAAACGCCATTAGCCGTAGCGTTAAAAGTAGGGAAACCGCAAGCATTTTTCTTGCAATACCTACGATAAACCGAGCCAATGTTGATAACTCCGTCAGCAAGCACAGTTTGAGTGCCAATATTTTTTACACCTAAAAGTAACATAATTTTAATTCTCCTTAATTGATTAAATTATGATTAAATTTAAAGGGGTATAGAGAAATACCCTACACCCCCATAGGATAATCAATCCTTTTCGCAATAATATTTAGTTTTGTTTAATTATTGAATACTTGCACAACCACCAAAGTTAGCGTATGCTACATTACCGCAACAGTTAGTAGGGAAAGTAACAGGTTGCGCAGGTTGTACTACATAAGCAGGTTGAGGGCATTTTGGCGCAAGTGCGTCTATAATATAAGCACTTTGTCTATCGTTAGAAATTTGTGCTTTTAAACCGCTATTTTCCGCTTGTAACGAAGCAATCTTTTCGCCTGTTAAGTAGTCAAGAATTGCCCTTGTGTTAGCGTTGCTTGCATTGATAACATCGCAAGTTTGCTTTTCGTTTAAGTAACGATTTTCAAGGTTCATAGTCTTGAGGTCGCAACAGCAAGAAGCGATTTGGTTAGCCAATGAATTAAAGCCTGCTTGAGTGTTGTAACCAAGCGTGCATACTGCATTGTCTACGCCGTGAAAACCTTGCATAACGGTTTGTTGAAGTCCGTTAAAGCCTTGACAAAGAGCCGATTGAACACTTGCAAAACCGTTAAGCATATTGGTATTTTGAGCATAGAAACCATCGCATAAACCATTGTTTACGCCGTCAAGTTTTCTCTCAATCGTAGCAAAGTCGGTTGCAAGAACATAGTTAGAGCCTACACCACCGTTGCCACCACCAAAGCCCCAACCGCCGTTACCAAGTAAGGCTAAAAGCAAGAACGCCCAAATCCAATCGCCATTGTTTCCGAACATTCCATTGTTACAGTTTCCTGAAGTTGCTACTACAGGAAGTTCGCCATCTACATAAAGTGACATAATTTTTTTCTCCTTATAAAAATATATTTATATTAACAATACTTTTTAGTGCACATCAAAAATATTGAAAATATCGTTAAAATACTTGCTAAACCCCTCAAAGTATGCTATAATAATAGTATAATTAGGAGGAATTTTATGAAAAAATTAGATTTATTAAACCAAAGATTTGGTAGATTAGTTGTTGTTGCCCCAAGTAAATCCAAAAATAATGAAACTATGTGGGAATGCAAGTGCGATTGTGGAAATATTAAAATAGTTAGCACTTCAAACTTAAAAGCAGGTAGAATAAAATCTTGTGGTTGCTTTAAGTCCGATAAACTTATAAAACGAAATACCACACATAGCCAAAGGCACACTTTTTTATATGAAGTATGGAAATCTTTAAGACAAAGATGCAATAATCCTAAACACGCTTCATATTATAATTACGGTGGTAGGGGAATTACAATTTGCGAAGAATGGAATAAAAGTTTCCAATCTTTTTATGATTGGGCTTATGCCAATGGCTATTCATTAGAACACCAAAAAGACGAAGTAAAAAAATTAACAATCGATAGAATTGATGTTAATGGTAATTACGAGCCAAATAATTGTAGGTGGGTTGATAGAAAAACCCAAGCAAGAAATACAAGAATTACCAAATTTATAACATTCAAAGGACAAACAAAACCTATAGTAGAATGGTGTGAAATATATGGCATAAAAAGAAATTCTTTTGATATTAGAATAAAATGTGGTTGGTCTATAGAAGAGGCACTAACTACGCCTATCAAAACCAAAAAATCTAAATAACTATCTTTTATTTGCTAAACTATTATAGGCTTGCATAAGTTGTTCTTCGCTTATACCTTGTTGTTTAGCGAGTTGCCTAACAGTTTGCTCTACTGAACGCCCATTTGACATATTTTTCATTTGTTGCATTTGTTGTTGAACTTGCGGATTTCCTTGCAACATATTCATAAATACTTGTTGTGGGTTTTTATATTGTTGCATTTGTTGTATTATTTGAAAAAATTGATTATTCATAATTGCCCCTACCTTTTAATAGATTTTCTTAAAGTTTCTAATTCTTTTTTAACGGCTTGCAAATCTTTTACGAGTTCTTCTATTTTTTTGAAACAAGAACAGTCTTTTTCTTTGCCTAATTTTTCGATTTTTTTTTCCAAGTTTGAAATTCGCTTTAAAAAAGGTGTATTATTGGTTGATTGTTCCGACATTTGCCTTTCCTCCTAATTGTTTCTTTAAATCTTCGACCTTTAAAAGAAGTGTGTTATAGTCTTTAAGGCTCACAAACCTCTTTAAATCGTCTTTTTGCACATAGTTTGATAAATCTATCGTAGGCTCTTGTTTTTGTGGCTCTACGGCTTGATTTTCGCCTTGTGCTTCAACTCTTTTATAATGTGTCATTGAAGATAGACCGTCATTACCGCAAATCTTTTCATAAACCATACCATTAGCCTTGTCAATAAAGATAGCCTTTTGGTTTGGGAATAGGATATGACCTTCCGCCTCTTTCAAGTTGGTGTAGCCTACATAATTTATAGGCATATCGTATTGCATAGGTTGTTGCGGTTGCATAGGCATAGGTTGGGGTTGAGCCATAGGGGCATTATACATTTGACCTTGCCTTTGCATATTTGATTGATAGCCTTGTGGGTATTGTGGGTAGCCGTTGTAACCATAATAATTGTTCATATTTTAAATCTCCTTTTTATTGCTAAACATATCGTTTATAAGTTTGTCGTAAAACTTTATAAAAATAATATCGCTTTCTAACATTTCGCCACTATCTACTACTCTTTTTCTAATATTTGCGTAAATTTCGCTTAACCCATTGATTAGGTCTACTGTTTTCTTTTCCATAATCGTTGCTCTCCTTTTTTGACTAAATTTAAGCACAAAAAAAGAGCCTTGTACACCTACAAGACCCCTACATTTTATTAAATTTATTAAGTTTTTGTTTTAGCCTTCGTTTATTTTGTTGTATTGATTTTTCTTCAATACATAATCTATCGGCTAACTCGCTTTGTTTAGTCTTTTTAATAAAGAACTCTATGGCAAGTAAAATATTTTCGTTGCTTAATCTTAATTCTTTACACCTTTCAATCAATTCTTCTTCGGTACAAGTGTCGGTGTTAAAGTCTTTCTTGCACTCTAATTGTTCTTTAAGCCTATAATACTTTAATTCAAAATAGTCGGCTTGCTTTTTAGTAAAGCCTACCCAAGATATAAAATAACAAATAGGTACTGCCGAGAATAAACTCAAGGCTAAAGGCAAGATAAAACTAACACCAAAGAAAAATACTACACTCGTTATTAAACGGCACATAGCGTGTGTAGACCTATGATATTGTTTAGGGAATTGTTCTCTAATAAACCAATGGCAAATAAAGAATACAATGCCCTCTATCCACTTATCGAAAAGAAATGAAGGTACAAAAATGGCGATAATCGAAACGAGTACCGCCAAAATTGCATTTTTAATTTTAATCTTCGTTAGTAGTCGCATACTTAACAATTTCCGCATTTACTTCGGCAAGTTCTTTAATGTCTTTTTCATCGTACTTGTTGCTTTCAATTTTAGCAATAAGTTTTTTTGCCGTTTCGATAGCGTTTGCTAAATCTTCACCGTAAACAGGATAAAAAGGATAACCCATACTATTCACTCTCCTTGTTATTTTTATAGTTATAAAATAAATAAAGTAAAATTCTCCAAATCCAAGTGTCTATTAGTAAAATAGTCATAGTTGCAGAATTTATACAAATTGTCATAAATATAATATTTCTTATTACTAAAGATAATGCTTGAGCCGATATATCTATACTAAAGCATAAAGCCGTAGAAATAAATGTTTCTTTGTTTAACTTTTTCTCAATATACAACATTAAAAATGGAGCAAAAACAAAAAACACATAATTAAAAGAACTATACACTTGAGGTGTTAAAACTTGCAATATCATAAGAACTATTATAAGCGATACAAATACTAATGTTTGGTGTAAAGATAATTTGTATGTTCTACAACAAGCACAACAATAAATATATCCACCTAAAAATGATATTACAAAAGTATATAAATAATAAGCCCATTTATGACTGTCTACATAATTCCCAAATTTTACTATCGAAGGCAATTCCGCCACACCAATAATAAATTGTGGGAAAAATATTTTTGCTATATAGAAGGCTATGAGTATCGCCCCAAATAGTAACAATCCCATAGCCCATAAGTTTTTAAAGCGTTTAACTTTCATATTTTTGAATTTTAAAGATTACCTGCTTTGATTTGTGCTTTGATTGCTTCAACTTTTGCTTGATTTTCGGCAGTCTTTTTAGCATTTTCAGCGTCAAGAACTTTTTGTTTTTGTTCAATCATTTCTTTCGCTTTTTCTTGAGCAAGTTCTTTTTTTGCTTCTTTAATTAAGTTTGCTTCGTCTTTTCTCTTTTTGTATTGTTTAGGGTTTTCAAAGTATACACCTGCAAAACCTACGCCAAGACCTAAAATAATGTAATAAAGGTATGGTGTAATGTTTAATGGTGGCACAACTTTTTCTTCTTCTAAAACAGTACCTGCTGGAGTAATGACATCGCCTACATTGTATAAAAGTTTTGCTTCTTCAATAATATCACCTGCTTTATATAAAAGTTTTGCAGGTTCAATTACATCGCCTTCGTTATAAATTTTTACTTGCGACATATATTTAAAGAAATCAGCATTGTCGATAATATCGCCTACATTATATTTAATAGTCGAGCCATCTTCGCTATAAATAACTTGAGTTGCAATCATAGTTAATTTTTCGGCAAGCACAGGTTCACCATAAATATCTTCGGTTGCGATAACAGGTTCGCTATAAATTTCTTCAGTCGCAATTAAATCTTCTTTTTGAATAACTGCTTCAACTACGGTTTCGCTACCAATTTCGATAGCAGGTAACTCGTCAATATTGATAATATTAGCACCGCTAAAAACCATTAAGCAAGCACCTAAAATAACAATGAGTGAGCATTTATTCGATTTAATGAGTTCCCAAATCTTTTTTAATTTATCCACTTTATCTTCTCCTTCTTTATAAGTTAGTTTGTGTATAAAAGTCATAAAAAACTTTTGTAGTTGTCTTAACATACTTTGAGTGAGTGTTACAATAAGAAATGTAGTTAAAAGTTTTACCGCTAAAAGGGTTATTGCACTTGAGATAAAATAAGCAATCGCATACTCAAGCAAACTTTCTACACCTTCCCACACTAACATTGTGAGAAATGCAAGACCGCTACTACTAAATATCCTTTGTTTGATGGATATTTTGTTAGGTAAGTACATTTTCCGTCACCCCTTGTTATTCGGTATCAACGGCTACACTCTCTTGTGTGTCGTCTTGAATATTAACAAGACCAAGTTTAATCGCACATTCGGTTAGTTCGTCAATGTCCTTAACCACTTGCTCTTTGTCAAAATCGGCAATTTCCTTATCGACTATTGCTAATTCAAGTGCAAGATTATCTCGCCTTTCTTTTTTAGCACTAAATTCGACAAGTTCATTATTCTTTTGTTCAATTAACCTAATAATGACACTCATTAGACATATACCCCCTTTTTAGATTTTATTTTAGCGATTGCTTTTACTTGTTTAATTCTTCGCTTGCCCTTAAAATGCACTTTTCAACATATTCGTTGTATTCTAAAAAGTCCAATTTATATTGAGCGTTTGAAGGGTTGGCTAAATATCTTCGCATAATCTTGTTTTCATCTTCCAAAGGATATTTTTGCCTAATATACCTTTTAGAAAGTTCTTTATGCTTTCTTTCTTTCATTGCCTCTAATTGTTCGGCGGTGTATTCGTAAAACTTTGGCAACAAATCACAAGTAGTGTAGGTTTCAACTTTACCGTCAATCGTTGTCCTTTTTGCTTCTTTAATATTTTCAACTACGAAATAATCACCAATTTGTGGGATATTGTCACATTCCGCTATGGATAAGTTTTCACTTATATAAGAAAAATTGCTTTCTTTTATTCCAACTACTTTTTTAGTATTTCTATTATACGCTATATACATTTTTACACCCCATAAACACTGTAATCCCACGATACTAATTTTCTTGATGGAACAATTGTATAAATACCATCTTCAGCCTCAAGTTCACTTAGTACATCGCCATCATCTTGAAATTTAACATTTCCAATTATTGAAAAATAATTGGAACGAGGAATGAAAAACTCTTCTTGGTCTTCATCATAGATAACAATTTTGGCAGAAGTAGTTGAGTAAAAAATAAATTGTTCTTCATAACCTTCTTCAATTTTTGCTTCTACAATATGATAATATATTTTTAAATTATCACTTGAACCGCCTGAACCTTGCGGAATAGAATAAATAGTCTTGTCAATTTTAATTTTATTTAAAATAGATGTTGCAGTTCCGCTTGGATTAGCCTCAACAGTAGTTCCACCTCCACTACCGCCATTTTCGTTTAACCATAAAACGCCTTTAACAATGGAGTTTATATCATTAGGTGCTAAACCTTGTCCGTTGGTAAATTCATTACCGCCATTTATATCGGTAGCAACTAACTTTTTCGTACTAAAAGCCATAATCTATCTCCTTATTATTTTTCTTGCAAAGTTAAATCTTGCCAAGCAACACCTTGTGCGTGAATATTTGTCGCAAGAACCTTAAAAATTTTGTCGTTGCCGTCTTTATAATTCGACATTGCCTTATCCCCAACATTTGTATAAACCATAGGGATAACTTCGTCACCAACTTCAAAAATTCTTTTATCTCCGCTTGGTGAAATCACAACATTTCCGCTTTGGTCTTTGTACTCGCCCAAAGAACACCTTATTGTAGCCGTTTCTTTGCCGTTTTGAAAGGCGTTTAAAGTATTTTCATATAAATACTCAACCGCACTAACTTCACCGCTTGTAGCCGTGTTTAATCGGTTTGTAGTTTGCATTAACTCATTTCCGTCAAACGATAAAGGTTTGTTGCCTTCTTCTATTGTTATTGTTTTGTCGGTTAAGTCTATGCCTATTGTGTTGCCATAAGCAGTAAATGTTATTTGTTCCGCTTTATATTCTTCATAAATGCCCTCAAGTGGGATTGTGGTTGTTTGTGCGGTTGCTGTGCTTGATGTTTTGCCTTTCAAAGAAACGCTTTTTATATAACATAAAATATATACGTTAATTGTTATATTTTTATCTTCATCGCTATAATTATTTATAGTATAAGAACTTTCATTAGAAAGACCTACAACTTTTGCCTTTAAATTAGGGCTTATAGACGGATTTATTTCTTCAACTATTATAGGCAAGTCGGGTAGATTTAAAATTCCGTCTTTTTGAGATTGAGTTCCGCTAAAAACAATTTCCGACATCGAAGAATTATTACCAAAACTTTCGTTTAATTTAGATGTAACGCTTGAAGAAACATTTTGAGTTGTATATCTACCCTCTAAAGAATAAGATAATACATCTTTAGGTTTTTTTTCTCCATTTTGTTCTTCTTCGCCGTTATATAATTTATTGATAAATTTATTGTCTTTATATCTTGGAATTGTTATTTTAGTATTAAAATATTTAACATCGTTATCTAAATAAGCACAAGAATAAAAAAAACCTGTTATTGTTCCGTTACTTGAAGTAGATGGGGTAGCAACGAAATCTTTTTTATTTGAGTTTGATTTTGTTGTTGTTAATGAATAATCTATTGATATTGCTTCATTATAAACAGGTGTTTCATACTCATTATTAGGTGTAACTTCGTTAACGGCAACTTCTACCTTATCCACAAGGTTATCCCTAACTTTAGGGTTTTGTATCTTGTAAATGCTTCTACTTGGAATAATAATTGCCATTAGTTGCCACCCCTATAAACAAATGTCGTTTTCCCGTTATCTAACTTATAAATGTGTGCTTGTGCTACTTGACACATTTTAGTCCATTGTTGCCATAAACTACCGCTTTTCAACATTGGGTATCTTATAGTGTAATTTGATAAAATATTTTTAGTTGTAGTATCAAGTTCTTCAAAAGCCAACATTTTATATTTCGTTGGAGTTCTAGCACTATCGTGCAAATGTCTATAAAACCACTCTAAAGTGTATTGCGGTCTATTTTTTGCGTCATAACTGAACCCTTCAATGTTTATATCCTGCCATTCTTCAAGGTCGTCTTTGAGAGAAACGCTAACTTTTCTATTGTTGTTATCGTATTCCCAATTTGCCGTTGTAAATACGCCAATCAATTCGCCGTCACTTTCAAAACTATCGTATAAAGAGTTTTTTAAATAAATGTTGCACTCTAAACCTTCTTTTAAAAGTAAGTCTTTTGCATATTGCAAAATTTTACCATTGGTATCGTTAAATTCAATTTCGCTTGTATTTGATATAATACCAAAACTTGGAAGTTTGAAGTCCGCCCTATCGCTACTATTTCTTGAAATGCTTATAATGTTTCTACTATTTATTTCTATCGTTTCGCCACTATATATACCTTTTAAAACAAATGGACTATTAGGCTTGTTTAAACCAACAAAATATATTCTATATTTAGTAGGAACTTTATCCTCAAAAGGTTTTTCTATTGTTAAAGTAGAAGAAGTTACATTTATTGTTTTTATCTCATTATAATAACTATTATCATCAGCAAAACGAATTTGATAAGGGTGAATATCTTTTAAATTATCAAAAATAAAAGTTAAACTATTTATTTTATTTTGTGCAGTTATTTCTAACCACATATTTAAACTTTGATTATAACTATAATATCCGCTTGAATTTATTGTAGAAAAACTTAAATCACTTGATATAAAATAATCAACACTATCATATAAACAAGAACCGTCACCAAACTTACTTACGCCAAAAATAAACGGATTTTGATTTGTGTTTTTTACCGAAGTGATTTCAGAAGATATATTATTTCCATTAAATCCGTGATTAGCATAAGTAAAACTATCTCCTTCTATTACATTTATTTTTGCGTTTATATTGTTCATAGTTTAAAATTCCATTTAATAAATTTCGGCTATATAATTTATATTTTTAGAAGATATTTCCTTTCCCGTTATTAAAGTCGCTTGCAATTCAGTACCGTAAGTAAACCTATTATCTATACCTTCTCTTTTCCATCTAATTTGATAGTTTTCGTTGTTATTAACAACTATGTCTTTACCTACAACATACCAAGAATTTGGCTCTACTGTAATTGATTTTATTGGGTTTGAAGATATACCTTCTGTACCATAATACTTGATTGTTATAAGTTCCACATCTACATTTGTTCCAATAAGTTCAATAGTATAATCTTGAACCCCAAGCACTTCTATAAATTTTTCGCCTTGAAGTTTTCTCGCCATTGCATAAAGTTTAGGCATTTGGTCGGGTGCAAAATACATTTTTTGAGTAATTGCTTGTCCGTCTAATACATTATAAGCGGTTACAAGAAATTCGTTTTTGGTTAACATTAAACGATATAATTCTCTATAATCTTCAATCGACATCATAGCAAAATTTACCTTGACTATAAAAGTAGTAAATGTCGCATAATCGTCAAGATTGTCGATAACACCGCTTGCACTTCTTTCGGGTTGCTCAACATAAGTCTTTTCCCAATGCGAAGAAAATGTCTTGTACCCACTAAATATTTGTCCGTCTATAATCAACCTTTGTATATCGGTAGTGCCATATAAATCTTTCCTTAGCGATAAAGGTTCACTTAAAATATTTATTATCGAAGTTCCCATATAGCACCACCTTTATATATTAGCAAAGCCTAAACCTTGCTTTTTAGCCGTCTTTCTAACGGCAGTAAATACTTCTTGTTCGCCAATTTTAACTATGATTGGTTGTTCTACCGTAGAGCCACCATTTAAGTCGCTACGAGCCGATAAAGCGTTATAAACACCTTTTGCTACCGCAACTTCCATTATGTCGCTCATTTGCGTATCGTTTACTATCGCACTAGAGCCTGCCGCTTTGCCTACCCACTCACGCTTTCCGTTTTCGTGTGTCATTATTAGGTTGGCGTTTGTGTAACCACCAAATGAATGTGCGGAATATGATATTGGCTTTCCCATATCCTTTTTTACTGTTGCAACTGAAGCAATAATTGCAGATATTCCCGCAACAATACCAGCAGTTGCAAAACCTAAAGACCAAGCACTATGAAAAGCACCGAAAGCCATTGCCAAACCTAAAATTGCAGTAGTAGCAACACCTATAATACCTACAATTTTTTGCCAATTACTCATATCGCTCCAATTTGATATAATAGCAAATGCCCCTAATACAGCAGAGCCTAAACCTATAAATGCAAAAGATAACCCTAAAATTCCTTTTAATAAACTTCCTCTTGCTAAAGTATTAACTAGGATTGCTTGAATTAAAAATTTACCTAATCCTTGCCAAGCAAGCAATATTGCGTTTTTATGTAAATAAATAAATGCACCAGCAAGTAAAACCCCAATAGTTCCTGCAAGAATAGTAGCACCTGTATCGCCTTTTTGTATTGCTTCATACATTTTAACAAAAGCATATATAGCACCACCTATTAAGGCTATATTTAACAATAATGTTGCATTTTTAAGAGTAAAAAGTGATTTAACAAGACTTAAAACACTATCAACCACTTTTAATCCAATAATACTACCTAAAGAAATCAAAGCCGAACCAATTAATTTTGCATTATCAGTCCAAATAGGCATACCATCTTTAAAAAGAACATTGCCTTCTTCATCTACTTCTAAAAGAAAACCAACTATATTTTTAGAAAAATTTACTGCTCTATTATTTATGTCATCTAAAGCCTTTCCTAATGTGTCCTCATAAATACCTGCTTGTTCCAATAAAAGTTGATTTAATGCTTCGGTTGTTGCAAGAGTTGAATTTGAACTTCCACCTTGTTGCAATACATTAAATTTATCAAAACTTGCAAGTTTGCCTTGAAGTTTATCCAATTCTTCGTTTGCATTTTCTGCACCTTCGGTAATACCTGTAAATTTAGGTGTTTTATCTTCGGTTGTTAAAGGTACAAATGCTCTAATAACATTAGTAATACCAATAATAAAGCCATTGATATAAACCATTGCCTCGCTTAAAGGCTTATTTACTAAATCGCCAATAGCAAGCCTAAAGTTTGCCAATGAACCTTGAAAAATTCTAAATTGCGATTGCAAGTTGTTGATTTCTCTTGCCATTGTGCCGAAACTATCTTTACCGCTTTGTAATGTGATAATCAAACGAGCAAGAACTTTGTCGCTTTGAGATAAGTTTCGTGCATTTACACCAAGTTGTCTTAATGCTTCGTTGGTTTCAAATAAAGCGTCTATTTGGTTTTGCGAAATATCAATACCATACGCCCTTAAAGGTCTAACATTACCACTAAATACACCACTTTGCAACTTTTCCATTGCTTGTTCAACTGTGGTATTAAATAAAGCGGAAAGGTCGTAACCTAATTTTGTTACGGTTTCCGAAACTAAATCGGCAGTATTACCAACTAAACCAAGCGAAGTTGACAATTCACGGAAAGTACCTGCGAATTTGATAACTTCGTTATTTGCTAAACCATACGCTTCCGCAATACCTAACGCCCAATCTAATTGTTGTTGATAAGTTTCGCCATAAGCAACCGCAAACAAGTTAAGGTTTTCTATGTAGTTCGCACTTTCTTTAATTGCACCACCCATAAAGTGTGCAAGTTTTCTCGCTACTACAACTACCGAAGTTAGTTTTGCAAGATAAGAGCCAAGTGCTTTTGTATTCTTCTTAACTTGTTTTTCTTCTTTAGGGTCACCAACATTTGTAGTAGAAGAACCACCTTTTGTGGGTAATTTTTTACCTTCAAGTTTGTATATATATTCTAATTTTTCAATTATTTTATCTAAACGAGAAACGGCAGTTTTATAACTTTTCTCACCGACATTTATCTCAAAACCTAAATTTACAAAATCGGGCATATTACCGTTCTCCTTTCATTTTCTACTTAAAATTTGCATTTATCTTGGCAACCATAATCTCAAACTTTTCTTTCATAGTTAATTGCTTTTCTTTTTCTTTTGCAAAGAATAAAGGTTTGTCGGGGAATTTTATAGTTTTTTCTAATAAACTACCTATCGCCAACCTTGAATAAAAAGCCGATTGCCAATTTAAAATATCTTTTTCTTTTAAACTATCAAAATAACTATCTTGATAGTCGTAATATAATTGTGGGTCATCACACCAAAATTGTTCATAAGTCATACCATACTTAATGCTTTCTTTAAATTGAGTTTTAAAGACTTCAAGCATAGTATAATCTTTTTTAGGTGTAGAACAATCGTTTAGATTACTCTCCTCACCATTTTCTTCTTCGGTGTTTCTCCCACTTGGGTAAAATTTGCCGTTAATTCCTTACAAAGTTCGGCTACTTCTTCTTCGCCATATTCCTTAATTGCAAGGTCGAGTAATTGATTTGATTTCTCAACACTCATTTTAGGATAATTTTTCACAAGACTTGCAAAAAAGATTTTTTCTTGCTCAATCATTGTGATTTGTTTAAGAAGCGTAACGTCATTTTCTAAAATAATTTCCGCTACACTTAATGCAACTTCTTGTTCGTTTGCACCTTTAGCACCTTTAGAACGAGAAAGTTGACCGAGTTTTGTTTGAATTGCCGAATATTCGGGGTCTTGTAATACATACTTTCTATAATTTTCTCTATTTAAGTCGAAAGTGTATTCCTTTTCATTGATTGTGATTGCGATTGCCATATTTTTTTGTTGCTCCTTATTATTTTAAATTTTAAGTTCCGCTATATTGAGTAGTTGAAAAAGTAACTGAACTTCCTGATTTAACTACTTTATTTGTAGCCGAAATAGAAGTTCTCATTTCTCTTGGCGAATTTACTCCACCACCTGTAACCCAACAAGCAATTTGACCTTCCCAAGTAAATATACCATATTCACCTGTGTCACCAAAAGAAACACAAAACTTTCTAATAGTACCATCGGCTAATGAACTTACTAAATCATAATCCGCAGGGATATAGTTTGAAGAAAATTCTAAAGCCGACATAGTTTGAACACCTAAAAGAAATTTTTGAACGTCATCATCAAGGTCAGTAATTTCTACTTGGTCGGGTGCTCCACCTAAATCGGGAAAGTCCTTAATAGGAATAAGTTTTTTATATGCAGTTCCATCAGTTGAAATACCGAGATAAGTACCTATTGTCGTACTTGGCATTTTTGATACATCAGTTGCCATATTTTAATCTCCTTTAATTAGAATAAATAATTTTGTTTATGTGGTCGTAAGTGAAACGGAAAGTAACATTTCTTCTAAATACATCGGTTCTAAAAGGAACTGCACTATTCCTTGTCACTACGAAATTGCTATATTTTTCAAGAATACCTTTAATAAGAATTTGCGAAAGTTTAATAACGCTATCGTCAAGAGAAAAATTTTCAAGTTCGTTAGAGTATAGATTACAATTAAGAGAAAGGTTAATGTATTGATAAGTGCCACTACTATCGGCATATCTTTCCGCCGAAGTTGGCTCTAATATATTCACTACACAAGACGGAAAACTCGCTTCTTGGCTAAATCTTTTATCAACATACACTTCACTCTCAAGCACATCGTATGCTTGATTGTAGATTTCTTGTATGTCTTTAATAAAACTATCTCTTAATTCTATTTCATTAAATTCAACCATTTGCTTGTTCCTTTAAAATTTCGTTTAAAAATTCTTTAGCCTTTTGTTGAGCATTGTACATAAAGTTAACACCTTGTACACCTTCGGTTTCATAAAATTGACCGTCTAAACCCATATACCACCAAGCGTAAGTATGACCGTTAATATTATATTCCCAATCAAAATACTCGTGATTGTGTTTAGGGTTATTTTGACCTGTAATACCAAAACCAAACTCAATAAAAAATGCGGGGTTTACAAATGTTCCGTCATTCATTTGATATTTTGGCAAATTATCACCGATAGAAATTCTAACCGCTTTTTCGCTTAAAGGTGTAATAGTAAAATCAACACTTGATATATTTTCAAGAGAACCTTTTTCCGCCCATTGTAAACGATTGACTTCTATTTCGTTTTTCATAAACTCAATCATTTTTTGAGCAAGTTTTTCGGCTACACTATCAAGTACAACTTTAAAGTTTTCAACCTTTTTGCGATAATTCTCTAAAAATTGCTTAATGTTAGACTTTACAGTAATCATTTAAAAGTAAACCTATATGACTTGTCAAGCCTTTCCTTTTTTACGAACTGAATTAAATTCATAGTGCTTTCGCTTCCGTTAGGTTTTGTAAACCAAATTTTCGTGCTTGGATTTATAGGCAAATACTTATTCAATGGTACTATTGCCGTTAAAGTGTCTTTGTCGAAATCAACCTTAACTTGATAGATTTTACCACCATATTCATAATACAACGATTTGGTGTTATTTGTCAAGGAATTACAATATAAAATTATATTTCCGTCAATAATATCGCCAAGCCTTTCTATTTTGTAGTCCATATTGCTTTTTTTAGCATTAGGCTCAACATCAACCCACAATAACGATTGCTCGTCTATAAATTGAGTGTTTGCACCATAAGGCACAAGTATCAACCTATCGTAGTCGGGTATAATACCCACGTTTTCTCTCAAAATCAAAGACTTCACATCTTCGGTTTGAGCATAAATCTTAATAGGTTCGGCATAACCAATCTTGTCGCCTTCATTACCTAAAGCATAAGCCACAAAAATAGGTTTCAATAATGAAGTTTGCATTACCATTATATCACCTGCTTATAAGTACCTTTAAGTGTGTTTTCGGGCGTTACTTTCATTGTAGCCCTTACACCACCACTACTATAATCGACAAATAAATCTCTACCATTTGCTTGGTATTTTTCTTTCACGAATAACACAAGCCCACTATCGTATTCTTGTGTCAAAAAAGCACTATCGTCTTTAATCTTTCTCCATTTCTTTAAAATAGATATTCCTTCTTCTAAATAATCGGAAAGGACAAGCGTTAATTCTTGAATTTCCGAACCCGACATATTATTGCGATAAGAAATTTGCCTTTTCGCTTTGTCTAATATGCTATCTTTCCACTCTTGGATTTCCATTTGCCCTTTCTCCTTTTTTAGACTTTAAATTTTGGTTGCGTAGCACTTGGTTGTGCTACTGTTTGCTTTGTAGGTTCAACTATTGTTTTAGGCTTTGTAACGGTCACAACTCCTTCTTGTTTATATCCACACGCTACCATTTCTTTGCCAACTTTCTCGTCAACATTAGCAACGCCGTTAACAAATGAAATCATTTTACCGTATTTACTTACCCAAAACATTGTTTCGCCGTTTTTTGACCTAATTTTCATAGTTTGCTCCTTTATTAGTTATTAAGCACCTGCAGTAAATTTAATGTGCGACCATTCTGCACCAAAGTCAATACCTGCTTGACCATAGAGTTGACCTTGTTCAGCCGCACCTGTTTTTGCAAGGGCTTCATAGAACCAACAACCTTTGCCTTGAACATCAAGTTCAGCGATTGCTAATTCGTTCATATTAAGTAAAAGAACTGTGCCTTGTGGTATCATAACATCGTAATCAACTCTTACTGTACCAAAGTTAGTTAAAATGTTAGTGATTGCTTCACCACCTTCAGTTCTACTTGCAGGTAAACCAAAGCCGTTAGCACTTGTATATTGTTCATTGATAAGTGCTAAATCCGCAGGGTTAACCCAAATTTCGTGAGAACCATCAGCAAATGAGAAACCATTAGCCATAGCACTTACGATTGCTCCATTAAGACCGTCTTTAGTAAATGCACTACCAACAGCATTGGATTTAATACCTTCAATGATACCACCCGATTTAGCCGCAACCGCACTCGTTGTTGCTTCCGCTTTCTTACCATTGATAAGAGTGTAGTTAAGGTCTTTTTTCATTTTAGCCATTTTACCTGCAACTTGGAAATCAAGTTCATCGTTTACATTGCTATATTGACCTGCAACATTGATACCTGCCATATTGCCTACTGCACTTTGTTTTAAGTAAGAAACTGCGATTGCTTCTTGGAAAATTTGGATAAAGTTTTTCTCTTGGCTTCTTGTGATTGGGTCGCCAATAACTGCGTTTACTGACGCTTGTTCACTAATGCTTGGTTGAGAACCATCGCCAATAGCGAAACCCGAAGCAAGTGCAAATTCAGTAGAACTTACTTTTCTTACACCTGTTGATACAACACCATCACCAAATTTTCTACCACGAGAAAATACTGCGTCAAGAAGTCTTGTATCGTTGTTTGATTTTGCTTTTAAAAGACCGCTATAATTTAACACGGTATCGGTATAAGCAACTGCCATAATTTTTTAATCTCCTTTAATATAAATTTAATCTTTTAATGTGACATTACTTGCTTGAGCCGTTCTAATAATTTTTGCCACAAGTGCCATATTGCCACTTGCTTTTGCTTCATTATATTGTGACTGTAAAGCGTTAATGTCTTGCGAGCCAATATTTATACTTGGGTTGCTCGCTTGAAGTTCCTCTTGCCACTTTTTATGAAGTCTATCTTGAGTTGCTTTTTGAGTGTCACAAATTCTTTTAATTTTACCCAAAGACGCTTCTCTATCTTCAGTAACAAGTTCCAAATAAACTTCCATTTGCTCATCATCAAAACCTGCTTCTTTAAGAAAAGTGCTTGCTTCTCTTTTATTGAGTGCAATTTCCCTTTCTTTAAAAGACAACTCATATTGTCTTTTTTCTTCGTTAAATCTTTCTTCGGCAGACAACTTTTGTTTTCTCTCATATTCGGCTATGGCATTTGCTTCAATATCTTTTCTATAAAGTTTGTCATAATCCGCTTTTGTCAAAACATTTTCACCGTCTTTAACTTGAACATTTCTCAAAGCCTTTTCAGCACCTTGCTTTTTAAGGCTCGCACAAAGGTTGTCATATTCTTGTTTTGTAAATTTAATATAAGGTTCTTCGTGTTCAGGTTGTTTAGTTGCCGTAGGTTGAACTTCGCCACCTACTTGTTCTTTGTTAAGCATTTCTTCCATAATTTTGCTCCTTCCGTTTTAAGTTCGTCAACTGCAAATTCCGTTTATGGTTCGTCAACCTTTTCCGTTTTATCGCTACCGTCAGCGTTTTTATTATCAACCGATTGCTCGGTAGTTTTTTGTTTTGCTTTTTCTAAAGCGATTTGTTGGTTAAGAGCAAATTGAGCGTCTTTCTCTTTTTGCTCGTTATCCATTTTAATCGTATCGCTAATATCCGCTACAAGACCGCTTTCCGCATAAGCCGTGTACCTATTAACACCTGCATTAACCATTTCTCTAAAGTTGTTAACCGCAGTAGTTTTGTTTTCGGCTTTATTTCTCATTGAACGAATTTCAATATCACCAATTTGTAAATCTTTGAAAGTACAACCCTCATAAGACTTACCAATCTCAAGCAATTTTTCAATAAACAACATTTCACCTTCTATCATATAGTCGGTTATTTTAGTTGCAAGGTTTTCAAATTGCCTAAATCCGTTTCTATTTTCAACCGCAATACCTGTATCTTGACCTGTGCCACCATTTCTTGTCGGTTGTTGCAATTCTTCGTTAAGTGCTTCAACTAAATAATCTTGCAACTCTTGAACTTGGCTTTGGTTTAATGGAATATCAAGAACGTCAATATCGGGTTGAACATCTGCTCCGTCACGGCTTTCTACCGCAAGGAAGTGATTAGCCATATATTTTTGTATTCTTTCTAAAACAGGGTTGTTGCCTTTCTCGTCAAACTCGCCTAAATCAATATCTCTTAACTTAATGATAAAGTCGGTACTTTGTTGTACGCTATCTAAACGACAACTTGCTAAAGTGTTTATAGCGTCCATTAATCTAATAGATAATTCAAAGTCGGCAACTCTGTCGCCTGTCCTTTCAAATTCTTGTAAAGGAATAAATGTTTCGTTAGCAGCACCTTTTAAAGAAACTTTAAAAGGGAAAGCGTCAATAAGTGTTGAAATTCCGTTAATTACAGTATTAAATGGCAAACTTACATAATCACCTTTGCTATCCTTAACAAAAGTCCATTGGTGGTATTTAGTCCAACAATTAAACACGGTTTCAACTGCTTTGGTTTCTTCTCCTTTATCGTTTAAAACTCGCCTATCGTAATAGGTTACGCCAAGCACTTCTTCTTTGTCAATAGTATTAGTGTAAACCTTAAATGTTTTAGAGTTGTCAATATCCGATACAATGCGGAAAAATTGACCTTTTTCTAAATCTTTTTTTGTAGGTCTTAATGCTAACTTATAAGAAATGCCGAATTTTGCACCGTTTTCGGCACAATTTCTCGTATGTTGGTGTCCTCTTGCTAACTTTAAGCACTTGTTAAAAGCAGTCATTTGTTCTTGTTTTGAAACTTCCGCCTCGTTGGTTACATACTTAAATGGTTCACCAAAACAATAGCCGTTATTCATTTCAACGGTACTTTTAGCCTTTGCAAAAGTAAACTTGTTGTTTATTTCTTGCCTCATATACTTTTGCTTTGAAAGTATTTTTTCGGTGTCATTGAAATACCAACTTTCGTTAATGCCATAAGCCCTAACATTTTGTTTATGGTAGGGCAATGAATTTTCTATTATTTTTGGTATAAGTGCTTTATCGTGTGCGATATTGCCATTAAGCACTATATCGGTTAAAATTTTAACCCTTCCGTAGTTTTTGCTCGACATTTAATCCACCTTAAAATACCTTTATACATTAAACACATAGCACAAATAAAAGAATTTGTCAAGTGATTTTTACAAAATTCCCGAAAAATTTTTATGAAGTTCTTTAATTGTGCCTAATCTTTGCTTTTTATAAATAAATTCTTCGGCAAACATAGCCATACAATCGGGTGCGTCATCGGGGTTAGTTTTCTTTTGACCTTCCAATGAACTCCAATTACATAAATATTGCATAAACAACCTTAATTGGTGTCCTTGTGGCAATGTTTCGGGGTTAGGGAACTCCATATTTTCTTTGATAGTTTCTTCCATAGCAAGTATTCTACTCGCTTTATTTGATTTTTGACCTTTGCGACTTGTGTATCTATCCCTAAACTTACAAGATTTATAACCCATTTGACCGCAAATCATTTTAAGTAAAGCACTTGTAGTATTACTTGTATTGCTTTCTAAACAACACTCAATAGTTCGTGTGTCTATAAGTTTGCGACAAACTTTTTTTGCAAAAGTATTATTCCTATCTTCATTTACACCAAGAGATTTTTGCTCGAATATACAATCCATTAAACGATATTTGCCATTTTGTAAATTTTTTCTAAAAATAGGCATTACAAAGAAGTCGTTACCGCTTTTTCTCGTTGTATCAACCATTGTCACCGCATAATTATCAACTGTGCCTTTTCCTACAAACCTAAAATCATAGGTATTTAAAAACCTAATATCGAAAGTTTTAGGCTCTCTACTATCTCTTTTTTGCCTATAAATAAGGTTGTAAACATAGGGCTTGCCACGATTTTCAAAGTATTGCCTTTTACTAACCAATTTTTTATCGGTGTATAATTCGGGGGCTATACTATGACCTTCGCTATCTTCAATGTCTACAAGACAAGTAAAACATTTGCCATCGGGCGTTACTTTTATAAACTTAAATTTAGGCAGTTTTTTTAACCCTTCCTTTTCCCAAATATCAATAAACGAGTTTTGAGTGTCATATTGGTTATACATTGTGCCTTGAATAAGAATAGGCGAGTTATCATCGTCACTTCTATCCATAACGTCAGACATTACTTTATCGGTTATTGCCTTGTGCCTTTCGTCATTATCCATTTCGTCTTGACCATTTGATAAGTCGTCAAGTACCGCACCGAGCATAGAACGCTTACCGTTGATACCTGCTTCTACACCGAACATAAATATACTATCGCTTACTTCGGGGTTGCAATCTTTTAAAAGCAACTTTTCAACACTTCTATTCTTCCAACAATCTAATTGCCCTTTCGCATTTATATACTTTCTTATTTCGGGGAATAAGTTTAACCAAACCTTATCTTCTATCATTTTAGCACATTGGTCGCCATAGTTGTTAGCGTTTGTGCCGTTGTTAGTCATACGAATAAGCCCACTTTCGCCATATCTTATCCAAAAGTGCATAATCATAAGATTAGTGTAGCAGTTCGCCGCATAAGTCTTACCACTTGAAGGTGGTAAACAAGTAACCCCACGATTAGGGTTAAAGCCGTCAATATGGTCTATACCAAGTGCCGTTTCTAAAACCCTATCATAGCAAAAACAAGGCTCAACTAATAAAGTCAATCTTCTTGGCACTTTTTGCTTGTTGCGTTCTCTATCCATATCGAAAACTCGCATAACTTGTAAAGTATTCCAACGAGCCGATATATAAAGCATTTTGTTGCGATTATCTATTAAATCACCCTTTTCTTCGGCACTAATACTTGATTTGCCTTTGCCACCAATAAAATATGAAAGCAAACTTTCCATTGTTTCATACAAAAGCAATGCCCTTTTAGATATTTCATTGTCAAAAAATATAATGTCTTGTGTAGGTATTGACCTATAGGCGTGTAAATATAACTCTTGCCCTTTAGATATGTTTTGGCTTATATAAATAGCAAGATTAAATTTCTCTACTTTATTTTCCGTAGCCTTTAGTTTACTCAAGTATTTGTCTATAAAGGCTAATAAAGAGTTAAATTTCGGTGTCTTTATCGCAGTAGTCATACTTTTTCTTACCTGCCTTTTCCATTAGTTTCTTATAAATGTTAGTATTCTTCCTAATCAATAAAGCGTTGCACCAATTTTCAACTTCAAATTGCTCCCACAAATAGTCTTTCTTGCTTAAATATGCACAAATCATTCTCAAATCATTAGCATAGTTAAACCCAAGTTTCTTCGCAAGAATTTTTCTATCAAATCCTGTTTGCTTTATATATTGCCTAAAATATTCACCAATAAAATTACTAATTTTGTTCATTTTACGCTCCTTTTCTTAAAAATATCATAGTAATTTTTGTTTGTCAAGTAGTTTTTGTAATGTTTTTGCAAAAATAAAAGGTAGGGGTTTATTCCTACCATTATTTTATTTATAATTATAATTTTTCGAGTTGATTAATTTCTTCTCTATATGCTTGCCTTTGTGCTTTAATAGGTGCATATTCTTCTTCGGTCAACCAACCTTCCGCAAATTTAATCGCTTGATAATCAGTTTTTGCTAATTCTTCTTTAAGAACTTTAATTCTTGCTTTTGCTCGTTGCTTTACTAATTCTTCTTCGCTACGAAATTTAGGTATTAAATCACAAGTGTAATAAGTTTCGGTCACTTCTTCGTGTTCAACAAGTTTAGTTTCTTCTTGTTGCGTTTCTTCGTTCCACTCGATAACTTCTTCGGTGTATGCTTCTTGAACTACCCTTGTTGCTTCACGAACATTGTCAACTAAAAGATAATCGTAGTTTTCGGGTATTACATTACATTCTACAACTGCTATATCTTCATCGTTAAATATAAAAGGCTTTTCGCTTGGTTTTCCTATTACCCTATTATTTTTAATATTATATGCTATATACATTTTATACCTCCGTTGCAACGTCAACTACTTTTGTAAGTGTGTAAGTTGATTGAATAGTAAAATACCACCATTGTTCAGGAACATAGATTCCTATTGGATTAGATGCACCGCTATCATACACAAGAATATTAGATGTTATAGTTTGAAGATTTGAAGCATTTATACTAATAGTGTCACCGTTAATTACAAACATATTTGTCGATTGCGAAGTAGAATAGAAGTAACCTTCAGCAGCAATGTTGTTAGTTGTCCCATCCAAATCTCCATAAACAGTAAAAGTGTGTAAATATGATTTTGAGCCACCGCTTCCACCACCTACATTAGCAATAGCATCGTCAACATATTTCTTGTTTGCAGCGTGTCCGTCACCAGTTGGTGTACCAGTAACTAAAATACCACTTGGTACAACTTTATTATATTCTTTGGTTGCGTCAACATAAGCGGGTATTCTCCCTTTAATTGCACCGCCAGAATAATTACCTATTTGCATTAATTGTGTTGAACCATTTGCATTTATTCTTAATAAACTTTCTACTGATGGGTTATCAGGTTTAGTTATTTTTGTATCTAATTGGTTTTTATCAACCATTTCAACCCAAGTGTAAACACCTTCAACTATTGATTTGCATTGATAACTTGTACCGCTTGTTGTATCGGTGTAGAATTGACCTAACTCGCCAACCGTTTCAGTAGTAGGTGCGGTTGTGCCTTGCAAGATTTCTTTAGGTATAGCATAAACAGTTTCGCCTACTTTTAACTTTGATAAATCTTCAGTTGGTGCTTCCGTAGGGTTGGCTTTTACATCGCTACAATTTTTAATTTCTACATACTCTCCCTTTTCATTAAGGAATTTATCTTCGCTACCGTTTTCTACTTTGCTTAACTTTTTGTCAAGTGCTTCAGTAATCACCTTGTTTTGTACAGGGTTTTCGCTTGTAAGACTTAATTCTTTATCTACAACATTTAAAGAAATAAGTTTATCGTACCATTGTTGTAAAATGTCGGAATATTCTTCAACAATAGGTTCACCATTGTTCATACCATTTGCGATTGTAATATCCGTGAAAATCGCAGTATTCCAAGCATAGGTTATTTTATCTTCTTCACTACAAATAAATTTAACTAAAAAGTTAAGTTTACCTGCATAAATTGTAGCATTACGAGATATTAGCCAACTAAAAACAACTTTATCGCCATTTTCTTCGTTTAATTGTTTATCTTCGCATATATAGACATCTTCGTTTTTATCCGTACTACTTCCCGAAATATTTATGTAATGAATTTCTACCCTATTGCTTAAAGACATATCGTGTCCTTCAACATATCGTGGTATTTCAAAAGTAAATCTTTCCGAGTTGTGGTCGTATTGAATTAGTTTTGTTTTTTCTTTAGATTGGTTTGTTATTACCCTTGTAATTGGGTCTATTGAAAAGTGTGGGTCACTATCAAACACATAATGTCTATGCTCTAATATGTTTTCCATAATTTATTCTCCATTTTACAATTTATCTATTAAAGAATTTAACAAGATTAGTTCCAAAAACCTTGTCTATTCCAAGCATTGCACAATAAACAACCAACGCCATAATTAGCAACACAAAAATAGTGGTTGCTATAACCCTTGCCACCTTGCCAAATGTCGCTATTGCTTCAAATATCGCATTTATGCCGTTAAAAAGTGCAAGCACAATACTAAACGCACAATAAGGCACAGTAAACAATATTAGCATAAGCACCATTAAAGGTATCCCATACGACCTATCTTTGTAATCTTTTTCAACTTTTTTGTCATTTAAAGGCTTATGTATAAGCGGTGAAAAATCAAATTCCAATATCGGTCTAAACGATACATAAAACGCTTCCGCCTTTACTTGCTTTGCATTTAACGTCTTTGCTTGTTGCTCAACCCTATCTTGCTTGAAACTTTCCTTTATCGTTTCCTTTTGCTCTTTAACTAACTCCGATTGTAGTTTTTCCGTTTCCTTGCCTTGACCGTTGATTATCTTGCTCGTTACTTGTGCTTTCGCAAAATCGTTAGTTGTTTCATTAAGACTTTTGCCATTTTCTACTTGCTTTTTCAAAAATTCTTCTTGCAGATTGTCTAATTTTACAAATTTTTTGTTGCCATTTTCGTCTACCTTGACAACCATTTTAGGCGTTTCTTCCATTTCGCTCCCCCCCCCTTTCTTTTTCTAACAAAAAGTAGTTGACTAAAAACTCCACTCTCACGCAAAGAAAAACTCGCCAACCTTTTTAAGTTTTTAGACTTTCAAAAACAGGAGCAACAAGAAAGCCTAAACCACACATAGCACATTTTTATAAAAAAGTCAAGTATTTTATGCTAAAAAAGGTAAAAATTTAATAACAATTTCGGGATTGAATAACCATAAACTCAACACAAACCCACCTAAAAATAAAAATACTCCGCCTAAAAACGCCACAAAGTCACGATTGAATAGGTTTTTGCCTAAACAATAAATCACCCCAAGCGGAAATATCACAACCATTAAAATCGTCATAAATTTCTTCATTTCCATTACCCCCTTGCAATTAAAAATCGGTGCTTGATATTTTCCGTCCACCAAGCACCTTAAAACATTTAAGGAGTTTCTTCACTCCCCCACCTATTCGCATTGTAACATACGATTTCGCCTTTGTCAATACCCTTTTGTAATCTTTTTCAAATTTTTAAAAATTTTTCCGCCAACAAAAAGAAAAAGGCACGACCTACCGCACCTTTTCCCTCTAGGAGTTCTTTCTACGAATGAAAAACAAACAACAAACGATTTGTGCGAAGCCCTACATTTAAGAAACAAACTTTTTACCGCCTGCCCCACTTCGCTCTCTTATCTTACCACAAAAATTCCCCCTTGTCAACCACTTTTTCGTAATTTCCGCTAATTTTTCTTCGCTTTCTACGCAAACAAGGTTTTGTAACCTTTTGCAAAATTGTGCCATTAACCCACAAAATGTAACCTTTTGCCATTTTTAGAAAAGTTTGTTTGGGTAACATCTATATATGTCCGCCGTTTGTTATAGGGGGCGTGGTTGCCATTTTAAGCGGTGTTTATTCTTAACTTGAATATTTTATTGACTTTATGATTAAAACGGTTTTTAGGGCGGTTTTTGTGGCTTGTGGTATGTGTTTAAATGGTTTAAACGGCTATAATATAGTTTTAAAGGCGTTAACCGTTCTAAAGTTTAGTAATATTAAACTTTTTGTTTACAAAATAATTACTAAAAACGGCGTTAAAATGCTTGCATTATATAATTAAATATGTTATAATAGTTATATCAGTTAAAGATAAAAAAATCTGCTTTAACTGAAAGGGGTTTTTAATATGGTAAAAATAACAATTAAGCAAGACTCGTTTAACTGCTCATTATCTTATCCGCAAAAAGCAGGCGGAATAATAAACAGCGCACAAGCAGAAGCAAAAGCAATTTTAAAAAAATATGATTATGATTATATTTTAATTGTAACGTATTTTTTAGCAAAAGGAGTTGACGGTTTACGCCTTCACTTAAAAAACGACTACGCAAGACAACTAAAAAGCGAAATTAAAAAAGTATTAAAAATTAAAAAATAAAATTTATTTATAGGACGGTACAAAAATGAAGGTTAAAATCACAAGACAAGAGGCAAGGGGCGAAAGGGCAACAGTTCAAGCGGGTTATTGTAGTTTACAGTTTTTATTGCGTTATAATAGCGCTTATGGGTATAACTGCGGGATTTACGGTTGGAATTTTGACAGCTACTATATCGATGGCGTAGTTATAAATACAGGCTATAGGTCAATGGTTGGGCGTTCGGTTGATTATAAACTTATTGATGAGTACAACGAAAAAGCCCGCAAAATACAATATAATCATAAATTGACCTATAATCAACAAAAAGCATACACTAAAAGACTTTTAAACAACTTTATCAAAAAGGCTATTTAAGGGGGGCTAAAAATGACAACAAAACAATATGGTGAATTTGCCTATATTTTAGGCAGTTTTAACGAAATTAAACAATTTTGCGATGCTAACAATTTAACGATGTCAAAAGTCCCACTAGGACGATTAACACAAATAGGAAAAGACCTTTTTGAAAATTACAAATATTATACAACGGTAGAAAATTAAACCAAGTAAAACGGCAAGCCACACGGCGAGCCGTTTTTTATTGCCTTTTTTTAGGTTGCGGAACGCATCGCACCGCCCAAAAATTTGCACTTTTGTAAATTTATTTACTATTTTTAAAAAATAAGCATACCCCCAAAATAGCAAGTTATTTTACATTTTACTATACATTTTAAAGAGATATAAAAAGATATTTACAAACTTAAAAAAAATGATAATTGATAATAACTAATAAATATAAAAAGAAAATAAATAAAAGAAAAGGCTACAAGAAAAATTTTGTTACCGCCAGAGAATAAGAACGGCAAAAACATTTTAAAAAATATTGCTTATATAATTATTATAATATAAGGCTAAAAAAACATTGATTTATTAAAGACCGCTAAAAAATTGTTTGATATTATAATATATAAAAAATTAAAAATAAAAAATAACGGCTTAAACGCCATTTTAACGGCTATTTTAAAAACCTTGATAATTTACCCATAAAAACATATAAAACCGTTTACAAGCCTATTTTAAAGGCTTTAACGCTTATATTATTATATATTATTATTTATAAGCAAACACAAAAAACACTTGCTAAAACTTTACTAAAATTTTTTTAAACTTTTTTGTAAAAAACGCTTGACAACTAATTGAAATAATGCTATCATTATTACACAAGGGCAAGCAAGACCACACAAAATTTAAAACTTGCTTGTAAAGGTGGTACAAAATGAAAACATTTATATATAAAGTAACAACATACCCAAACAGAACAAGAAACAATCGTGAATTAACAATATATAGAGTAAAAGAAAACATACCTATATATATAGGCTCACACTTTTTCAGTATAGGCTCATCAAGGGGCGACCAACACGAAGTATTTAACTATTTAATGGAAAACGGTTATATTCCTAAAAAATACTATAACTCAAGTAAATGTAGTTGGCGTGGCGGTGGTTATTTTGCTGGCGAAGTAGAAAACTTTTATAGAATTATAGAAGTATAAGGCGGTGGAATTATGAGATTTTCAACATTTATACCTTTTTATAACAACAAAAACTGCGATACAAGATATTTTGCACATTTAGAAAACGGCAGTAAAAAAGAACTTAAACACGACCACGAAGATATATATTATTATTGTGTGGATAGAAAAAGAACTTTTGTAAAAATTAGCGGTGGTTTATACAATAGAAAATTTACAATTTTAGGGGTAAACTAAAAATGCACATACTATTATTTATAGCGGTGTTTGTTTACACACTTTTTAAAGATTTAAGCAAAATGAAATAAAGGGGCAACGTAAAAATGTTAGCAGAATATAAAAATTATATCATTAAACAAGCGGAAGAAATGGCAGAAGAATTGATTGCTTGCGGTTGCGTAGGCGAAGAAAAACGGCAAGATTTAATTGACAAGTACACAAAAACGCATTTTGACAAGTTGGAAAATATTATGCAAAATGGACTTGATTGCGGTGGTATTATGAAAGCGGTTGCAAAAGTTGACGGAATAACGAAAAGTGGCGGAAGATACTACTTTATCGTAGGCAAGCAATTATTTGATTGTAATTATAAATTATCACAATAAGGAGCAAGGGAAATGCAAAAACTTAAATTATTAGATATTATGGAAAGTTTAGAAGAAAATGCGAAAGCATATCAAAAGGTACTCGATTTAGAGTTAAATAGCGACACAAGGGCATATTGCTATGCGGACGGATATATTGACGGACTACAAGCGGTTAGGCAAGCAATCTACGACACTATAATTAAACATATAACAACGCTTGAAAAAGAAACCGATTTACCATTGCGAACACATCAATTTGTTGATAGACAAGAGTTAGCCGATTGGCACGAAAAATTAGGCACTATTAAAACTATTAACGGAATTAAAGAAATTTTGGGGGTTAAAGACTTATGAAAGAATACTACAATAAACATTTAGGTTTTAAATTTTATACATTTAAAGAAGAAGAAAGCAACGGATATTACCGTTTTTGGCTGTGCGATAGCCAAGACCGAATTTGCGATTATATATCTTGCGATATTATACAAGAGTTAGCCGAAATGGAAAAAATTAGTGAAGAAGAAATGTTGGAGCATTTGCCAAAGGTTTTAGAAGAACAAACAGATTTTGATTGCTTTATGAATATTATGTGTGCAACATACGACTTTTGCGGAAAAGAAGAAATTGATAAACTTTTAAAAGAATTAGAAATTGAAGAAGATTATGTTGGTTTAACGCTTGAAGAAAAAGTTAAAAAATGGTATGAAGAAAACGATTTTTCAAACATTTTTGGAAATTATTTAGTACAATTATATTAAGATATTATAACAAAATTATAACGGTGGTTAGAACTATGGATAAAAAAGAATTATTAACATACATAAACAAAGAACTCTACAACGCTGGCAAAAAAATTAGTGAGTTGCCCGAAGAATTTACCTGCATAGAAGAAAGTTTAGACTTTAACTATTTTGATGGCTATATCACGGCTTTAATGGGCGTTAAGGCAATAATTGAACAACAAGACAAAGAAAAAATAAGCAAATTTTTGTTAAAGCAAAGGGGGTTAAAATGATAGAAAAAAGATTTTTTAACGATTATTCGGTTTTAGAAATTGAAAGAAACGGTATGTATGAATATTATTTAAGCCACAAAGATTATGGAAACCTTTACTTTATGTATGGCACGGAAGAAAAGTGTTTTCCTACACAAACAACGGTATTAGAACACATTAAAATTGCAAACACACTTGTATTTTGGGGGTAAACTATGAAAAATCAACCATTAAAACCTTGTTTAAATTGTATATATTTTAAGGCTTGTGGCGACACTATGCGAACTCAAAAATGCAATGGAAGAAAAACAAAAAGCGAATTAAAAAAGGAGCGAAAAAATGCAAAAAAAATACAAAGCAATACAAACAAAATCATTTAAGGGTGGACTTGCCGACATTATTGAAGGCAACATTTACCAAGCCGATAAAGACCAAGAATACTTTATCAACGAATTTAACGAAACAATTTACTTGCCAAAAGAAAAGTTTAGCGAATATTTTAGCATACCGAAAAATGCAAAACAACAACAATACAATAATAAATACGCCAAGAATAATGTTAAGGTGGTTTATTTGCGATTATTTCCAAGCGATATAGATATTATCGAGCATTTAGAAAATATTAAAAGCAACGAAAAATCGCCAAGCAAAAACGGTCAGAGCGAATATATTAGAAAACTTATTAGAGAAGATATGCAAAGAAAGGGGGAATAAAATTATGAAATTTAGAATTAACTATGACGGAAAATATCAAGATAGTTTTATTATTTACGGAACTACGATAGAAGAAATAAGAGAAAAGGCTTACGAAGAGTGTGGAAATCGTGGTTGGGACATAAATTCTTGTTGGAGTGAACAATTAGATTAAAAACAAAAGGGGAATAAGATTATGGGAACAAGAAATTTAACAATGGTACAAAAAGATAATCAAATTAAAGTTGCACAATACGGACAATGGGACGGCTACCCAAGTGGGCAAGGCGTAACAATTTTAGAATTTTGTAGGGATAAAGACAACATTGAAAAACTAAACAACAAACTAAACGAAGTGAAATTTTTAGACCAAAACGAAGTTGATAAAATCAATTTTAAACTTAAAACCAACGACAAAAAAACTATGCTTTTATATAACACTTTTTGGGATAGAGATATTGGTGGCGAAATTCTTGCAAATATTATAAACAAACAAGGAAACATAGGCTTAATAAATAAGTTTTCATTTGGCTACGATAGTTTATTTTGCGAGTGGGCGTATTGTGTAAATTTAGACACTCAAAAGTTAGAAGTTTATGTAGGTTTTAACGAAAAAAAGTTAAACGAAAACGATAGATTTTACCGTGAAGAAGTAGAAAATGGTTATTATGGCGTAAAACTTATAAAAGAGTATGACCTTAATAATTTACCAAGCAAACAAGATTTCATAAACGAACTTGAAAAAGAAGAAGATTAAAAACAAAAAGGCAGGTTTAACGACTTGCCTTTTATTACGCCCTAAAACCCACGAAAAATCTAAATGCAACTATTTTATCACGAAAAGATTAAACAAGGTTTATAATCGCCTTTTTAGGCTTTAAAACACCATTGCACGATAAAAGAAAAGACTACCCCACACGGATAGCCTAATATTTTGTTGCTCCTATTCAAAATTCTACGCCATTTTCTTTTGCAATTTCTTTCAAGTCGTTTAAAAACTCAAAAATGGTTTTGCTTTCGTATTTATTTTCATAACCATACCAACTATCGACCTTATGTAAAAATTCTTCAATATTGGTTGCTTTTTCAAAATTACAATTAGGAGTATAACCAAGTTTTTTAAGTTTTTTCAAATACTTATCGGTTAGTTTTACGCCTTTAATTGCTTTCTTATAAGAAATTTTATTAGGCTTTGCTTTTATTTTAAGGTTTGGCGTATTATCGCTTTCCCACTTTATATCATACTCTAAAACATATAAAAACTTTTTCTTTCCACAAATATTAGTCTTTACTTCCATTTTTTACCCCTTGCCTTTTCGCACCTTTAAGTAATTCTTCAAAATCGCTATAAGATACACCAAACGATTTCAACAAGCATAACGCCAAGCCTAATTCTTCGCTAAACTTATCTTCTTTGTCGCACTTGCAAACGTATTTCTTGCCGTCTTTATAAAGCACCGTTGTAGGCTCGTTGAAAATTACTTCGGTTTTTGGCTCTTTTTGTATTTTAAAAAATGCTACTTTATTATCTAAAATGTTTTTCACTAAATAACATCTATTTACAATATCGCAATTACAAGTAGGTTTAATAGGCTTAAATTCAATATCTATTTCCTTATTACGCATAAAAAATAAACTTTCCAACTCGTGCAAATAATTATAATCACACGCAACGCTACAAATAGTTTTATTTTTAATAGCATTATATTCTATTTCAACAATTTTACCTTTCATAATTATTCTCCCTTTAATTTTTCTTCTAACTCTTTAAAATAATCTTTTATCTTTTGGTCGTGTTCGCTTATGTGGTTAGTAAAGTCTTTTACTGCTTTGTCTATATTATCTTGTAAACTTTTGACTTGACTATTTTTAACACCAAGCCCCCTAAACATACTCACCACCCACTTTTCGTGATAACCAAGCATATTTGCTATTGTGAATATTCTCAAATCAAGCCTTTTCAAAAATTTTTCTTGTTCTAAATCAATCATTTTCTTACTCCTTTGTTCTTATAGGCTCTTTATCATAAGGCATAGAACTATAATAAAACTTAATCTCGTTTCCGTTAATAATAACCTTTTGGGCGTTTTCTACGGCTTTATTCCAATACTCTCTCGCTCCCCTATGTGTTTTTTGCGGATAACTTTCAAGCCCACAATCTTTGCATTTATAAGCGTGTCCGTAAATCGTGTCATAGGCTCTCACGCTCAACTTTGCACCACAAGGGCATTTTGCCAATGGTATATACTTTTGCTTTTTAACTAATTTATACCCTTGCTTTTCCGCTTCTAATTTCAATTCTTCATAAGTCATTGTTTGTACTCCTATTTATTAACTTTCTCAAAAACTATTTGTTTAGGCAACATACCCTTGCAAACATATACACTTGAAAATGGTGGGTTAAGGCTTGGCTTTTGTTCTTCATAACTTTTAAAATATGCAATTCTCTTATCAAAATACATAATCTCAAAATCATTGTTAGCAAACATATTAAACCTATGCGAACTCTCAAAAAGTCCAACCACACCAACAAGCATAGCAAAAGGCTTGCCTATTTCAAACAATCTCTCAAATACTTTACCTTTAAGGCTATAAGGTGGGTTGCTAATAATATAATCGCAACTCGGCACTTCGCACTTAAAAAAGTCAAATTCTTCACCCATACTTATATGAGTGTTTATCACTTTATACCCCCCCCTAATCAGTTCCTTGACAAAAAGGCTTTCTTCGGTATCAAAAGGACACCAAATCGTGCTATTAGGCTTTATATACTTTAAAATAGGTTCTATCGCATATAAAGGCGTATAAAACTCGTCATTTCCACTATTTGCTACTTGGTCTAATTTCATTGTTTGTAATCTCCCCTTAAAAAATCTCGTCTGGGTTATAGTCTATACTATTACCAAAGTAATTATTACTCTCTTTATTAGAAGATAAAGAATTAGAATAAGAATTAGAGTTAGATATAGATTTAGAATTAGATATAGAAGGTAGAATATGTGTAGTATCTACATAAGATTCTACATTTGTACCTACTAACCCTTTTGCCTTTCTTTCTCTCCACCTTGCTTGTGCCAACCTTTTTTGTTCTCTTATCTTTTCAAGACCGTCTTTGTTTTGATATTGCATAAAGTTAGTCAAGCAATAAACCTTTCCTATAAGTTCTACCATTTTTTCTTTTAAATAAAATTGCATACATAGTTCAATTTCTTCGGTATCTCTATCAAGCATAATGGCAATATCTTCATAAGTTTCAAAAGGTATTTCGTTATTATCCACTAAATAACCATTTGCATTTCCTTTTCCTGCAAGGTCTAAAAGTTCAAACCAAATTGCCGTTAGTTTATCTCGGTAGTTTACCCCACCTATTGTTGCTCTCTTAATCTTCTTAAAAGAGTTTCCATCAAACATACCAACTTTAAGTTTTATCCATTGAACATTATCCGACATAATTCCCTTTATAAAAATTTAACCCCTACGATACTTGCGTGGTCAGTCGCTTTCTCGTAGAGGCTATTTTTACCTATAATATTAAAACTATAACAAACGCCTGACCTCATTTATTACACCCTTATTTTATCACACCGAAAAGTGTTTGTCAAGGGTTTATGGCAAGATTTTGCAAATTATTTTTTATTAGCACCAAATAATTCAAAAACGCATTTAGCATAGGTAATTTCATAATTAGGAACATTGCCATATTCAAGATTTATTCTTATGTCTAAACCTTGACATCTATCCATAATAATATCAAGAATTTTCTCTTTATCGTTTTTAATTCCTTCTAAAACACTATCAAGGTGAAAAGACCAATATTCTCTCGTTCCATAATTCTTTTCCATAATTTTTACTCCTATTTTCTTTTATTATACCATATATTACCAAAATTTGCAATAGTTTAGCGAAAAATAAATTACAAAAATTTCACGAAAAAGTTATGCAAAAGTATTGACAAAGTATTTTTTATGTGCTACAATGGTGGTACAAACTAAAAAGGAGAAACGAAAATGAAAGATATAAAGAAACAAGCGAAAAGGCTTGAACAACCGAAAAAGCCAACGGATAAAGAAATCGTGAAAAAGAATAACGACAACGTAAAAGAACTCAATAGGCAATTAGAAGTGGTGGCTCAAAAGTTCATAGAAAACCCACAACCGTTTTTTGCGGAAAGAGAGAAAGAAGTTGCCGAAGTAATTGAAAAGTATGGCGATTTGCAAAACCAAGACTTGCAAGAAGGAATTATAAGCAAGAAAGATTATGCGATACAACTTTCAAAGCACCTTATCAAGCCGTTTATCAAAAATGCAGGTAGTGTAAAGGCAAAGCACACACCACACTCAATCAAAATGGTTAGCGATTGGTATTGGGAAAATATCGTTCTTAAAGTAAACGAAACTACACAATTCGTGCCAAGCATTTACCACATTTGCAAATTGTTAGGTATTAGTTATACGGCTTTACGAAACTATGCAAACGAAGGCAGTCAAGAAATGCGAGAAACTTGCGAAATGATTAAAGACGAGTTTGTCGAATACTACCAACAAAAAGGCTTAACGAAAGAACTTAACGATGTAATGGCAATGTTCGTGCTTAAAACTTCTTTCCAACAACGAGAAAATGATGTACCACAAATTGCAGTTGTCAATGTAAATACTTCCGCACAAGAAAAAATCGACAAGTATGCAAGGCAATATGGCTTTGAGATTTGGAACGAAAATGATAATAATTGAAAAACTTTTGAAAAACACTTGACAATTACTTGAAATAATGTTAAAATTATAATAGCAAAGCAAGGACAGTAGGTTGCAAACTATTGAACTTTCGCTATTCAAAGTTCTTACTTGCTTTGACTATACTTTAAGGAATAGCATTATGGTAGTAAAAATCAAAGACCTTAACAATGGAAATTATGTTAGCATATTAAATGATATAGCACAAGATATGTCATTATCGGTACACTCTCGTTCTATGTTATTGTATATGTTAAGTATGCCACCCGAAACTCAATTTACGGTTAGCAAGTTAGCAATTAAAAATGGGTTTACGGATAAACGAACAAAAGCAACTATTAAAGAATTAGTTGAGCGTGGGTATATGAAGTCTATAAAAATAAAAGACGAAAAGGGCAAATTTATTAAGTTTGATTATATAGTAACTCAAAGGCAAAATCAATTTTCTCAATTAGAAGAAGATTTTAATGCTATTAAAAGTGACTTGCCTTTTTAGTAAATACTACTCACTCTTATTAGCAATAAATAAGTATTAAATAAATAATATATTAAATAAATATAATAAAGGGTGTCGAAAACCATTGGGTAGTTTACCCATTGGGGCGGATTTGATACCTAATGGATAAAGGAGATAATATGAAACCTAATCAAATCAAAGAATTAAGGGAAGAACTTATATTAGACCAAAAGCAATTTGCGATATTATTTGGCGTATCACGAACCACTATTAGCGATTGGGAAAACGGAAAAACTAAACCATCTTTTGCGAATATGAGAAAATTAAGAGATATGTATAATAAGCATATAGTTAAATAAAAGGAGTAATAAAATGGCAACTGAAAAACTTTATACACTTGAAGAAACGGCAAAGCAACTTGGTGTAAAAACAAGAACTATGTATAATTATATGAGAGATAAAAAAGTTCTTGGAATTAAGTTAGGCAAATCTTGGAAAATTAAGAAAAGCGAAATTGATTATATTAAAGAAAATGGTTTAAGACAATAAAGGAGCAACATTATGAAATTTACACGACTAATTAAATTACAAATAGAGAATTTTAAAGGCATAGCAAACGGCAATTTTGTTTTCAATGGCGAAAACACCGAAATCGTAGCCGACGTTATGCAAGGCAAATCAACTATCAAAGACGCTTATTTATGGTGTTTAGGTATGGAAATCGACAATTTCTACCCTTGCGACAAAGACAATAAAATTATCGAAGGGTTAGAAACGAAAGTTGAACTCACACTTGATATTGACGGCATTGAATATGTTTTGAGCCGTAGTGCAAAAGTTAAGTATAAAAACAAAGTGTTTGACGGCTACAAAAAAGATATGTTTGAGTTTGACCGAGTGCCTTGCAATACCACCGAGTACAAAACCAAACTTTGCGACCTTTTAGGTGTAGATAATTTTGACACCCTTAAATACTTGACTATATTAAATTATTTTAATGAGCAAGTAAATTGGAAAGACCGTAGAGCATTGATTTACGATTTATTCGTTGACAAGACTGCTATTGATAGCCTTAAAGACAATGAAAAGAATAGCCTTATAAGAAAAGAATTGTTAAAGGGCAAAACAAGTGCCGATATTAACACTATGCTTAATAGCGAAAACAATAGCCTTGTTGATAGCAAGCGAAAGAACGAAATCTTACTTGCCGACAAACAAAACGAATTAAGTGGTTTTGCGAATATTGAATATGCAAGTATTGAAACCGAATTAGAAGTCGTAGAAGGCGAAATAAAGGGCGAAGAAGATAGGGTTAGAGCAATTAACCAAGCCGACAATAAAAAGGCGTTAGAGAGCCAAATAAAGTCGTTAGAAGTGGACTTGCGAGTTGCACAAGGCGAAGATAAACTCAAAAAAGAAGAAATTGAAAGAAAAATAGGCACTTGCGAAGTAAATGTTGATTATCTTAAAGCAGACGGAGAAAGCCTTGAAAAAGACATTGAAAAGTACACAAAAGAATATAACGATTTAAAGGTTGAAGAATTTAAAAATGATATGGCTACTTGTCCTTATTGCAAGCAACCTTTACCGTTAAGTGAAATCGAAAGTAAAAAAGCCTACTTTGAAGATTATAAAGAAAAGCAATTAGAAAACCTTAAAGAAGTTATTATTAAAGATAGGAAAGAACTTGAAGAATTAAAGCAACATTACACTTTCAAACTTGCTTTATTAGAAAACGCTAAACAAGAATTAGCCGACTTTAAACCAAACGAAAAGATTGGCGAGTTGTCAAGTAAAATTTTACAACTCAAAGAAGAACTTGCAAAGTGCGAAAACAACGTAATCGACACTTCATACCTTGAAGAACTCAAAGCAAGGCGAAACTTCCTTATCGTTGAACTTGGCAAAAAAGATAGCCACGAAAAGTTAAAGGCAAAAATCAACCAACTTATTGCCGAACAAAAAGAACTCGTAAATGTAGAAATTGAATTGGCTAAAAAAAGAAGTCAGTTAGAAGAATATACACTTGATATTATCGCATTAGTAAATGATAGTATTAACTCGCATTTTGACGGTGTTAAATTTAAGTTGTTTGAAGAATTAACGGCTACTGCTTCAAAGTCGATAAAAGAAACGCTTATTTGCCTTAACAATGGCGTAGATTATGTCGCACAAAGCACTGGACAAAAAGCCAACTCTAATTGCATTATCGTTAGCACTTTACAAAAAAGATTAGGAGTGAATTTACCAATTTGGCTTGATGACGCTTCAATCTTGAACTTGAAGAACGAACCAAACAATCAACTTATCTATTTACTTAACCAAAAAGGCAAAGAGTTAGATTGTGTGAAAATTAAGGAGATATACTAATGCACTTAACATATCAAGAAAAATTAAAAGGTAGGAAAGTTGGTGTTGTGTTTGGCTCTTTTGCCCCACTTCATCAAGGGCATTTAGATTTAATAATGAGAGCAAAAAAAGAAAATGACGGTGGTTGCGTTGTAATTGTATGTGGCTATGACGGAGATAAAGGCGAACCTTTAATGCCACATAAAAAGCGTTATCGTTATGTAAGAGAGTTTTTTGCCGATGATGAACTTGTTTCCGTTTATGCAATTAACGACACCGAAATTAAAATTGGAAAATATCCAAGCGGTTGGGAAGGGTGGCTAAAAGAATTTAATTCTATTTGGGAAAATGCAGTATCAAATTGTTTTGACATCGAAAGAATATGGTATGTTGGAGAACAAGAATATTATAATGACCTTATTGAAAGACACGAAAAAGCAGTTCTTGTTAATAGGAAAGAAAATCTTATTAGTGCAACAATGATACGCCAAAACCCTATAAAATATTGGGATAAAATAACTTTCCCTTTCCGTAGAGTTTTTAGTACAAATATACTTATTATAGGAACTGCAAGTGAAGGTAAAAGCGTTTTAACTAAAGATTTAGGAAAATATTTTAATGCTCCATATAGTTGGGAGTGGGCAAGAGATTATATGATTGAAAGTTGTTTGTCTGATTGGGAAATAGAAAGCACCGATTTTATGGCTTTTCTTGAAGGGCAATATAATCTTAATAAAAAACTAATAAATTCTCACGAAAATCACGGGGTTTTCTTTGCGGATAGTGACGCTATGACTACAAGAATGTATGCCGAACAATACGCAAAAGAAGAAAGTTGTGTTTTTACACAAGACGAATTTGAAAAAATTGCAATTATGGCTGATGAATATACAAGAAAAAGCAAATGGGATAAGATTTATTTGCTTTGTCCTAAAGGTAAATTCGTTGACGACCACTCTCGTTTTATGATACACGCAGGTATGGAAAAAAGACAAGCATTATTTGATATACTTTGCGAAAATATAAAAAGAACAGGTAATTGGGATAAAGTAACTATTCTTGATGGTGGTTATTGGAAAAACTTTGAAAAAATAGTTAAAGATGTAAAGGAGATTATTGAAAATGGGAAAAATTAAAAATTGGTTTTATAATGAATATATAAAAGATTGGAAGGTGTTTGATTATGTGTTTTTATTTGGTTTACTTGCCGTTCAACTTGCTATGACACCATTTATGATAGATAGTGGTTTATCTATTGGTTGGAATATATTTACATTGTTTGCAAGTTTTATAGGAACTCTTGCTACAATAATTTGTGCAAAAGGTAAAATGAGTTATTACGTTTGGGGTTTCATTCAAACAATTATGTTCTTGATTTTCAACATAAAATTAAAATTATGGGTTGAAAGTGCCGAACAAGTTTATTATCTAATAATTATGGTTGTTGGCGTTTTTGTTTGGAATAAAAACATAAACAACAAGACAAGTTCTATAAAAGCGAAAAAGTTAAGCCCACTAAAAATGATTTTTATGATAATTGCTTTAGTTGCTTTATCGGTAGTAATTTATTTTGTAGATGTGGCTATTGGCGGAACTGCTCCATTGCTCGATACTTTAAGTTTAGCAATTTCAATAGTAGCAGGTGTGTTAAACTCATATTGCTACAAAGAACAATGGATTTTATGGTTTGTTCTTGATGTCGTTCAAACAATTTTATACTTTGTTATTGCTCAACCTATTATGGCGGTTATGTATATTGCTTGGACTATTAACACAATCTATGGTTGGGTTAAATGGAGTGAAGTAAAAAATTAAAGATTTGTATTAAAGGAGAAACATAATGAAAAGATTTATATTATTAGTATTAACAATTATTTGCTTTGCTTTACCATTCCCAAGTTGGATATATAGTATTGTCAAGACTGTACAATTTAGTGCTAATTGTGGCGATTATATTGAACTTTCGGCAGACGCTAATTCAGTTGTTTTAGCGGAAAAACATTTGACAAGTGCAATAAATTATCTTGAAGAAAACAATCTTACGAGCGGTCAAGCAAAGTGGTTTGTAGCATATCCTAAAAATGACATTGGTTTATGGTATGAAAACTTAAAAACCGCACAATCACAATTACAAGAAATGATTAAAGACGGCAACTATACGGAACTTGAACAAAGTAATATGCTTATGAAGTTAAGGGAAACCCTTATGAATGGTGGAGAAAGCGAAAATATTACTGTGCCTTTAGCAATATCGTTAATGCCTAACGGAACATTATTGGTTTGGCTAAATAGCGTTTTATGGATGTTTGCTTGGGCGTTAGGTGGAATTATGTGTTGGAGAACTGTAAATGCGTTTGAATATGCGTATTGTAAAAGGATAATATTCGATACAAGTCGTAGTTGTTGGTAAAAGGAGAATAACCAATGAAAAAAACAGTTTTATCAATTAGAGATTTTGTAATCTTGTATAATATAGTAGTTAGAGAAATAGGCTATATGGAAAGCCCAAGATTAAGTTTTTGTCTTAAGGAAGAAGAAATAGAAAAACGAGAACAAGAATATAAAGAAAGGCTTTCTAAAAACCCTCATTACCAAGATTTATTGCGTATAAGGGAAAAACTTGGCGAACTCAATATCGAAATTGAAACGCCTAATGTGGAGATTGAAGAAAAATGATAGATAGAACAAGAGAAATGATAAAATTAAAACAAGACGGTATGACTTATAGAGAGATAGCAAGGGGAAAGTTTTATGAAAGACTTAAAAATATTTACTAACAATATAGAAGAAAAAGCAACGCAACAAATTGATTTATTATTGAACCAAGAAGCATTTAAGAATTGCAAAGTAAGAATTATGCCTGATGTTCACGCTGGAAGTGGTTGTGTAATTGGTTTTACTGCTGACTTGGGAGATAAACTAATACCTAATGTCGTTGGGGTAGATATTGGTTGTGGTATGACTTGGGTAAAACTTGCAAATAATGAAATTGATTTAGAAAAACTTGATAAAGTAATAAGAGATAATATTCCTTGTGGTATGAACGTAAGAAGTGAGAAACTACCTACCGATATAAAATTAACTGATTTATATTGTTATAATCAATTAAGAAATGTAGAATATTTAGAGTGTTCTTTGGGTAGTCTTGGTGGGGGTAATCATTTTATAGAAGTTGATAAAAACGAACAAGGAGAGTTGTATTTAATAGTTCATAGTGGAAGTAGAAATTTAGGCAAACAAGTTTGCGATATTTACCAATCACTTTCTATTGATAGGTGTTCTTTCAAAGAAGAAATGAGAGCCGAAAAGGAAAAGGCTATTAAAGAATTAACGGAAAGTAATAGAAAAACCGAAATACAAGAAACACTTAAAACGATAGAGAAAAAGTATAGTGGCAAAACTAAACTACCAAAAGACTTGTGCTATTTAGAATTAGAAGATAGAGAACATTATTTGCACGATATGAGATTGTGTCAAAAATGGGCTAAACAAAACCGTGAATATATTATTAAAATTATATGCGAAGAAATGGGCTTTATTAAAACTAATTTAGTTCATACAATACACAATTATATAAGCGATGACAACATTGTTCGTAAAGGAGCAATATCTTGTCAAAAAGGCGAATTTGCACTAATTCCTATGAATATGAAAGACGGCTGTTTAATTGTCGTTGGTAAAGGAAATGAAGATTGGAATTGTTCAGCACCACACGGAGCAGGTCGCATAATGTCAAGAGTACAAGCAAAAAAAGTGTTATCTATGCAAGATTATCAAAACGAAATGAAAGACATTTACACAACTTCGGTTTGTCAAGAAACTATTGATGAAGCACCTATGGTTTATAAGCCTATGCAAGAAATTATTGACAATATAAAAGATACTGCCGATATTGATAGTATTATTAAACCAATATATAATTTTAAAGCAAAAGAATAAATGAAAAATTCTTAAAAAGTTTACTAAAAGTTATTGACAAGTATTGAAATAAATGTTATAATTGTAATAAGAAAAGGAGAGAAGAAATGAACATTGACACGAAAAAAATTAGAGAGCAGTTATTCTTAACGCAAGCCGAATTTGCAAAACTAATCGGTTTGAGTGAAGTTGCGGTTTCTAAATGGGAAAGGGGTATCAACAAGCCTACCCTTAAACACCTTAAAATCATAGTCGAAATCGCAAGAGATAATGGAATTTGGGTGGAGTAGGGTATGAACTTTCATTTTTTGTTTGAGCAGTCAGGAACATTTAAAAATGTTTTTAAGGAATTAGGGCATAATTGCTATGATTATGATATTCTAAATGAAAACGGACAAACCGACTTTGTTGTTGATTTATTCAAAGAAATAGAAAATGAATATGATAATATTGTTTACAATAAAAATATAAAAACAATCTTTACTAATATGACGAAAGAAAATGATTTTATAATTGCATTTTTCCCTTGCACTCATTTTTGCGATGCCAATAGTTTGCAATATAGACTTTTAATTGGCGGAAAGAAAAGAGAACTTGATAAAGTTTCTATTGAAAGATTGATAAAACGAAACCAAGATAGAGCAAGATTTTTTGAAGTCTATTTGAAATTTTGTTTTATTTGCAAAGAAAAAGGTATAAAAACAATTATTGAAAACCCTGCAAGTGGGGGGGGGAATAATTATTTAGAGGTATTTAGTCCTATTGATATAGCATATAAAGAGAAAAACAGAGCATTGTTTGGAGATGACTTTAAAAAGCCAACAAATTATTTTTCAATAAATTTTGATATGAAAGAAACTTTTTATATGTTCTCTGATAACAATATCTTTACTAAAAACATATACGATATACAAAGCAAAAATGTTAGTACAGGTGGTAGAAGCCTAATAACTAAAACCTATGCAAAAAATTTTTATTTTAGATTTATAGAAAATAACATAAAGGAGCAAAATAAATGAACGAAATTATAGAAAAAAAACAAAGTACAAACGATTTTGCATTACAAGTAGAGCAAAAGAAAAACGAATTGACTACGATATTGCAAAAAACAATTTTAGAGCAATATGCGTATGACCTTAATTCGCAAACGCCCGAAAGTTTCAAGAAGAAACAAGAAGTTGCAAAGTTTATAAGTCAACTTGTAAATACGAAAGATAAAAGTGGTAGATATGCGATTTTATCGTGTAGCCAAGAAAGTATTATGGATTGTTGCATTACATATTGCAATAACGAGTTAAACTTTTTCCGTAATCAAGCCTATCTTTTCCCATTTGGGAATAAACTTTCGTTTATGATTGGTAAAGACGGATATGTTGCTATGGCTAAACAACTTAACCCAGACATTGAAGATTTTTACTATGATGTAGTATATAACGGCGATATTTTTGAGTATAATAAAGTTGCAGGCAAGACAACTATTGTTAAGCACGTTCAAAAACTCGCAAATATCACTTGCAATATAAACGATATAGTATGTGCTTATGCTACGGTTTGCTATAAAAATGGCACTCACGAAGCCGATATTATGACTATTCAAGAGATTTTAAATGCACTTAAAACGGCACAAAAGGGTGGTTTTACCGACACGCACAAATTAAATCCAAAGTTGATGTTAAGCAAGTTCCCTTTAAGAAGATTAGCCAAGAAGAAAATCAATCAAACGGCAAACGAAGAAATGCGTAAAAATCTTGTCTTTGAAGATGATAATTATATTACTAATGAAGAATTGCAAGGTAATATCGAACTTGAAATAGACGACACACAAGAATTTAGCGAACCAACGGAAGTAGAAGTTGTAGAGCCTATTGAAGTAGTTGAGCAAGAAGAAACGGAATTTACACAAGAAGAAATTGCCGAAATAATGCAAGAAGAATACGAAGAAGAAAAGCAAAAAGAAAACGAAAAGACTATTTACTATTCTCAATGGCTAAACGAATACAAAAGCAATGGTTGGAAAATGGTTGAAGGCTCGTATGACAAGGCGAATAAAACGGTTAAGGTGGTAAAGGTATAATTATGGAATTTCACTTAAAATTAGGCGAAAATGAAACAATAGAAGATATAAATACTTTGAGTGTTGCTAATGCTTTGGTTAAGTTTATAAGTCACCACAATAAATTTAATAATATGCCAATATTTGAGAATGATATTTTTATAAATGATATTGCAAAGATTTTGCAAGTTTTGGCGAATAGCGAAGAAAGATTTTATGATAACTTAAAGGAAGAAAATGCTAACACTTAAAGTAATAGGCACAGGTTCGTTAGGCAATATGTATTTGCTTAACTACAATGGCGAAAATTTGCTTATCGAACTTGGTATGCCATATAAAGACTTGCTATTAAATATAAACGATATAAATTCGGTTGTTGGTTGCTTATGTAGTCATCTTGAGCATTTCGACCATAATAACGATAAAACGAATAACGAGTTGAGTAAAATTGGCATTAAAATATTAAGCCATAATAATACTCAAATAGGCAAGAGATACAAGTTAGGAAGTTTTGAAATCGTGCCTTTACCTTGCATACACAATGTAGAGTGTAGGGGCTATCTAATAAAAGTTGGTGGAGATACGTTGCTTTTTGCAACCGATACAAGACTACTACCAAAAGTCAAAAATGTGAAATTCGATTATTTTATCGTTGAAGTAAATTATATTGAAGCAATTAGAGAGCAAGTAGTTTTAACCGACAACGAAAGTAATGGCTTGCATTTAAACGGAATTTACAAAAACCACCACTCGCTTGAAAGTGCAGTTGAGTATTTTTCAAGCCTTGACTATAAGCCTAAATATATTATTACTATTCATAAGTCTAATAGTGGGCTTTTCAATGAAGAAAGTGTTGTGGAAGAATTAAGTAGGTTTGCAAAAGAAGAAGTTTGCATAGCCGAAAATAATACAAAATTTATTTTAGAGGAGATTTGACAATGACAAACATTGAAAGACAAAAATCGCTTGACAAACAAAAGTGGCTTGAAAGCGAAAATCAAGGTCACGATATGAGTGGGTGTATGCTTTATTGCGAGTGTTGCGAAAAAGCCGACCATACTCACCCTACCGAAAACGGAAAATGTTATGCAAGCCAAGAAGAACGAGAGCGAAATTGCTTATGTGCAAAAGCATTTAATCGTATGAAAAGGAGATAATATGAAACTTGAAGAACTAAAAATTACAATTACAAGGCTTGAAGATGGGCTTGATAAAGACGGAAATACTTATTTGAAAGCCAAAGGTTACAACTCGTTTAAGAGTGGCGGTAGAACTTCATTTAACTTTTTTAGCAATATTAAGTTATACCCTATAAGCCAAGAGCAAATGGACGAAACCAAAAATAGACTTTTTTCACAAACCGAAGAAAAGCCTAAAATTAACATTATTGCTTATCAAAGTGAATTGGTTACACCTTTGCAAAACGGCACTTTAAGGGCAAATCTTATTTGTTATAAATACGACTTTGCTAAAAGAAAACTTTACAAAAAAAAGGAGTTGCTAAACTATGGCAAAGATAATTAACTACGGAAATGCAAAACCTATCTATTGTGCTTGTTGTCACGCAACTTATCAATGGGAGTATGGTGACAAAATAGAAACGGAAGAATTATATCAAATTGATAAAAGTATAATAGTAGCAAGACGGCTTGAATGTCCTAATTGCCATTATTATAACGATATTGAATTTATTAAAGAGGAGAATAAAAATGAAAACTGAAAACCCAATGCAATATTACAAAGATTTTGCCAATGGCAAATTAAACAAATACAACCACATTAAGCCTTTAATTGATGTCTATGGCAAAGATTTTAACGACAAAGACCTTTATGGCGAAAATGGTTTAGTGGCTCTACTTGCACCATACCAAAACGCATACAACGATATTATGGACGACCAACTTTTTTATATCAATAAATGCACAACAAAAAGCAAAAAGTTAGGCGAACCTAAAACCGAAGGCTATATCAAAAGTGCCGAGTTTTGCTTAAATCGTATGTATCAAATCGTGGCAAATTATGTAGAAGCAAAGAAAAATCAAAAGAAAAAGGAGAATTAAATTATGTTATATGGAATTTTATTTGGCGTATTATTTGTAGGTTTAGCAATCGGTGCAATAGCACTTGCCACTTACGGCTATGAAGAAGATAAAGGCGGTTGCAAGGTAGGTGGAATTATTGGAACAATAGTTTCCGTACTTTTATTTGCTTGTATTCCGTTTAGTTTTAAGACTATCCAAACAGGTGAAGTCGCAATCGTAAAAGAAATGGGTAAAGTAATTGACGTTAGAGAAGCAGGTACTCATTTTGATTTTTGGCTCATTAGAAGTTATGAAAAATACGACATTAAAGTACGAAGCGTAACTTCAAACACTATGGCTTACTCAAACGACAAGCAAACAATGACAGTTGAAATGACAACACAATACCAAGTTAATAAAGACAAGTTAAAAGAAATCGCAAGCACCTACGGCTCTTTATCCGCTTTAGAAGATAGGATAAGTTCAATAGTTATTGAAAGAACAAAATCGGTACTTTCTTCTTATAATGCCGATAGTATTATTAGTGATAGAACGAAAGTTAGTGTTGAAGTGGCTACGGTTGTTGAAGAAGCCATTGGCGAAAAATATTTTATTGACGTTACCAATGTCGCTCTTACCAATATTGATTTCTCTGACGCTTATGAACAATCGGTTGAACAATCTATGATTGCTAAACAAGAAGTAGAAAAAGCAAAAGCGGAAGCGGAAAAACTTTTAGTTGAAGCACAAAACAAAGTTGCGATTGCGGAAGCCGAAGCAAACGCTAAAAAAGCACAAGCAAATGGTGAAGCCGAAGCATTAAAAATTCAAGCCGAAGCGGAAGCAAAAGCCCTCGAAACTGTGCAATTAGCGTGGGAAGCCATAAGCCCCGAAGTTAGAGAAATTATGTTAAGAGAAATGGGCATTGAAAAGTGGAATGGCGAACTTCCCGATACTATGGTTGGTAGCGATTTTATTGAACAATTATTAGGTTTATTAAATAAATAGGAGAATTGATATGCAAAAATTTTACTTTATTGGAAATCTCGTCAGAGATGTGGAAACGAAACAAAGCCAAAACGGAAACCCAATCGCAAAGTTTTGTGTTGCCGTTCAAAGACCTTACAAAAAAGATACTGCCGACTTTTTTGAAGTTGTTGCTTATAATAAACTTGGCGAGTTATGTTCAAACTATCTTTCAAAAGGTAGACAAGTTGCCGTTATAGGTTATATGACAACTCGCACTTACGAAAAAGACGGAACTACAAGAAAAATTTACGAAGTTGTAGCCGAAGATATTAGATTTTTAGACCGCAACTCAAAAGAACAAGAGCAAGTAGACGAAAACACACTATTTTAAAGGCGAGAATTAGCCCTATAACCGATTTTTAGGCTTGGCACGATAAATTTATCAAAGGAGCAACTATCGTGCCTTGTAGGGCTTAATAAGGGAGAATTATGACGAAACCAAATTACAAGCAAATATTTGCTAAAAAGAAAGCAATAGCCGAAAAATTAAAAAAAGTTTGCCCTAATATAACCAATGTTAGTGGAATATATTTTTATACAAGAGAAAAACCATTAGAAGAAGATGGTGGTGGTTCTGCATTTTACATCGGCAAAAGTCGAACACTGCTCGATAGGTGTATTTCTCACGATATGGGATATTCACAACGAATAGATATTAGCCTAAAGAAACGAAAATATTATAGCAAAGCAAATCCTTATGGGTGGAAACTGAATGTTTTATTCTTTCCCGAACATTTGTTAGATGAAAAGGAAAGATACTATATAGAGTTATATAAGAGCAAAAATTTTGAGTGTTATAACATAGAAAATGGTGGGACTACTAACAAACAAATAATAGGCGAAAGAAAGCCACCTAAAAGTTATCGTGACGGAATTGCTCAAGGGTATAAGAACGCCGTCAAAGAAATCAAAGTTTTTTTTGAAAAGTATCTTGACTTTACAATAAAAGGGAATTATAATAAAACTAAAGAAAGAAAATTCAATGAGTTTAAGGAGTGGCTTAATAGTGAAGAAAATTAAGTGGCGTTGGAAATTTGATTGCTACTTGCCGTTTTGCCCTTATTGCGACACGAAAGTAGACGAAACAAATAATAAATGCGACCATTGCGGTAGAAAATTCAAGTGGACTATTTTAAAGCATAAGCCGACCATTTTTGAAATCGGTCATTATACTATTATGCAATGTTTAGATAATAGCGTTAGGGTTTATAATAAAAACGATAATGTACTTGTATTTTTAATCGAACACACTAAAAAATTAAGCAAGCGAAAACTCAAAAAAGAAATAGAGAGTTTATTTAAACTTTTAGAAATTAAACTTATATAAATAAAGGGTAGTGGAAACACTACCTTTTTTCTTTCCAAAAAAATATTTTAAAAATTTTTGCAAAAATAGTTGACAACTTAAAATGAGTATGTTAGAATATGGTTAGAATTTGATTACAAAATTAAAAAAGGGGGTGTAAAAATGAAGTGTGAAAATAAAGAACTTGCAAGAGTTGGGAATAGTAATTGCTTTATATTTAGTAAGGTTATGCTTGAACAAGCGAACTTTACTAATAAAGATAAATATACTATTAACATTAAAAAAGATTTAGTTACGATTAGAAAACAAAAGGAGAATTGATTATGACGACATTAAAGAATTTAGTTGGGCAAAGATTTGGAAGGCTTGTTGTTTTAGAAAGGGCTGGTAGCACAAAACATAAAAAGGCTTTATGGCGTTGTAAATGTGACTGTGGAAATGAAAAAATTGTATGTGGAAGTATAATGTTGAATGGTGAAACTAAAAGTTGCGGTTGTTTACATAACGAAATAATTGCCAAAATAGGTAAAGAAAAAAATATAAAACACGGTCAAAAAAACACAACACTGTATAGAATATGGAATGGAATAAAAGCCAGATGTTTTTGTAAAAATAATAAGAACTATGAGAATTATGGTGCAAGGGGTATTACTGTTTGTGACGAGTGGAATAAAAGTTTCCAATCTTTTTATGATTGGGCATATAAAAACGGATACAAAGAAGAACGCTTGAATACAGGAAAAAGCAAGTTAAGTATAGATAGGATTGACAATAATGGTAATTATTGTCCTGAAAATTGTCG
>JAZQVG010000168.1:0-14019 GCA_045631625.1 Christensenellaceae bacterium
TTTCCATAAAAACTCCAAAAACTTTTTTTAATATTATACAATCAAATTTATCAATAGTCAAGTATATAATTAAATTTCAAATAATGTCAGACATAATCACATTAAAAAATATCCATTTTATCTAAAGATTTTTAATATTTAAAATTTATCATTAATAAATAATTTAATATAAAATATAATAATAAAAATATTGTTTAAATATATTGACAAATATATTGCCCTATGATATACTTTCTACAATGTACTATGCGTAAAACAAGTCTTTTGCGCATAGTTAGATATATTTGAAATTGTCTTAAAAAATATAAACATTAGGATTTTACTGAGTTTTTTACTATCCTACCCTGCAGATATTTATTAGGATGAAATAAAATTTAATGATATTTTTTTGTTTAGGTGATAAAAATGGCTACTAAGAAGAATTTATTTTATGAAGAAAGGGCGTTATCGTGCATTGATAGGACAAATGCTATCATTGATACACTACCCTATTACGTACAAGATTTCTTTGTTGGTGTAGAATTAAGAACTTCGCCATTGACAAGACTAAATTACGCTTATGATTTAAGGGTTTTCTTTAACTTTTTGTGTAAAAAAATATTTAGAAACCTAAAAATTGACGAAATTGAATTTGAGCATTTGGCTAAAATCGATTCTACTGATATAGAGTATTTTTTAAGTTATTTAAGCCATTATGAAATAAATGGAAGGATGGAGAAATGTACGGAATCTGGTAAAGCAAGGAAATTATCTACTTTGCGCGCATTTTACAAGTACTTTTTTAATAAAAATCGCCTTCCTGCTAACACGCCGGCAAAAGTTTCTATGCCAAAAATTCACGAAAAAGAAATAGTTAGGTTAGATTCTAACGATAAAGTTGATGAAATTGGCGATATGTTATACGTTGTTGAAAGCGGTTCAGGTCTTACAAAAAAACAACTTTCCTTCCATAATGAAACAAAATTAAGAGATACTGCAATAATAACGTTATTTTTAGGCACAGGCGTACGTATTAGCGAATTAGTTGGCTTAAATGTTGAAGATATTGACCTAAAAACCAATAAATTTCTTGTGACAAGAAAAGGTGGCAATCAATCTGTATTATATTTTAACGACCAAGTTGCAGAAGCATTATTAGATTATTTAATGCAAAGAAATTCTGATAGGCTTGTACCTGAAGGTGAACGTGCTTTATTTTTATCATTGCAAAAAAGAAGAATTTCCACCAGAACGGTACAAAATTTGGTTAAAAAATATGCCCAAATCGCTTCTCCACTTAAAAAAATAACTCCTCATAAATTGAGGAGTACTTTTGGTACTAATTTATACCGTCAAACTGGCGACATCTACGTTGTAGCATCTTGTTTGGGCCATAAAGACGTAAATACTACCAAGAAGCATTACGCCGCTATAACTGAAGATATTAAGAAAAATGCAGCAATAAACTTAAGCATAACAAATAAAAAAGACAACTAATTTTTATCTGTTTTCTTTTCATCAAGAATAATTTTGGTAATTTGTATTGAATTATACTCTTTATCGCTTTCAATACATTTACCACAATTATCGCAAATTTTATTACTATCTAAATCACAAAAATCGTCTTCGCATTCGTTAAATTCATCAATAAATTTATTCATAACTACTCTCCTATTTATATTTTAACATTTAAATAAATTTATTTCAACCTTTTAACAAAATAAAATATATAAACAAATGTTTGACTTTTTTATGTTTAAATGATATTATTATGTTATGAAAAAAGAAGATTTACAAAATAAAATTAATGAAGTTTACAATTTTACCGTTGAATATATTGACGAATATGGTTTTCCACCATCAATACGTGAAATATGCGACAAATTAAAGATTAAATCAACGGCAACTGCCTATTCATATGTAGAAAAGTTAAAAAAACAAGGTTTATTAGAAAAATCGCCCTTAAAAAAGCGCGCAATTACACTACAAAACAAAAGGCCTGTTTTTAGAAGTATACCTATTATTGGCGAAATTAGGGCGGGTCTACCAATAACTGCAGTTGAAAATCTCGAGGGGCACTGCCCTTTGCCAGACGATATTGTAGGTGAAAATATTTTTGCATTAAAAGTTACTGGCGACAGTATGATAAATGCAGGCATTTATGATAAAGATACTATAATTGTTATACAACAAAACACTGCAGAAAACGGCGAAATTGTAGTTGCGTTAATTGACGATTCTGCAACGGTAAAACGTTTTTACAAGAAAGATGGTAAAATAGTTCTCCACCCTGAAAACGACCAAATGGAAGATATGATTTTTGATAACGTACAAATATTGGGTGTCGTTAAGGGGCTCGTTAGAAAATTTTAAACAAAATATAAAAAAGGCTACTAAAATTGGTAGCCTTTTAATTTTAAAGTTGTAAATTTTTTAAGGTAATTTTACAGTGCTCGTACGTTAAGCCACCTTGAAAATATGCTATATAAGGTGGCCTAATTGGTGCATCTGCCGATAATTCAATTGAAGCACCTTGAACAAAGCACCCTGCTGCCATTATTACTTCATCTTTATAACCAGGCATCGCCCAAGGCATAACGGTAACGTGACTATCAACGGGCGAATTTGCTTGAATATTTTGTATAAATTTAATTAGTTTATCTTTATCGTTAAATTTAATCGCTTTTATTATATCTCCAGGCATTATATCTTCACTTGGTGACGTTTCATACCCTAATTGAGACAACGTCTTTCCTATCAACATTGCACCTTTTAAGGCTTCTTTTACGACGTGTGGCGCTAAAAACAAACCTTGGAAGAAATATTGATATCCGTTTTGGTACGAACCAACCTCACTACCAATAGACGGCGCTGTTAGTCTATTGTAAATTAAATCGATATACTTTTTATCTCCTGCAACATAGCCACCCGTAGGCGCAACACCACCGCCAGGGTTTTTTATCATTGAGCCAGCAACAATGTTAACACCGACTTCAGTAGGTTCTTTCTTATCGACAAATTCTCCATAACAGTTGTCAAGCATAATGCAACCGTCAAAATTACAATCTCTAACAAAATCAACAATTTTTTTTATTTGAGATAATGATAAAGCATTTCTCCACTCATATCCTCTAGAACGTTGCAAATAAATCATTTTATATTTTGATTTTTTTAGTCTGTTTTCTATTTCTTGATAATCAAAATCATTATTAATTAATTTTACATATTCAAATTGAATGCCAAAGTCCTTTAACGAGCCGTTATTTTGTCCTTCTATGACGTCTTGTAAAGTGTCATAAGGAACACCCGTCACTGATAAAACTTTATCGTTAGGGCGTAAAATACCGTATAAAGAAAGAGATAATGCGTGTGTGCCAGAAACTATGTTTGGTGAGCAAATTGCACTTTCAGTTTTAAAAATATCCGCTAAAACGTTGTTTAAGGTTTCCTTTCCATCGTCACCGTAGCCATACCCCGTAGAACCATAAAAATGCCTTAATTCTAAAGAATTCTTTTTTAAGGCATTTAAGACTTTTTCTTGGTTGAACAAGGCTATTTCATCTAATAAATCAAACTTCTCTTTTAAGAGTTGTTCGCTTTTTGCTATTATTTTTTCGTCAATCATAAATTCTCCATAATATAATCAGCCATTTTTTCAACCGAATTAGGCTTAATTAACTGTAAATTATCTAATCTCTTAAAAAAAGTTATTTGCCTTTTTGCATAGTGGCGAGTGTTTAACTTTATCAAGTCTATCGTTTGTTCAAGTGTAAGTTTCCCGTTTAAATAATCGTATACTTCTTTATATCCAATGCCTTGCATACATTGATTTTTGATTGTAATGCCCTTTTTAATTAAACTTTTAACTTCGTCAATCAATCCATTGTTTAGCATTATATCAACACGCTTGTTAATTCTATCGTACAATTCTTCTCTTTGGTAATCAACGGAAAAAGCCTTATAATTGTACTTTGCAACATAATCATCTTTAATATCTGATTTTTTTATGCCAGTTTCATAAATTTCTAAAGCCCTAATAACTCTTTTAACGTCATTTTTATGTATTTTATTAGCAGATTCACTATCTTTTTCTAATAAAATATTGTAAACGTATTCATTGCCAAATTTTTCTGCAAGCGTTTTATATTTTTCTCTAACTACCAAATTGGCTTCACCATTTCCATAAGAAAGGTCAAATAAAATTGAGTTTATATAAAAGCCTGTGCCACCACAAATTACTGGTATTTTGCCATTTTTAATTAAGTTTTGTATAATTGACTCAGCATACTCTTTATATTGACTAACGGTAAAAGAATCAACGCTTTCAACAGTATCGATTAAATGGTGCTTAACGCCTTGCATTTCTTCTTCAGATGGCTTTGCCGTACCAATATTTAAGTCCTTATAAATATAAAGCGAATCTGCAGAAACAACTTCGCTATTAAGTCTTTTTGCACATTCAACAGCAAGGGCTGTTTTAGATGACGAAGTTGGCCCACAAATAATAAGTATTTTATCTAAATTATTCTTTTGAACCATTTATCTATTTCCGCCCTAGTAATTTTAATTGCAATAGGTCTTCCGTGTGGACATTTTAACCCTAAATTTCCTTTCATAAGTTTAAGTAGTTCATCAACTTCACTTTTTGAAAGATTATCGCCTGCTTTTATTGCAGATTTACAAGCCTTTTGTGCGATTTTTTCTGCTAAAATACTGTCAATAGTTATATTTTTCAATGTGTTTAATTCGCTCAAAAATTCATCAAAGAACTTTTGAATGTTTAAGCCATCTAAAATAACAGGGACAGAAGAAATTTTAAAGGTATTTCCACCAAAATCCACAATTTCAAACCCCATATTCTTCAAAAAATCAAGTTTTGTTGATAAATATAGGTATTCTTCTTCATTAACGTTTAATAAATAATCAATTAAAAGTGGTTGAATTTCTATAGTAGAATTTTTAACTTGTTCAATAAATTTATCAAACAACACCCTTTCGTGTGCGGCATGTTGGTCAATTAAAAATAAATCTACACCATCTTCAAAAATTAAAAAAGAGTTTAATGCTTGTCCAATATACGTTAAATCACGTTCTATTGAAATAACGTCCTGAATTGGAGTGTTTATTTTTATATTAGCCGTTTCAACATCAACTTTTTTCTCCAAACTTTCTAAATACGCTTTATTTTGTGCAAAAATATCTTCAATGTATTTTTCTTTATCTTTCTTATTGCCGCTATCTGCAAATATTATTGTTTCATAACGTTTTGCTTCTTCTAAAACAGAATTTTCAAATGATTTTTTTATATTATGTGTGGCATAATTTGTATCAAATTTATTAGTATTTTCACTATTATTTTCAATAATAATATTTAGTGCTTCCTTATTGCCGTCTAATACTTTTGAAACAACAGAATATATGCTACCGTATATAATTTGATTATTTGCAAATCTTACGTCTATTTTATTTGGATGCACGTTTACATCAACCAATTCTGTAGGTAAAGATATGTTTAGCACATAAAATGGGTATTGCCTTTTCATTAAATATGACACATAAGCATTAGCAATTGCAGAAGAAATTGTACTATTTACTATATATCTTCCATTTAAAAATAGAGTTTGATGACTTCTATTAGCCTTTGCAAAACTTGGTTTGCCAATATATCCAGTTATTTTAATACCATTTTTTTCCGTATCAATACAATAACAATTTTGCAAAGTTTTTATATCATATACAGATAAAAAAGCAGACTCTTCCCCGTCGCCGTAAGATTGAAGAATCAGTTTATTATCAACGTAGTATTTAAAAGATATGTTTGGATTGCCAAGAATAAACCTACTAATTGTTGAAGTAATTTCACTTTCTTCAGAACGAACGGTTTTTAAGAATTTTTCCCTAACAGGTGTATTAAAAAATAGATTGTTAACAGTAATTTCAGTACCATTTTCACCCATTGCTTCTTCTGTTGAAAATATTTCACCACCCTCGCAATGAATTTTAGCAGCATTTTGTTGAGTAATTGGCTTAGAAATAATAGTAATTCTAGAAACCGACGCTATACTTGCAAGCGCTTCACCCCTAAAACCTAAAGTTAATATATTATCTAAGTCTTTAATACACGAAATCTTGCTTGTTGCGTGTGGCAACAAAGCCTTTCTTAAATCGTCAAATTCAATGCCATTACCATCGTCAATTACTTTTATTGATGATATACCACCATTTTCAATTTTAACAGTAATATTTTTAGCATTTGCATCAATAGAATTTTCTACTAATTCTTTAACAACTGAATATGGCCTCTCTACCACTTCTCCTGCCGAAATCCTATTAAAAACCTTACTATTTAATAGATTAATTTTTCCCATTAAATTATCCTTTTACCTTTTCTACTAATTCACTAAGCACTAAAAATGCTTGCATTGGCGAAAGATTGTTCATATCTAAATCTTTTAAAACTCTTTCCGCTTCACTAAGTTCTTTTACTTCATTTTCCTCATCAGAAAAATCAGCCAAAACTTCTCTACCTAAATCTTTTTTGCTTAATTCTTTTAATAAAATTTTAGCCCTAGAAACAACGTCCTTTTTGATACCAGCAAGTTCAGCAACTTCGATCCCAAAACTCTTATTAGTACCACCACGCATAATCTTTCTGAGGAAAATAATACTTCCTGCAGCTTCTTTTACCGTCACTTTATAGTTTTTAACACCATAAATTAGGCTTTCCAACTCTGTTAATTCGTGATAATGCGTTGCAAACAACGTTTTGGCTTTAATATTATTAGTTATATGTTCAACAATCGCCCAAGCAATTGATAGACCGTCAAAAGTACTAGTACCCCTACCAATTTCATCTAAAATTATCAAACTATTTTGGGTTGCATAATTAAGAATATTAGCCATTTCAGACATTTCTACCATAAACGTACTTTGGTCTGAAATCAAGTTGTCGCTTGCACCAATCCTAGTAAATATTCTATCGATAATTGGGATATTTGCTTCCTTTGCAGGCACAAACGAGCCAATATGCGCCATCAACGCTATAATAGCAACTTGACGCATATACGTACTCTTTCCCGCCATATTTGGACCGGTTATTATCATTGTCCTTTGGTCAGAATCATTTAAATTGCAATCGTTTGCAATAAAACGTTGGTCTGAAATATATTCAACAACCGGGTGTCTACCGTCAATGATAGACATTTCTTTATCGCTAACCATATTAGGCTTAACGTAATTATTATTTTTAGCAACAATTGCCAAAGCCAATATTACGTCCAACGTCGCAATAGCGTCAGAAGTTTCTTTTAAATCAACAATTTTTTTACTAAGTTGTAATTTGATTTCGTTAAACAAACTTAATTCAAGCCTATCTGCTTGTTCTTCAGCAGTTAAAATTTTACTTTCTAAATCTTTTAATTCTTCTGTCACGTAACGTTCGGCATTAGCAAGCGTTTGCCTTCTAATAAAATAGTCCGGTACACTTTCTTTAAAAGAATTAGTAACTTCAAAATAATAGCCAAAAACACGGTTAAAACCAATTTTTAAGGCTTTAATACCCGTTTTTTCTCTTTCTTGCTCACATAAATCAGCAATTTTATTTCTGCCATGTTTAAATAAATCTCTCAGTTCATCCAACTCGGCATTAAAACCATTTTTGATATACTTAAAACCCTTTTCAGCATCATTTTGTTCATCAGAAATTGATTTTTTAAGCAAATTAACGATATCGGTAAAATCTTTTATATTATTGCAAGCACTATTAATTAAACTACTATTTATACCAGTAAGTTGAAATAAAATATTAGGCAATAATTCAAGTGAATTAGCAAGTGCAATACAATCTTTTGGCAACAAATTTCCGTTAGAAATTTTACCACTAATTCTACCTACGTCTTTTACTGAAGACAACAATTGAGAAAGGCTTGCCATAATAATTCTGCTATTATAAAAACTTTCAACAGCATTCAACCTTTCTTCAATTTTACTTTTATTGTTTAGTGGGTATAAAATCCAATTTTGGAGTTTTCTTGCACCCATACTTGTCTTAGTTTTGTCAAGTAGCCACAACAATGAACCGTATTTCTTTTCGTCCCTAATTGTTCTAGTAAGTTCTAAATTTCTTACAGCGCTAACGTCTAACATTAAAAAATCATCATTAGATTCTAATTTTATGGTATTAATATTTAATAAAGAATTTTTTTGTGTTTCCTTTAAGTACGAAATCAATGCACCAGCAGGCGAAATAACACTATCATTATCGTTGATATTGTATGAAGAAAGAGTACCAACGTTAAATTGTTTTTCTAACGTTTCTTTTGCAATATTGTTGTTAAATTCGCTATCTCTATACCTTTCTGGTTTAGGCAAAATATTTGCTTTATGCAAAGGAGAATTACTAATAATTTCCGTAGCAAAACTATTAGATATAATTTGCGCAGGGTTAATTTTTACCAACGAATTAAATAAGTCGTCAAAATCATTTATACCAAGATTTTTACAATTAAAATCACCCGTGGTAATATCTGCCCAAGCAATCGCAAGTTCCGTTTTAGTTACGTATACAGAACAAATATAATTATTATTTTTTTCGTCTAAAAGTTGACTGTTTGTTATAGTTCCGGCCGTAATAACCCTAATTATATCACGAACAACAAGTTCTTTTGCTTTCCCACTTGGTTCGCTTAACTGTTCACAAATTGCAACTTTTTCCCCAGCGTTTACTAATTTTGCAATATACGTATCTGCGGCGTGATAAGGTATGCCACACATTGGCGCACGTTCTTCTAATCCACAATCCCTACCCGTCAAGGTTAAATCCAATATTTCAGATGCCCTAATTGCATCTTCAAAAAACATTTCATAAAAATCGCCTAATCTATAAAAAATTATGCAATCTTCATATTTACTTTTTACACTTTTATAGTGTTTCATCATTGGCGATAAAGACATTTTTCTCTCCAAAAATTATTCTACTATTTCTCCAATAAGAGAAATCCCACCCGTTTCGGTAATTTTGACGTTAACAAATTTACCTATTAAATCAACGCTTGAATTAAAATAAGCCATTCTACCATAGGTATCTCTACCTAAATACTTATCTTTTTTATTATCATAACCTTCGCATAAAATTTCAATAGTTTTACCCAAATACTCTTTACTTTGCTCTCGGTTAAAATTATTTTGCAAGTCAATCAACTTCATAATTCTTTTTTTAGAGACCTCCTCTGGTGTTTGCCCTTCCATAGAAGCCGCAGGTGTGCCTGCCCTTTTCGAATAGATAAATGTAAAAGCACCAGAATAACCAACTTCTTTCATTATTGAAGCAGTATCTTCAAAATCTTCATCAGTTTCCATCGGGAAGCCGACCATAATATCTGTTGTAATTGCAATATCAGGTATGTATGAACGTAAGATTTTAATTTTATCTAAATAGTCTTCTCTTGTATAATGCCTATTCATTAGTTTTAATATGTGATTAGAGCCAGATTGAATAGGTAAATGTATTGATTTACAAGCCTTATCACTGTTTGCAATAGCCTTTATCAAATCTTCCGTTAAATCTTTAGGATGATTTGTCATAAATCTAAGCCTAAACTTGCCATCAATTTTTGAAATTTCTTCAATAAGTTTACAAAATGAAGCATTTTCTAAATCTTTACCGTATGAGTTTACGTTTTGACCTAAAAGGGTTATCTCTTTATAACCTTGTTTTACTAAATCTTTGCACTCATTAACAACGTCATTAATAGCCCTGCTTCTTTCTCTCCCACGAACGTACGGCACGATGCAGTAGGTACAAAAATTATTGCAACCATACATAATATTTACCCAAGCATTAGGAAAACTTGTCCTAAATTTAGGCGTTCCTTCTACAATCTTACCTTCCTTTTCCCAAATGTCAACAACTCGCTTTTTTGAAAGAAGTTTTTTATTTAGCAATTCTTCAAAATTTTCAAGATTGTGTGTGCCAAATACAATATCAACAAAAGGGAAACTTTTTAAAAACTTATCGGCAAAACCTTTTTGTTGTGTCATACAACCACCGACACAAATAATTAGGTCTTTTTTATGTCTTTTTAGTTTTTTTAATGCACCTATATTTCCTTCAGCCCTATCTTCAGCATTTTCTCTAATGCAACAAGTATTAAACACTATAACGTCTGCTTCAGATTCAATTGTAGTTTCCTTATAACCCATTTTTACCAAAATACCGGCAATCTTTTCAGATTCGTGTATATTCATTTGACAGCCGTATGTAGTTATAAGATATTTTTTATCAATATTTTCCATAGATAATATAATAAAACAAATTTATAATTTTGTCAATTATTGCATTATATTTTTGAAGTGTTTTGAATATTAAAAAACAATATTTACATACTAAATACATATGAAAAAAGGATTGAAAATTTTTTTACTAATTTTTGGTGTTTTGACAATAGGTGTTAGTATAACGCTTTTATGGTTAAATTATGAAATTTCAAAGTATGATTTGTCAAACAAACAACTAACATCTTTTGAACAATCTATCACATACTACGACGCAGATAACAATAAAATGTTTACGCAGTCAAACGGCACAGAAATTACAAAATTAACAGAAATAAATGATTACGTAAAAAAAGCATTTATATCAATTGAAGATAAAAGATTTTATAAACATAAGGGTATTGATTACAAGGGTTTAATTAGGGCAACCTTAAACAATATAAAAAGCCTTTCATTTAAGGAAGGTGCTTCAACAATAACACAACAATTGGTAAAAAACTCCTTTCTTTCCAATGAAAAAACAATAAAACGAAAATTAACTGAAATGTCACTTTCTAAAAAAATAGAGAAAAAATACAGCAAAGACAAAATTTTAGAAATGTATTTAAACACCATTTATTTTGGAGAAAATTGTTATGGTATTACTAGTGCTTCAAGCCATTATTTTAATAAAAAACCTATTGATTTAACTTTAGACCAATGCGCACTTTTGGCGGGTCTTGTTAAAGCGCCATCCATCTACTCGCCTACTAATAACTATGAAAAATGTATGAATAGAAGAAATTTAGTATTAAAAGAAATGTTTAATCAAAATTATATTACGGAAAGTCAATATAACGAATATAAAAATAAAAGAACAAACTTAGACTTGAATAAACAAAATTCTATTTCATTTTTCGATGATTTAATAGATAATCAACTAGAAAACTTAAACGTTTCACCATATAATCGCTATAAAATGCAAATTTATACAACGATAGATTCAAATTTACAAAGTTTTATAAATAATTTGCTAAACGATGATACCGATAAGTTTGATAAAACTATTGTCGTATTAAGTAAAGATGCAGAAATTTGTGCAATTGGCTCAACTTGTAATATTGTTAAGCGCCAAATTGGCTCAACGATAAAACCACTACTCGTTTATGCCCCAGCAATAGAAAACAATTTTATTAGCCCTGCATCACAAATATTAGACGAACAAACAAATTTTAACGGATATTCTCCATCAAATTACGGCAATAAATATTACGGCTACGTTTCAGCAAAAAAAGCGCTATCAAATAGTCTAAATATACCTTCAATTAAAATTCTAAATGGAAATGGGGTGCAAAAATCAAGCGAATACCTTAGAAAAATGAACTTCGAAATTGACGATGACGATTTAAATTTGCCATTAGGGTTAGGTGCAAAAAAACAAGGCGAAAATCTAATTACACTTGCAAACGCTTACACAACTTTTATGAACGATGGTTATTACAAAAAATATACAATAATAAATGGTTTTTCTTATAAAAAAGTTGAAAAAATAATAAATAGTCGAAATTTTCCAACAAAAATTTACTCTAACGATACTACTTTTTTGATTAACAATATGCTTTTAGATTGTTCAAAAAACGGTACTGCAAAAAAATTAAACTCTCTAAATTTTGACATTTCAGCAAAAACGGGCACTGTAGGTAATTCAAACGGAAACACTGACGCCTACTCTATTTCTTACAACAAAGAATATTGTGTGGCGTGTTGGTGTGGTAATTATGACAACACTCTTTTAGATAATAATATTACGGGTGGCGGAAAACCTACTCAATTAGCCTACAACGTATGGAATTACATTTATAAAAATAAAACGGCACCTGATTTTTTTGTAAAACCTGACAACGTAGAATTAGTAAGTCTTGATAAAGAGAGTTATAATAACCAGCAATTAGAAATTGCAGATAAAAATTCCCCTGAAAGATATATAATAAAGGAATATTTTAAAAAAAATAATTTACCAAAAAGTATATCAAATAGATTTTCTTTACCAAAAATTGAAAAACCAATTTTATCAGTAAATAACAATGAAATCAATATACAATTATGTCTGACACAATACTATGATGCAAAGATAATTAAAATTAAAAATGGTAAAAAAACAACTGAATACGATACCAAAAATTTTAGTGATAAAAGTTTTTTTGTAGATTATATTAATGATAATTCAGTTTATGAATATAAAATTATACCCTACTACAAAAATAATGAAGAAATTTTCTTTGGCGAAGAGATAATTTTAGATAAAATAAAATTGCCAACGAATAACGTTGGCAATGATTGGTGGAAAGATAATTTTTAGTAATTATAATGTTATTTTTTCAATATTCAACATCGCTTCTTCAATAAGTTTTTCAATGTCAAGCTTATTTTCTGCTTTAATAACTTTTTCTAAATTTGGCTTAATTGCTGGAAATTTTGGCAAAAAAACTGTACAACAATCTTCATAAGGTAAGATAGAGGTGTTGTATGTATCAATTTTTCTTGATATTTCAATAATATCAATCTTATCAAAACAAATTAGTGGTCTTAAAACAGGCATTGTAACAACAGAATTTGATGAAGTTATACTTTCTATCGTTTGGCTAGCCACTTGACCAAGACTTTCACCCGTAATAATTGCTTGATCGCCAAGTTTTTTTGCAAGGCGCTCTGCAATTCTCATCATAAAACGTCTCATCAAAGTAATCATAAATTCTTCAGGACAATTTTCGTGTATTGCTTCTTGAATATGAGTAAATGAAACTACGTATAAGTTTATACCACCGTTATAATCGCCAATTTTCTTAGTTAATTCAATAACTTTTTCTTTAGCAGCTTCCCCGGTATAAGGAAAACTATGGAAATGTAGGCAATTTAATTTCATACCACGCTTACAAGTCATATATCCGGCAACAGGGCTATCAATACCGCCAGAAATAAGCAATAAGCCTTTACCAGCAGAACCCACAGGCATACCACTCATACAAGGCACTACGTCGGTATATACAAAAGTTTTACCGTCTTCCCTAATATCAACGTTTACAATAATTTCAGGTGTTTTTATATCAACTTTTAAATTATTGGGGTATGCTTCAAGCAACTTACCACCTAATAGCATAGAAGTTTCCATTGAATTAGGTGAAAAATTCTTGTCTGCCCTATTAGTGGCAACCTTAAATGTCCCCGTCTTATCTTTACACAACTCTATACAAGCATTAATTATATCATCGATATTACTATCAACAACGTACGCTTTGCTATAATTATGCACGCCTGCAATTTTACTTAATTTTTCGCAAATATACCCAAAATCATTTTCATCGTAATCTTCTATAAGATAACGACTATGCATTGCCGTGAATGTAAAATTAACGTCTTTTAATGATTTTTTAATATTTTCTTTTAAAAGTTTTTCAAAATAACCTCTATTTTTACCTTTTAAATGTATTTCACAGTATCTAATTATAATGGCTGTTTTCATTTATTTCATTATTCCTTTTAATTTATAAGCAATTTTGTTTAATTTTTCCGTTGCAATTTTTATTTCTTCAATAGAATTTTCGTGGGAAAAACTAATTCTAATAACGCCGTCCAAAACGTCATTTTTATATCCACACGCTTCTATAACCCTACTATATCTATTTTTAGACGAACACGCAGAGCCGTTACCTACTATAATACCTTCAGTTTCTAAGGTGTGCATAATAACTTCTCCACGTAGCCCTATAGCAGAAATAGATAATATATAAG
>JAZQVG010000169.1:0-9182 GCA_045631625.1 Christensenellaceae bacterium
AAATATAACTTTTAGAATTACTCTAAAAATATAACTGTTTGCCATGCAAACAATATCACTTTACTTAAAACTTGATTTATGCTATAATTAACTTATGAGTGAAAGCATTTTAAGAGAAAAAGCAAAAGAATTTGCTAAAAATATTGTGTTTCTTATAAGAGAAATTAAAGCAAATAATAGAGAAAGTGTTTTAACTAATCAACTTTTACGTTCGGGAACAAGTATTGGTGCAAATATCCACGAAGCGCAATACGCTCAAGGAACGGCTGATTTTATTTCAAAACTTGAAATAGCATTAAAAGAGTGCTTTGAAAGCGAATATTGGTTAGAACTATTATTTGAAACAGGCTATTTAGAAGAAAATCAATATAAAAAACTTAATAATGACTGTGGTGCAATACGAAAAATGTTAATTTCTTCGTGTAAAACACTTAAAGAGAAGAAATAGTTAAAACTCGACTTTTGTTAAGTCGAGTTTTCTTTTATCCATGCAAAACTGCTTGATAAATATTTTTATATGTGCTATACTAATTAAGCCAAACAAATTTCATAAGCAAACGTAGGGATATTTTCTTTTTAAAAGGATTATTCTTTCTTTTGTTGTACACAATAACTATATGAATTTGGTAAAATCGCAAATTCCATCAGGTTATTGTGTTAGGGTATCCTTTCGTATGCTTGAAATTTGTTTGGCGACAATCGGAGTTTGCGCTTTTCGGTGCGTTAACTTCGGTTGGCGCACTTTTTATTTATTTAATTTTTTGGAGGTTTTACAAATGAAAAAGATTTTGAGTATTATGATGGCCTTTTTTATAGCAATAGGCTTATCTGGATGTTTTAGCCTTTCAGATGAGAACAACGCTACTTCTTCCCGATATGAATTTGTCGGGGAACTTGATATGTCAGTAGACTATAGTACATATCTTGGTTATAGTGTAGAGATAAAGGGGAAACTAAAAAACACGTCAAGTAAAGAGTTTTCATATGTTAGTGTTACATTTGCAATATACGATGAAGAAGGAAATCAAATAGAGACTGCACTTGATAACATGAATTACTTGCAAGCGGGAAGTGTATGGTCTTTTAATGCCACTATGATAGGTTGGACGGAAATTAGACCGAAATCTTGTAAACTAGTTGAAGTTAATGCATGGTAAATAATTTTTTTAAAGAGGTATTTATGTCAGCACCAAATAAATGTCCAATATGTGGAGAAGTTTTAATGTGGAAAAAAGTAGACACCCAAAATAAAGGGTTTAGTTTAGGTAAAGCAGCGTTGGGGGGTTTTTTACTAGGTCCCGTAGGGTTGCTCGGTGGCGCACTAGGAAAAAAGAAAGTGTGGTATGCTTGTGGTAAATGTGGTTTTCAGCATGAATACAATGCGTAATTGAATCTATGTATAGCGCACTAATTTTGCAGGCAAAACCGTATGTTTAAAAAAAGTAAAGAGTAGCAAAATTTTGCTACTCTTTTTACAATGTCCTAAAATCCCTATGGAACTCACATTTCAAGGGCTTTAATTTTATAATTTAATTAGTTTAAGAAAGGTTCTTTACCAACTCTATGTAGTAATATTTCGTCAATAACGGCATTGGTACGGTTTTCCAAAAGGAAGCAAACTACGTTTGCAACGTCGCTTGGCATAATCATACCGTCGTTACTCAAGTCTGGACGTGTAATTTTAATCATTTCAGTATAAACACCACCAGGGCTAATTAAGTGTACACGTATATTTTTTTTGTAAACTTCGTTAGCAAGTGCTTTCGTCCAACCAGCAAGTGCGTGTTTACTTGCAGAATAAATGCTTTGGTTAGGGTAGCCACTATGACCAACCACCGAAGAAACGTTTATAATAGTAGGATAGTCAGATTTTTCAATAATAGGTAAAAACTTTTGTGTTAAAAAATAAGGTGCTTTTACGTTTAAGTCCATTATTTTATTGTAAATTTCTTCCGTCGCTTCACTAAACGGACAGTTTGTAGCAACGCCTGCGCAATTGATAAGTATATCAATTTTACCAAACTCTTTTAAGCCTACTTCAATACCTTTTACGGCAGTATTTTTATCAGTTAAGTCGCCGGCAACGAAAGTGCTTTTTGTAATGCCAGAAAGTTTATTAGAAAGTTTAATAAGTTTATCTTCTTTAGTGCCACCTAATAGCAAAAGGCGTGCACCTTTATTTGCTAAAGCAAGGCAAATTTCACTGCCAATACCACCCGTTGCACCCGTAATTGCAACCACTCTATCGCTTAAAGGTTTGTTCATAATAACTCTCACAAAAATTTTTTTATAGTTTAACATAAAAACGTTTTTCCGTCAATAAAAAGAAAAAAAGGTAGAAATATTATTTTTTTTGCAAAAAAGGGAATACATTGTTAAAAAATGGTATTAAAATATTTGACTTAAATTTTTTATAAAGATATAATAAAGTAGGTTAAAAACTAAAAATAAAATAAAAATATAAAAAACATATTTGGAGGACATAATTATGTCAAAAGTAACAAAAGTTGCAATTAACGGTTTTGGCCGTATCGGTCGTCTTGCTTTCAGACAAATGTTTGGTGCTGAAGGTTATGAAGTAGTTGCTATCAACGACTTAACAAGCCCAGTAATGCTTGCACACCTTCTTAAGTACGACACAATGCAAGGTAACTATGCTAGAGACCACAAAGTAGAGGCTACTGAAGATTCTATCATCGTTGATGGAAAGGAAATCAAAATTTCTAAATGTGCAAACGCTGCTGAATGCCCATGGGCTGCAAACGACGTTGACGTAGTATTAGAATGTACGGGTTTCTATACGTCTAAAGAAAAGGCTGCTGCACACATCGCTGCAGGTGCTAAGAAAGTAGTTATTTCTGCTCCAGCAGGTAACGACTTACCTACAATCGTTTACAACGTAAACCACAAAACATTAACAAAGGAAGATAACATTATTTCTGCTGCTTCTTGTACGACAAACTGTCTTGCACCAATGGCTAAGGCTCTTAATGATTATGCTCCTATCCAAAGTGGTATTATGACAACTGTACACGCTTACACTGGTGACCAAATGATTCTTGACGGTCCACAAAGAAAGGGTGACTTAAGACGTTCAAGAGCAGGTGCTATGAACATCGTTCCAAACAGCACAGGTGCTGCTAAGGCTATCGGTTTAGTTATCCCAGAACTTAACGGCAAACTAATCGGTGCTGCTCAACGTGTTCCTACTGCTACCGGTTCAACCACAATTCTTATCGCTGTTGTTAAGGGTAAAGACGTAACTAAAGAAGGTATCAATGCTGCTATGAAGGCTCAAGCAACTGAATCTTTCGGTTACAACACAGACGAAATCGTTTCTTCTGACGTTATCGGTATGAAGTTTGGTTCACTCTTCGATGCTACACAAACTATGGTATCTAAGATTGACGACGATACTTACCAAGTACAAGTTGTTTCTTGGTACGACAACGAAAACTCTTACACAAGCCAAATGGTAAGAACAATTAAGTATTTCTCTGAAATCTAATAGATTATAATTAAAATTAACACACTATTCTTTTTTAATAAAAGAGTAGTGTGTTTTTCTTTTCCATTTTAGTTTTTTAAAAAATATTGCCCTAAAAATATTTTTATGGTATAATATAGGTAAATAATAACAAAGGAAGAAGTTTATTATGGGTTTATGGACAAAGGAACATTTTTTTCTAATTATACCGTCTTTTATCGTATTTATTGTGTTTGGCGTAATTTTAGGTAAATTATTGAAAAATAAAAGTGAAAAAATAAAGTATATTCCACTACAAATAATTACGCTTATTTTGTTGGCACTTGAATTTATGAAGCAAGGTTATAATATTAGAGATAACGGCTATGATTTATATGCTTTGCCATTTCATTATTGTAGTTTATTCTTATATTTATTGCCTTTCCACTCTTTTTATAAGGGTAAATATAAAAAGTTTACGGACGCAGTGTCTTTAAGTTGCTTGGCATCACTATTCTTATTTATGTTAGTAATGCCAGACGTAGTGTTTAGTGCAGGAAACATAAAGGGCTTTTCCCAAAGTTTTTCAAGTTTTCATACGGTAGTTTTCCACTTGATTGTTTGCTTGTATTTTGTGCTTACGTTGTCGCTTAAACTTTACGATTTTGACGTTAAGAAAGATTTAAAAGCAACGGCAATATTTTTGGCAATCTACGTTGTAATTGCAACCATTATGTCTTTCTCGTTGAAGGTAAATTTCCACAATTTATATAAGTGTAATTTGGGTATGGTAGAAGATATTAGGCTTGCATTGATGGAAGTAATAGGTATATTTGGTCATATATTATACGTTGTAGTTTTATTCTTCTTAACTATTTTATTTGCCTTTGCGGCATACTTTGCTACGAAAGGTGTATTAAAGTTAATTAGTAAAATATCTAATAAGAAAAAGGCATAAAAACTTAAACTAAATAAAAAAAGGCAGGTAATTTACCTGCCTTTTTAGTTTATACGGTTGTAGTGTTAGAGTTGTTCCATAAACAACAGTTATTACTTGTGGTCGTAGTCAGTAAGGCAAGTAGTAAAAGTAGTTGAGTATTATTTATTGTGTTATTAGAAAACAGTAAAAATAAAAGTGCAACTAATACTAAGTTATTGGAATTCATATTTAATCTCCTTATATTCAAATTCAACAAGATAGTTGTTTTTTTGACTTTTTACACTAAAAAAAGTTAAACCATTTATATTACTATATATGTACAATCATTATATGTCTTAATTTTTGAAATTATGTTAAGGAGATTTATTATGAATATGTTATTAGACAAGCGTTTACAAACGATGGTAGACGAATACGTGCCAAAGGGTGAAATTTTAGATGATTTAGTTTGCTTTTTCTCTATTTTTTCCGATTACACAAGGCTAAAAATGATTTCAGCCCTATCAATTTCCGAAATGTGCGTGTCTGACCTATCAAATATATTAAAGTTAAACCAAACCACAGTATCACACCAACTAAGGCTACTTAAAAACTTAAATGCTGTAAAAACTAAAAGGCAAGGCAAAGTGGTTTTTTATTCGCTACGAAGTGATGCGCTGTCTGACGTTCTACTAAAAGGGGTGGAATTTTTGGGCTATTAACTTGAAAATAGTAAAATTTTAGTGTAAAATAAAAGATAATAAAAATTTGGGGTAATTTTACTTAATCAAAATGAACGATTTACAGCAAAAGTTAAAACTTTTACCTAACAATCCTGGCGTTTACGTAATGCTTGATAAAGATGGTAAAATAATATACGTTGGCAAGGCAAAAAACCTTAAAAACCGTGTAAGGCAATACTTTTTTAACTCTGTCAAAACGGAAAAAGTTATGGCAATGGTTAGTAATATTGCCGACTTTTACTATATAATCGCAAAAAGTGAAATAGACGCACTTTCATTAGAAAATAACTTAATTAAAAAGCATAAGCCAAGATACAATATCTTGCTTAAAGACGACAAAACTTACCCATACTTAAAGGTGGACTTAAAAGAAGCATACCCAAAATTTACCATAACCAGAAAAATCAAAAAGGACGGGGCAAAATATTTTGGCCCTTATATGGCAGGCGTAAGCGTACACGGTGTTTTAGAAATTATAAATTTGGCGTTTAATATTAGGCCTTGCGATAAAAAACTTAACCCTGATAAGCCTATAAAACCGTGCTTAAATTACCACATTAAAAAGTGCTATGGTGCTTGCGCCGGTTGTATTTCTCAACAAGAATATAAAAAATCCGTATTAGGTGCAATAGATTTTCTAAACGGCGACACTCAAGAAACGGAAAGGCTTTTAAAATTAAAAATGCTTGAAGCAAGTGAAAGGGAAGAATTTGAACTTGCCCTAAAGTATAAAGAAAAACTTTTAAGTCTAGAAAAAATCAAACTTAAACGCTTAACAGCACTAAATAAATTTATAGATGCAGATATTATCGCTTATGCAAATAACGGTATATATTCGGCAGTAAATATACTATTCGTAAGAAAAGGCAACATGCAAGGTGCAAAAAACTTTTCGTTTGAAAGTGGTGCGTTATCTTGTGCAGACGCTTTACGTGAATTTATAATGCAATATTACAAAAAAGATAGCGAAGTGCCTACTGAAATTATAGTTAACGAAAATATTAAAGACCAAGAAATAATAGAAAGGTATTTTAAAGAAGTTTTAGATAAAACGGTAAATATAATTTGTGCAAAGCAAGGCGTAAGAAAGCAGTTAACTGATATGGCAACCCTTAACGCCGAAGAACATTTATCAACGTCAGTAGACAAAATAAAACATAAAGACGATATGACTATAAAAGCGTGCCAAACGCTAAAAGAAAAACTTTCTTTATCTAACTATCCAAAGCGTATGGAATGTTATGATATAAGTAATATTAGCGGTGTTGATAAAGTGGGCAGTATGGTTGTCTTTATTGACGGACAACCAGATAGGGATAGTTATAGACGCTTTAAGATTAAGACGGTTGACGGGGCAGATGATTATAAAAGCCACCAAGAAATGATGGCGCGCCGTCTTGAAAGGCTTAAAACTGATAGCGAAAAGTTTCCAAAACCCGATTTGATGGTTATTGATGGTGGCAAAGGACAGTTAAGTAGCGTTTACGAAGTTTTTAAAACAATGGGGATTACGGGCATAGATTTAATAAGTTTAGCGGAAAAAAATGAAGAAATTTATACTTTAGACAGTAATTTACCTATAGTTTTACCAAAAAGTGATTATTGTTTGAAAATGTTGCAAAGACTAAGAGATGAAGCACACCGTTTTGCCATAACTTATCATAGGACGCTTAGGGGTAAAAGGGCGTTATCAAGCGTATTAGATAATATTAAAGGGCTTGGCAAAGTTAAAAAGTCTGCACTTTTGTTGCGTTTTAAAGACCTATCGGGTATAATAAAGGCTAGCGAAAGTGAACTTATGACGGTTGACGGTATAGGCGAAAAACAAGCCAAAGAAATAATAAGAGTATTAACGGAAGAAAATTTACGATGAAATATCAACTATTTGTTAGTGACTTCGACGGCACTTTAGGTTGTGCGCCCGATATAATAGATTTAGAAACAATTGACACAATTAAAAGATATACCGAAAAGGGTGGCAAATTTGTAATTTGTACGGGTAGGATGTTTGCCGCCATAAAACCTATTTGTGAAAAGTATGGTATAAAAGGCTTACTTATCTCTTATCAAGGTGCAACTATTGACGATTTAAATAGTGGTAAACGCATCTTTGAAGGGGGTATTTCACCAGATAAGGCGTTTGAAATTATAAAGTTATTAAAGGCTGAAGGGGTGGATGTGGTTGCTGACGTTGACGACGTTATGTACTGCGAAAAAGAGACGGAATATACTGATTTTCACAATAAGTTTACAAAAGTTATAAAGGTGGATAATTTAGAAAACAAGATTTTATCCCTTAATAAAACTGTTTTAAAAGTGGTTGCAACCAATCACGCAGAAGTAATATTGCCTTTGACAGAAAAGTATAATAAATACTTTAAGGGCGAATTTATTTGCAACAACGGTTCTAACCGATTGCTTGAAATTATCAACCCAAAATGCAGTAAAGGTCAAAGTGTAAGGTTTTTATCAAATTACTTTAATATTCCGTTAGAAAAGACGCTTGCCGTAGGTGACTCAACAAACGATATAGAACTTGTTAAGGGTGAGTGGTTTGGTGTTGCCGTGGGCGACGGTGTGGAAGAACTTAAAAAGGTTGCCGACGAAGTTACGGTAGAGTTTAAAGATAAGCCTGTAAAGGTGCTTTTAGAAAAGTATTGTTTATAGTAGGTTAATACATAAGAAGGAAATAAAATGGACGAAATTATTAAACAACAAGAAAAAGAAAATATTTATAAAACTTTGCCTGCGATTGCACTTCGTGGCAAGGTTTTATTTCCAAACATATATTTAAATTTTGATATTGGCAGACCAATGTCTGTCAACGCTATAAAGGAAGCACAAAAGATAGGCGATGAAATTTTTATTACTGCACAAATAAATTCTTTTATAGATTCGCCAAAGGAAAAAGACTTAAACACGGTTGGCGTAATTGCTAAAATAAAACAAGTCTTAAGGACTTCTAACGGCAGTTTAAAAGTAAGCGTTCAAGCAGTAAGACGTGCTAAAATTATAGAGTTTTTGCCTATTAAAGAGTATTTTTGCGTGTCCGTTGTAGAAGCACCTTTCATTTTAGATGCTATCGACACCGAAATAGAAGCACACATTAGGGTTTGTAAGACGCTTTTTGAAGAATACGCTTCTTTAGATAAGCGTATCACTAAAGAAATGCTTGCAACCGTCACTTTAAGCGAAAGTGCAGACGAATTTATTGATAACGCAATGTCTGTTGTAAATATTAAAGAAAAGGCAGTGCAAAAGTTTTTAGATATTGATAAAACGTTAGACAGGCTTTTACATTTTGAAGAAGTTTTCTCTAAAGAGATAGAAATTTTTTCTATTGAAGATAACATTACCAAAAAGGTAAAGCAAAGTATAGATAAAAGCCAAAAGGAATATTACCTTAGAGAGCAATTACGTGCAATCCACAACGAACTTGGCGACGACGTAAGCGAACAAGAGCAGTTGACTAACGATATTGTTAGTAAAAATTTGCCAGAAGACATAGAGAAAAAATGCTTAAAGGAAATTAAAAGGTTAGATAAAATCAATCCTTCGTCACCAGATTATTCAGTTATTTTAAACTATTTAGATTGGATTAAAGATTTACCTTTTAACGAAAGCACGGTTGACACTAAAGATTTAGAAAAGGCAAAAGCAATTTTGGACAAAGACCATTTTGGATTAGACAAGGTAAAACAAAGGATTGTAGAATACTTAGCAGTATTAAAACTTACAAACCAAATTAAAGGCCCTATTTTATGTTTCGTAGGGCCACCGGGCGTAGGTAAAACTTCAGTTGCTACTTCAATAGCAAGGGCGCTTAATAGAAAGTTCGTACGTATGAGTTTAGGTGGCGTAAAAGATGAAGCAGAAATTAGGGGGCATAGAAAAACCTACGTTGGCGCAATGCCGGGTAGAATTATCAACGGCTTGAAAACGGCAGGTAGTGCAAACCCCGTGTTCTTGCTTGATGAAATCGACAAACTTTCTTCCGACATACACGGCGACCCTGCAAGTGCATTGTTAGAAGTGCTTGACCCCGAACAAAACC
>JAZQVG010000170.1:0-42027 GCA_045631625.1 Christensenellaceae bacterium
TCTTGCGTCAAAGAATAAGTTTTTAAGATGTTGCTTAACAGCAGTATCAGTTGGGATTTCGCCTGGGCGTAATCTTCTGTATAATTCGATTAAACCGTCGCTTTCAGATTTAGAAGAGTCTTTTTCAGCCGTGTTTTTAATCATTGGGTCGCCGTCGAACAACTCTAAAAGCGCTTCGTCAGTACCAAAGCCTAAAGCACGTAGCAATACAGTACCCGTCAACTTTCTAGTTCTGTCAACGTGTACCCATAATACACCTTGTGAATCTTGTTCAAATTCAAGCCAAGCACCCCTTGAAGGAATAACGGTGGTGTCGAAAATCTTTTTACCAGATTTATCAATTTGCATACCGTTATAAACGCCTGGTGAACGAACTAATTGAGAAACGATTACACGCTCTGCACCATTGATGATGAAAGAACCGTTTTCAGTCATCAACGGGAATTCACCCATGAATACCCTTTGGTCTACAATTTCGTTAGTAATCTTGTTTACAAGACGTACGTTAACGTAAAGTGGACGGGCGTAAGTAGCATCTCTGTCCCTACATTCTTTTTCGTCATACTTAGGCGCACCTGTTAAATCGTGCTCCAAAAAGTAAAGTTCAAAGTGGTCAGAGTAATCAGTGATAGGTGAAAAATCTTCAAGCACTTCGCCGATACCTTCTTTAATGAAAGCATCATAGGAGTCTTTTTGGATTCTGACAAGAAAAGGAAGTTCTATTGCTTCTTTAATTTTGCTAAATGTTTTTCTCTTAATCTTGCCACACTCTATTTCGGATAGTTTACGTGTCATTAAAACATACTCCTTAAAAATTTTTTACATATTAAATGGTGACTTTTCTAAATAAAACTTTATTAAAGTTTAAAATTTGTTTACAAATATTAAAAAATATTGTATACTTGAAAAGTCGATTGGTTAATTTTAACCATTTTTACCCCGTTTTTTTGGCAATTTTGCATTATTTTTTTAGCAATTTTCTTAAAAAAGGCGATAAAAATCGATATTAACCTATCATAATACAGTATACTATCTTAACGCATCAAGTCAAAATTGTCAAGGAAATTTATTAATTTTGTGAAATTATTTTTTTGAAGGTATTTTTCGTGCGTTTTTGGGGGCATTATGGCAGAACAATTAACTGAACTTCGCATAGACAAATTTTTAAAGGTTTGCCGTATTTTAAAGCGCCGTGCTATTGCTACCGACGCTGCCGATAACGGCAGAATTAAAATAAACGGCTTTGTTGCTAAGCCGTCTAAAAAGGTTAAAGTTGGTGATAAGGTTGAAATTTCTTTTAACAGCGAAACTGTCACCATAGAAATTTTGAAAATAAAAGATACCGTAAAAAAGGAAGAAGCAGATACTTTGTATCGCATTATAGAGAGTTAATATGAAAACAGCGTTAATTTTGGCTTGTGCAGGCAAAGGCTTACGTGCAGGCTTAAAAAAGAATAAACTTTTGGTTGAGTTTGACGGCACTACTACCCTAATGCGCACGCTAAACGTTTTTTTATCGTGCGATTTAATTGACCAATATATAGTCACTGCTTCCAAAGAAGATTACGATGAAATAAAAAGTTTAGTGCCTGACTTTGTTGAAGTTGTTATTGGTGGTGATACACGCACCCAATCTGTACTAAACGCACTTTCTAAAGTAAATTGCGATATAGTTTTAATTCACGACGGGGCAAGACCTTTCGTTACAGATAAAATAATTTTAGATGCTATAAATAGTGTAAAGGAAAATGGCAGTGGTATTGTTGCAATACCGTCTAGAGATACCGTGCTTTCTTCAACCGATTGTAAAATAGATAATTATTTAGGTAAAGACGGTTTATACTCTGTACAAACGCCACAAGGCTTTTTTACCAAAGATATAATTAAAGCGTATTCGCTTGTAGACGGAAAAACTTTTAACGACGACGGTGAAGTTTACCTAAACGCTTTCGGCAACGCCTTTTTAGTTATGGGCAACGTAAACAACGTTAAACTTACCCACCCTGAAGACTTTGAAGTTCTTACTAAAAAAGATTATAGGGTTGGAAACGGGTTTGATTGCCATAAATTAGTAGAAAATAGAAAACTAATTTTAGGTGGCGTTGAAATTCCACACGATAAAGGTTTACTTGGGCATTCTGATGCAGACGTGTTGACACACTCTATTATGGATGCAATACTTTCCGCACTGTCCCTACGTGATATTGGCTACCACTTCCCCGACAACGACAACCAATACTTAAATGCAGACAGTATGAAACTGCTTGAAAAAGTTTTACTTTTAATGAAAGAAAAAGGCTATGCAATAAAAAACGTTACAGCCGTTATTATGGCAGAAAAGCCAAAGTTAAAAAACTTTATACCTACCATTACTAAAAACCTTTCAACTGCACTTTCCGTTAGTGAAAGTGACGTTGGAATTACCGCCACCACTTTAGAAGGTTTAGGGTTTGTTGGTAGAGAAGAAGGTATATGCGTAAACGCAACCGTTTTGCTAAACAAAATTTAATATATTATATAAGGTATATAAGATATAAGGTATATAAAAACCCCGACGAAATATCGTCGGGGTTAGTTTTTATTTAATTATCTAATTCCATAGTTTTCAATGATATAATCCATATCTTTATCGCCCCTACCAGAAAGGTTGATAAGTACAGAACCTTTTTTAAGTTTTTTAGCAAGTTTAATACCATAAGCAACGGCGTGTGCACTTTCGATAGCAGGTATAATACCTTCAAGCCTTGCTAATTCATAGAAAGCGTCAATCGTTTCTTCGTCGTTAATTACGTCGTATTTAACTCTACCTAAATCACGTAAGAAGGCATGTTCTGGGCCACTTGACGGATAATCAAGCCCACTTGCTACTGAGTAAACGGGTGCAGGCTCTCCATTTTCGTCTTTAAGCATAATACTGTTAAAGCCGTGCATAATACCTTCCGTACCAAACTTAAGGCTTGCAGCGTGGTCGCCCAATTTTTCGCCCCTACCTAATGGTTCTACACCGTAAAGGTCAACAGGGTCGTTTAAGAAGCCTGAAAAAATGCCCATTGCATTAGAGCCACCGCCAACGCAAGCAACTACTGCGTCAGGAAGTTCACCCGTCATACTTAAGAATTGTTCTCTTGCTTCAATACCTACTATACTTTGGAAATCCCTAACCATCATTGGAAATGGGTGTGGGCCCATTACAGAACCGATGCAATAGATTGCATCTTTATATTCGTTTATATATGCTTTGAACGCTGCATCTACTGCTTCTTTTAAAGTTTGCAAGCCTTCGGTAACTTCTATTACGTTTGCACCCAAAATTTTCATACGGGCAACGTTTGGTGCTTGTTTCTTAATATCTACTGCGCCCATATAAATATCACACTTTAAACCAAAGTATGCTGCTGCAGTTGCAAGTGCAACGCCGTGTTGACCGGCACCCGTTTCTGCAATAACTTTGCTTTTGCCCATATATTTTGCAAGCAACGCTTCGCCCATACAGTGATTAAGTTTATGTGCGCCTGAGTGGTTTAAGTCTTCCCTTTTAACGTATAATTGTACGTTGCCAAGTTTATTAGATAAGCGTTCTAAATAAGAAATTGGGGTTGGTCTACCTTGAAATTCCTTTCTAATCTTTCTAAGTTCGCTTATAAACTTTGAAGATTTGCAAATGGTAAAGTACGCTTCCGTAATTTCTTCCATCGCCTTTTTAAGTTCTGGCGAAACGAAAGCCCCGCCATATTTACCAAAAAAGCCCTTTTCATCAGGATAGTTTTTAAAATAAGTTTCAAAATCTACGTTGTTATATTTCATAATTATATTCTCCATTTTTATTGATATTTTTGATTGGCTTAAAATTTATAATTCTTTTCGCCATCGCAAAGTAAGTAATATCATAAAAAATTTCTCCTTAATAAAATAAAAACCTTGGCAGGAAAAAACCTACCAAGGACGAATACTTTTTATCCGTGTTGCCACCTTGCTTCGTTTAATAAAAAACGCACTCTATAAGATACTTTCATATCTTTAGCAACTGACGTATGCCCACACGTTGTAGAATACTAAGTTAATTGCTTAACTTTTCCTTACACCCTCAGCGGCCCATTTACCAAACTGTTACAACCTGACTTCCACCACCACAGGCTCTCTAAAATGCACATTTTTTGGTTTTACCCCCGCATCAACGGTTTATATTTATTATTGTTAGTTTAGCACCCTTTTATATGATTGTCAACAATTTTTAATCAATTAGTAATACTTAGCCATAATGATAGGCTTAATTTTTTCAGTTAAACCCAATTCGTTTACCAACGTCAAAACAGTATATCTATCTCTAACGGTGTACGCCTTTTCTATCATTTCTTCCATAGTTTCCTTTCTGACGCCTATTTCAGAAAACTTAACAGGGCAACCTAATTTTACCAATTTTTCTCTTGCTTCCAAAACACTTGGCAACTGTTCAACAAGTTTATATACTTCTTCACTACCCTTAAACTTAATGTCGTTGTCTTTTAGATAATTATATATTTCAATTGAAACTAACGTACCAATTCCAACCTTAACACCGTGTAAAGGCACTCTTTCTCCACGGGCGACAAAATCCATTTCCAAGAAATGCGAAATATGATGCTCACTCCCACTTGCAGGACGAGAGTCGCCACTTTCAGCCATTGATAACCCTGCAACGATTAAAGCCTTCATAAGTTTTTCAACTGCTTCACCATCGTATTTTGCAATGCCCTCAAAGTTGTCCATGCACTCTTTTCTTGCTTCTACCATCATATCAAAAGCCTTCTGATTGATACTTTCGCCATTTTTATAATGTGATAACTGCCAATCGAGAATACAAGTAAACTTGCCCATTATATCGCCAAAGCCAGAAGCAATCATAATCTTTGGTGCGGACTTAATTATATCTGCATCAATCAAAACGTCACTAGGCGTATGTACTGTATTAGTGACTTTTCTGCCCTTTTCCATAAGTGCTGCACCTTTTGAACAATAACCGTCCATAGATGGTGCAGTTGCTAAAACACCACATTCTATTTTAAGTTTTGTAGAAACGTCTTTTGCCATATCGTTAAGCGTACCACTGCCAACCGCTAAAAGATAATCAGTCCCCTTCGCTTTATCATAGGCATACTGACATTTTTGTTCGTCAGGTATCAACTCTTCATCTTCAAAAAATATTTCAACTACTTCATCTAAATCTTTGATAATAGCATCAGCATACGGCTTAGTGTTTACATCAAACATTACTGAAACTTTTTTGCCTTTTACCCTTTCTATAAAAAGTGGAAATTTACCGTCTGCTGTTTTATATTCTACGTTGATATTCATAATTTTCTCCTACACTAAATCTACCACGTCGTTTAAACTATCTAAAATAAGGGTAGGCTCAACACCACTTTCTTTATAAATTTCCATTGTTGTTTCGCCCGATAATACTAAAATGGAATTAAAACCACAATTTACACCAAATTTTATATCGGTATATATTCTGTCCCCCACCATAGTAATTTTGCTTCTATCCATTTTGAAGTTTTCTTCTAAAAGTTCGCCCATAATTGCATAAGGCTTGCCTATTATTATTTCAGGCGTTCTACCACTTGTTGCTTCAAACATTTTTATAAACGAACCTACGTCTGGCATAGAAATATCTGCCGTTGGGCATACGATATCTGGGTGGGTTGCTATATATTTTGCACCCCTTACCAAAAATTCATTGAATTTTTTTATCTTTTCAAATGTTAATGTCGTGTCATAAGCCAAAACTGCAATCTCTGGGTTTTTATCGTCGATAATTATACCGTTTTGCCTACAGTTCTCAACAAGTTCATTAGTGCCAAGTACGTACACCCTTTTTCCACTATAGTATTTATTCAAATACCATATCATAGCCACGCCCGAAGAATATACTTCATCTCCCTTTTCTAAAAAACCAATTTTAGAAAGTTTATCTTCATATTCTTTTATGGTCTTTGAAGAGTTGTTGGTAAAGTATATTATTTTTTTACCAGCATTTCTAAGTTTTTTAAGGGTGTTTATCATATCGCCAATAGGTGTACTATCTAAATATATAGTACCATCCATATCAAGCAAAAATATTTCCGTTTTGTCTACTATTTGTTTTATCTTTAATTTTTCCATATTTCTATTATAACACAACCTTTTTAATTTTAACAATCTAAATTTTGTGCAGATATAATATTGATGTCCTCTACAATATTTCCCACCACTACTTCTCCTATCTTTTTATGTTCAACTATAACGCTTCTTAATATTTCCATAACGGTAAAAATATCGCTTTTTTTAATAGGCTTTTGGCTTTTTACTGCAAGCATTCTATTATCAGTCGTTTTAACGGTTGTTGTAAGAACTCGCCTTGGGCACACCATTTCGTTTTGCGCATAAAGTTTACCCCGAGGACAAGTGTTGCCCGTTATGTCTAAAACTTTATCCCCATCAAGTGCTACGGTAATTAAGCATCCTATCGGGCATTCAATACAAGTTAATTTCTTTTCCATTATATTTCCACCCCCACCGTAATATTTTCTAAATCCAAAAGGTTATCTACGTCAATCGTCAATTTTTCCATTTCGCCTGGAAGCATAATCTTTTTCTTCTTTTCAAGCACCACATTTTCGCCACTAAAAACTTTTATTTTTGCGTCCTTTAATTCTTTAGTCACTCTATAAAAAAGTTCAACCGTCTTGCCCTTTTCTTTAGTAATAAACTGTGGCAATACGTATCCAACGTTTTGGCCTTTGTTTACCTTAACCATTTCGGTATTTCTTTTTTCGCCGTTAATATACTTACTAACTGCCTTGCCCGTAAGTTCTGCTTCGCTAGAAACAAAGTCAACTAAATCGTGTACGTGAAGCACGTTGCCACAAGCAAATATGCCGTCTACACAAGTTTGCCTATTATCATCAACAATCGCACCTTTAGTGTCTAAAGATAAGTTTATACCTGCACCTTTACTAAGTTCATTTTCAGGTATTAAACCTACTGAAAACAGTACCGTATCGCAATCAAAGTATATCTCTGTACCTTTAATAGCCTTTTTGTTTTCATCCACCTTTGAAATTTCCACGCCGGTAACCCTATCTTCACCAATAATCTTGGTAATTGTATGGTTTAGATAAAGAGGAATATCAAAATCGTTTAAGCATTGCTCTATATTTCTTTTTAAGCCAGATGAATATGGCATAATTTCACAAACGGCTTTAACTTTAGCACCTTCTAACGTCATACGTCTTGCCATAATAAGCCCAATATCGCCAGAGCCTAAAATTACAACTTCTTTACCAGGTAGATAACCCATTACGTTTACGTATTTTTGGGCAGTGCCTGCACTAAAAATACCCGCCGGTCTACTGCCTGCAATATTAAGCGCCCCCTTAGACCTTTCTCTACACCCCATTGCAAGCACAACTGCTTTCGCTTGTAAGTTAAAAACGCCCATCTCACTGTTTATTGCAGTAATAACTTTATCTTTTGATAAATTTATAACGGTAGTTTCCGTCATAATTTCTATATCTCTTGATTTTACTTGTTCAATAAATCTATAAGCATATTCTGGGCCCGTCAAACTTTCTTTAAAACGTGTCAAACCAAATCCGTTATGTATACATTGATTTAAGATACCACCAAGCACCTTTTCCCTTTCAATAACAAGAACGTTTTTAATACCACTATCGTAGCAAGATACGGCTGCCGCAAGACCTGCAGGGCCACCACCAATTATTATAACGTCGTAATTTATCATTTTGTTTTCCCCACTAAAATTTTAGATGCTTTACCATTTTTAGTAATTTGTTCTATTGGTAAACTTAATTCTTTTGCAAGTATTTCAGCCACCCTTGATTGGCAAAAACCACTTTGGCATCTGCCCATACCTGCCCTTGTACGTCTTTTAACAGCATCAATGGTTAAGGCTGGTGGGTTGGTTTTTATTGCTTTTACTATTTCCCCTTCAGTAACTTGCTCACACCTACAAACTATATTGCCATACCTTTTATCTTTAGCAATTATTTTGTTTTTTTCTTCTATTGAAAGTTCCTTAAAGCAATGTTCGGATTCTCTATATCCATTAAAGTTATTATTTCTTTCTAAATCAATCTTTTTCCCAATAATTTCTTCAACTACGTATTTTGCAATGGCTGGTGAAGAAGTTAAACCTGGGCTTTCGATACCCACTACGTTTATAAAATCATCAACACTTTTGCTTTCTTCTATTATAAAATCGTTTCTATCACAAAATGCCCTTACGCCAGAAAAAGATGTTATAGTATTGTAAAATGGAATATTTTTTGCCATTTTTGTTGCACTTACTTTTATCTTTTCTAATCCATCACTTGTCGTGTCAGTATTATATTCTTCAATAACTTCTGCCGTTGGACCAAGTAAGATATTACCATCAACCGTGTTTGTAATAAGTATACCTTTACCCATTTTTGTTGGAGTTGCAAAAATCGTATGCGAAACAAAATCTCCATTTTCTCTATCTAAAAGCATATATTCGCCACGCCTAAAGCCTATAGTAAACGAATTATCCCCAACAAGAGATGCAATTTTTTGACTGCCATACCCTGCACAGTTTATAACTATATTCGCTAAAATGCTTTCCCCGTCACAATTGAAAACCTTAAAGCATCCGTCGCCTTTTTCAATTTTATCAACTTCAAAGTTTAACATTAAATGCGCACCGTTATCCATAGCATTGCCAATGGCTGCAATAGTTAAACCGTAAGGACAAACTATCCCACCCGTTTTTACATACAACGCACCAATCGCTTGGTCACTAATATTTGGTTCCAACCTTAAAAGTGCATCTCTATCTAATATTTCCAATCCTTCAACGCCGTTGGCCTTACCCCTTTCTAAAAGAGTTTTCAAAGTAGAAAGTTGTTCTTCGTCAAAAGCAATTACAAGTGAACCGTTATTTTGATACCTTACACCTAACTGCTTGCAATACTCTGCCATCATCTTATTGCCTAGCACGTTAAACTTTGCTTTATTGCTTTTTTCTTTAGCATCAAACCCAGCGTGTACTATACCACTGTTCGCCTTGCTTTGCGCACACGCAACGTCACTACCCTTTTCTAATAATACACTGCTTAGTTTGTACTTAGTTAGTTCCCTTAAAATTGTTCCACCAATTACACCACCGCCTATAACGGCTACGTCATATATCCCTTTCATCTTTCTCCTAAAAAATGTGTTGATATTTTTGTAAGTTTATTATATAATATTATCAAAATAATTTAAATTATTTTAAACAACTTACTATTTTGACTATTTATTCTTGCATTTGTGCAAAAATTTTGCTCATTTTGTCAAAATTTTGATGGAGAAAAAACAAATATGTATAAAAACAAAGAAAATCAAATTTTAGATTTATTAAAAGTGGAAAAATATATACGTATTTCTTCTTTGGCAAGCAAACTTAATATGAGTCCTTCTACCGTTAGGCGTGAACTTGTATTATTAGAAAAAAAAGGGCTTGTCAATAAAAAACACGGTGGGGTTACTCTTTCTGAAAGCAATAATTTTAACCCGAACTTTGCTTTGCGTACGCACCAAAACGTTTTAGAAAAAAAGATTATTGATTTAAAAGCTATTAAACTTATAAAAGAAGGGGACGTTATCTTTTTAGATAGTTCTACTTCTGCATATTTTATGAGTGAATATCTAAGCGAGTTTTCAAATATAACGGTAATAACAAACGGTATAGACACCCTTTCTCAACTTGCTGTAAGCAACGTACGTGCATATTCTACGGGTGGGCTTGTTTCTAAAGAAAACCCGTCCTCCTTGGTGGGCGAACAAAGTTTAGAATTCATTAAAAAAATAAGGGCAAACGTGTGTTTCTTCTCTTGTCAATCATTAAGCCCTGACGGTAAAATTTATGATTGCTATTTGCAAGAAAACTATATTAGAAAACAAATGATTGAAAATAGTGAAACTTCTGTTTTTTTATGTGATAGCAATAAATTTAACCGTACTTCATCTTATCTTCTTTGCGATATTGACGACGTTGACGTTTTGATAACGGGAAAAGACGTTAAAGACTACTTTACAAAACCCATAAAAGCAAAAGTTATATTTTAAAAATATAAAAGAAAAACGCTTGAAAATACAAGCGTATTTTAATTTTAAATAAATTATTTCAAATAGTCTTTTAATTTTACAAAACTGCCTAACTTATGGAACGTGTCACACTTGGTAGGGTTAAGTGCAAACAAGTGCATATCTTGTTTAATACCGTCCGTATCAATTCTAAAAGCGTTAAACCCTATTTTTTCAAGTGGAATATTTAACGCCTTTTTATCAAACGCAATTTCCACCGTGTAGTCTTTCCCTTTCATTTCCGTCTTAACTGAAATAAGGTTGTTTTCTAAATAGGTTAAATGCAAACTTTCTTCTAATCCACCACCATCGTTATAAACTTTTGCCAAAAAGATTGCACCTTCTGGCGAAACTTCTATTTCGTAATAGTTTGCTATGTCGTTTATATCGCCTATAAACACTTCACAAACATCGCCAACGAACAAGTCTTCATTATAATTTTTATATGGGCAATAAAAGGTAGAATTTTTTGCATCAAAAGTGAAAACGTAACTATCGCAAGTTTCCTTAATTTCCACTTCCGTTAAATAACACGCTTTTTCGCCTGTAAAATTTTCTTTTAATAAATATTTCATATTCTTATCTAACTGAGATAGTATAAATTCTTGGCGTATCAGCCTTTACTCTATCTATCCTTACCCTAACTTCATTTTCTTCGCCTGCAACGTACTTAAAGTTAAACTTAACTTTGCCGTTTGAACTTTCGTTTACAGTATTTACAGTATCGCCCATAGTGATTTTAAATGCAATTTCATCGCCGTCGGTATCTGCAATAATTTCAATATCGTTTTCCTTATTAGGCGTCACTTTCAACCTATAAGAGAACCAGCCATGCGTATTAACGGTACTCCAAGTCTTGCCCCTTGCCGTACCCGGTATTCTGCAAAGTTCACCGTTTATTATTGCCGTATCGCTAAAGTTAACTTCTTTTTGTAAGCCGTGACCTTCAGTACCGCCACCACAAATTACGTAGTCAATTAAACTTTCGTCCTTTTCTAACTTGTCAAACTCTTTAATTTCCACGTCAAAACTTGCAGTCATATCGTCCGTTAATTGTTTTACGTAGTTAGCCTTGGTGCTTAAGTGGTAAACGTCTTGGTTGCCACAATAGAAATCATCGCCAAGCAACTTTTCACCTTCGTCAAAGAAAGCGTTAATTTTCTTTACGGTTTCGTTATATTTAACCTTGTAAGATTTATCCTTTTCGTCAAAGTATGAAACGTAATACTTAAATAAATCAAGAAGTTCTCTCCAAATCTTTGCACAGTAGTAAAGGTTTGCAAATTGCTTAAACAAGATAGCGTAATCTGCCTTGTCAAGTTTACCCTCCAACTTCTTTAAGTCTTCAAACGCTTTAGTTGCAAGTTCAACCGCACTATCTTTTTCAGCATAAACTCTTTCTAAACTGCCCCTTGTCCATTGTGGTGGAATAAACCACTCGTCAGATTCTATTGAATAATTATTTCTCATCATTTCAAAGTAGAAATGGTTTTTGCTATGGTTTATTTGTGGGAAATAACTTAATTCTGAGTAGTAGTAACCGTTTAAGTATATAATCTTAGTAAGCGTTTCTTCCGTTTTTTCCATTATGGCTCTTACGTCTTTACCGTAAATGCCGTATTTTGAAACGAAAAATTTATCAATTTCCTTATCAACGTCAAGTTTTTTCAAAAATGCGTTCATAATAACAAGGTTTACTTCGTTTACTTGACCAAACGGATGCTTGCCACCCCTATCTATTCTTGAACAGTACCCAATCGTCGTCTTAAACGACTCGCAATAATCATACTTTTCTTTAATATGGTCTAATAACATAAGTGGCAATCTACCCTTACCAAAATATTCGCCAAAAATATCCGTTTCAACAAGCATTGGGTTTTTGTCAATCTTATGGAAGAACACGTTGTGTGGAAGCGTCAAACTCCAGTCAAACTGTGTCCACTTATCAAACACCACCATATCTTCACTAATTTCTTCATACGCTTGCATCATCATATCGTAATCTTCTGGAAGTGAAGCAAACGGACGAACTATAAGTTCCTTACCAAACTTTTTACAAGTATCGTATAAAATTTGAGTAACGTATTTTACCCTACCGATTTTATCTAATTTTTGGTTTTGTAATTTTAATAATGGAACTCTTGTTTCGTGCAACGTCAACACAAAACCGTCAATCAATGGATATTGGTTAAAAAAGTCGCCAAGTTTATGTTCTAAAAAGTCTTTAATAACTGGTGCCGTTGCTTCAACGTCGCCAAATTTATTCAAACATTCTGGGTAAGCAGTTGTAAAACCTTCTGGCATTTCAAGTTCGTGATGCCATACGTAAGTTTTAATACCTGCTTTTTTGCATTTTTCACACGCTTCGTTTATTACCCTTTGGCAAAACTTAACGTATTCCATATCTTTGGTATTATTAAATTCAGCATACTTAACGTATTCTGTCATACCGTCGATATTACCCTTTACGTTGTCGTGTATAGGGCCGATAAATTGTATGTGGTTATACTTGTTTTTTATCGCATAATCTACCGTTTGAAATAAATATTCTTCTTCAATGTCAACAGGGTTAGCAACTGCTATGCCGTATATAGCGTTAGACTTTTTCATATTTCTCCTTTAATTTAGCGTTTTTATATTATATCTTTACGCCCTTAAAAAATCTTTATTATTTTACAATATTTTATACCTTTTGTCAATACAAACTAAAGTGCAAATTAAAAAAAGAACGACTTTAACATTTATCGTTCTTTTCTTTTTACTAATTGTTTTTTTCTACTTTTATTTTAGGAAGTTCAAACGCCCCCCAGGCCTTTTCTCTCCATGATAGATTATCTTTTATATTTTTATCAGTGATTGCAAAGTCAAGCCCCCTAACGCTATCTAAGTTTTTGCTTTCGTTAGTTTTCCCCTTTTCGTAGATAACGTAATACGTTTTATACCTACCTTCACTAAGCATAGAAACGTCTATTTCTAAATTGTAATCGTTTTTCCCGTTGATTAAACTTAAATTTTCGCCAAAAGCAACGGTTATAGGCGTTTCGTCAAACTTACGCACAACAAATCTAACACATACGTTTTCCTTTTCAATTTTACTGTCAATTTTAGTAAGAATTTTTATCTTTTCGCCCTTATTAAAAACACAATTTTCCTTGTATAAATATTTTGCATAAGTTAAGCGTACGCTATCGTCAAGTAAAAGGTCAGACCTATCGCCAACACTTAAATCTACTTCGCTTTCATTATTGAAGTTTTTATCGATATACACTTCAATCGCCTTCTCTGGTTCGCCGTCAAAAATAAGTTTGCCGTGGTCTAAAACAATACACCTATCGCAAAGTTTTTTTATTGAACTCATATTATGGCTAACGTATAAAATAGTTCTTTTCCCGCCAGAAGCAATGTCCCCCATTTTGTTTATGCACTTTTCTTGGAAAGACGCATCGCCTACTGCCAGCACTTCGTCCATAATAAGTATTTCACTATCTAAATGCACGGCAACGGCAAACGCTAATCTAACGTACATACCAGATGAATATCTTTTGACAGGCGTATCGATAAACTCACTTAAATTAGAAAAAGCAACTATGTCGTCAAATTTTTTGTTTATTTCTGCCTTGGTCATACCAAGTATTGCACCGGATAAATATACGTTTTCTCTACCCGTAAGTTCTGGGTGAAAACCCGTGCCAATTTCAAGCAAACTTGAAATTTTGCCGTTATACATAATTTCGCCACTTTCTTGAGTGGTTATGCGAGATAAAAGTTTTAGTAGCGTTGACTTGCCTGCACCGTTGTGCCCTATTATACCTAAAATTTCGCCCTTTTTAACTTCAAAAGAAATGTTTTCTAAGGCAAAAAATTCGCCACTTTTAACAGTGTTTTTTTGCTTGCCAAAAATCTTCGTCTTAAGATTAGATAAATCTTCACGAAGAGTTTTACCACCTATATTACCTAAGCGATACTTTTTGCTTAAGTTTTGTACTTTAATTGCTAAATCACTCATTTTTTTGCCTTATATCGTATCTGCAAAATTCTTTTCTACTTTATTAAAGATAAGTAGCCCGAAAATTAAAAGGACTATGGTTGTTGCAACGCTAATTAGCGTATACGTTAAATTTATACTACCCACACCGAAAAAGCCGTAGCGTAAATTATTTACTATCGGTGCTATTGGGTTAAGCATATAAATTGATAAAACACTTTCAGGAATAATACTTATATCGTATGCGATTGGCGACAAATAAAGCCATACTTGTACTCCAAAATTTACAAGCAACGCTAAGTCTCTATACTTGGTTGTCAATGCTGAAATTATTATGCCCACGCCAAGCCCTAATAAACCCAACTGCAAAATAGCAAGTGGTAAAATAAGTGCATAAATATTTATCTCTACACCACCCACTACGAAATAAGTTATAAAATAAACTATTAAAAACAGTAAAAATTGAATTGCAAAGGAAATTAGGCCCGAAAGCACGCTTGAAATTGGCATAACGAGTCTTGGAAAATAAACCTTACCAAGAATGTGAGAGTTGGCGACAAAAGTCACTGAGGTAGTTTGCAAAGCGTGTGCAAAAAACTGCCAACATATCGTAGGCAAGAAAAAGAATAAAAACATATTTAGCCCGCTTAAACCGTTAGGTACAAGCCCTGCTAAACTGCCAAAGATTAAAGTAAAAATACCACTTGTGATAAGCGGGGAAATAATAGCCCAAAGCGGACCTAAAATAGTCTGCTTATATTTCGCCACAAAATCACGGCGTACAAACAAACCTATTAAATCACGATATTTAAAAACTTCTTTAATCCTTAAATCAAACAATTTTGATTTTGGTTTTAAAACAGTTTCAAATTCCTTCAAAACGTTACCCCTTTTATATTTTTAACTTTTTATATTTTATCAAACGCTTAAAGTATTGTCAATACCATTACCCAACGCATTTTTATATGCAATTAAATTTTAACACCCATAAATTTTAAAGTCAATTATATGATATTTACGTTTCCCCTTATTTTGATAAAAATAAAGCTGTTTTACAAACTCTTGCTAAAAAAACATATTTGTGATAATATAAATAAAAAATAAAACAAGGTATAACTATGGAAAAAACACAAGACGTACAATCAACCATATCAACCCAACGTGAAAAATTAGGTAGCAGGTTAGGTTTTTTATTATTAAGTGCAGGCTGTGCTATCGGTATTGGCAACGTATGGAAGTTTCCGTACATTGCCGGTCAATACGGTGGTGGAATTTTTGTTTTAATTTATCTATTATTCTTAGTAATATTAGGTATACCCGTATTAACTATTGAATTTACTTTAGGTAGGGCAAGCCAAAAAAGTCCTATGCTACTTTATCAACAGTTAGAAAAACCAAAACAAAAATGGCATATACACGGCTACGCTTCTTTTGTGGGAAGTTATTTATTGATGATGTTTTATACCGTCATTACTGCACTAATGCTATTGTATCTTAAATCAACTGTTTTTGGCGAACTTGACGGGCTTAACTCTACGCAAATTGCACAATTTGCAGACACAACAAAGCAAGGCTTTATAGGTGTTGGGGTTGCAACGGCAGTGGTTATCTTCCTTGGATTTTTAGTTTGTGGGTTTGGCGTTAAAAAGGGGTTAGAACGTGTCACTAAAGTAATGATGACAATACTTTTATTCCTTATGCTTGGAATAGCAATATATTGCTGTACCATGGACGGGGCTATGGACGGATTAAAATTCTATCTTATCCCTGACGTAGAAAAAATGAAACAAGTAGGGCTTGGCAACGTAATAGTTGCGGCAATGAATCAGGCTTTCTTTACGTTAAGTCTTGGCATAGGCTCTATGGCTATATTTGGTAGTTATATTGGTAAAGACCGTGCATTGCTTGGCGAAGCAGTAAGCGTTGCTTGTTTAGATACAAGCGTGGCACTTACTTCTGGTTTTATAATCTTCCCCGCTTGCTTTGCTTTTAACGGTGGAAAAACTACAAGCGGACCAGACCTTATTTTTGAAACATTGCCTATGATTTTCAATAACATGCCAGGTGGCAGAATTATCGGCTCTTTCTTCTTCTTGTTTATGTTCTTTGCAGCATTTTCAACAGTGCTTGGCGTGTTTGAACTTATAGTTGCAGGGGCAAGCGAAAAATTTAATTGGAGCAGAAAGAAATCTTGCATAATCAACGGTATTTGCATGTTAGTATTAGCAACGCCTTGCATAATTGGTTTCGCTTTACCTGATTGGTCTATATTAGGAAAAGATATTATGGGTTGGGAAGATTTTATAGTTTCTAATATATTGCTTCCATTAGGCTCACTTACCTTCCTACTTTTCTGCGTATTAAAACAAGGTATAGGTTGGGGCTGGAAAAACTTTATTAATGAAGCCAATTTAGGCAAAGGCTTAAAAGTAAAAAATTGGATGCGTTATTATATGACTTTCGTTTTGCCAATTATAATTTTTGCAATATTTGTTGTAGGCATTTTACAATCATTTGGAATTATCTAATTATAAAAGTTTTTAATAGCGAAAAAGCACGGAAATTTCCGTGCTTTTTTTATTCAAAATAAAAGTTTGAAACTAAATAGTAAACTATCTAAAGCGACCAAATACTTCGTTGACTTTTGAAAAACTTGCAAACGTCCCCTTGTATTTTTTTAATATTTTCAACATTTCGCCAATCTGCTTCTTTCTTATTATGCAGACAACCATATATTTTTCAGTATGGCTATACATACCTTCTACTTGAAGTTTCGTAACACCGTGGTGCAACTTATCAATTATCTCTTGCGATATATCGTTAGGTTTGTCCGTTACAATTTCAAACTTGTATCCATTTTTAATACCAGACAAGAAATAATCAACTACAATATTAGCAATAAAAAGGTTGATAAGCGTACAAAGTACAGGCGTAATTTTCATACCGTAAACAAAAAAAGCAATAGCAACTACGCTACTATCCAACCAAAAAGAAACGTATGCAACGTTGCTTGCAGGGCGTGCTTTTTTTATTAAAGCCGAAATGGCATAAGTACCACCACTTGCACCAAACCTACGTAGCATTACGGAAAACCCAAGGCCCGAAATAACGCCCGTTGCAATACAAGCAAAAACTATTTCAAAATCATCTGGATTGTTTTTAATAGAGTACGGCAACGCCCCCAATTTTTCAAATAAAACTGTACCAAGCGATTGTACTAACATATATATAATTAAAATAATTCCTAACTTTTTATCTACGAATATCGTCACTAAAATAAATATAGGAACATTAAATAATAACATTAAAAAAGCCCAGGGGATTTTATAGCCCGTCAAATAATACGTCATAGTGGCAAGACCACCTACCCCACCCGGCGCAAACCCGTTTGAGTTTTGGAAAAAATAGTATGCAAAAGAAACTATAAAACCCGCCAAAATCGCAACGAATAAATCTAAAATAAATTCTCTCTTTTTCACGTTCTTAATCCCACTGAAAAATAAAATTTTTTACAGTGAAATTTTATCACTTTAAATTTTTTATTGCAATAAAAAAACGTAATTCGTTTAAAAGAAGATAATTATTGCATTTATGTTAAATAAATCAAGAAATTAAAACTTTTTACAATATTTTTATAAGTCAAAGTTTTTAACTCACCTTTTTCTTTTCTTTTTTAAGATGATAGCATTAAAATATATAATTTCTTCGTCGTTTTCTCTTGAACATTTTTTACCACACAAAATTTCTCCAAGTTCTGCGTGAATATCGCTATCTTTTATTAAACCATTTTTCCACATTAGTGCCACCGTGCTAATCATACGATGTTTTATACCTTCCCAATAGTCCACCACTATTTTGTTTGAGTTTTATATAAAACAAAATGACAAAAAAAGGACACCAAAAGGTGTCCTTTTTCGTTGGCGAGCAAGTGGTGATTGCATTTGAACTTTTTAGGTTATAGTTTTATTATGTCGGCAACTATTATGTTTTATAAATATATAATATTGAGTAAATAGAGGTTTAAGTTTAAATAATTTTTTATGGCTTGGTAAACTATTAGTTTAGTTCTTGTTAACTAATTGATTATTGACTATTATCGTTTATATTGATAAAATTGTTTTACAAAAAAAGGAGCAATATTATGATAGGAAAAATTATTAAGGAAAAACGAGAAGAATTAGGTTTAACTCAAAACGAAATTGCAGATTATTTATCAATAAGCCCACAATCTATTTCAAAATGGGAAAGAGAAATTGCTGAGCCATCAATTGAATATTTGCCAAAACTTGCAAAGATTTTCGAATGCCCTATTGAAGATTTTTTTGAATTAGATAAATATTCAGTAGACAATTTAGATTTAACAAGTTCACTGTTTATAAAGTTGTCTAGAGAAGGAAAGTTTGAAGAAGCTAAAAAACAATTACTATCAAATGGTAACGAAATTGATTTTATAGAAAGTTTATTTGATAAAATTGAAAACAAAATAAAATTAGGTGAAGAACGTTTTGCATGTATAGATATACAAGAAAGTTTTAATTTTGGATATCTTAGAGCAAGCTATGTTATTGATTGGCTTATAGACTTAGGAGTATTAGAAAAAGTAAATAATAGCATGGGTTATAGTTCAGTTATTAATCAAGAAAAATTTTATAGAATTCAATCAAAGTTTATAAACGGAAATAATTCATAGTATTATCAAAATATAAGTTTATCCATTATTAATGAATTCTTTATTGCTTTCAATCAAAATACTTCATTAATAGATTTTATTCTAAAAAAATCAAAGGCACTAAAAGATTTATTAAAAATTGTATGTAAAGAACTTTACAATGAAAATAAAATAAACACATCAGTTCTTCAAGCGTGGCTTGAAATTGATTTTGAAAAAGCGCATACTATTTTTACGGGGTTAAAAGATAGCGAAATTATTGTTAAAAAATATGGGATTATGGTTGGTAATAATGAAAAATTAAAAAGCTTTTTATAGAATTAAAAGCACCCAAGTGGGTGCTTTTTGTATAATATTGTATTATTAAACAGCACTTAAGAATCCTATCTAATCCGTTCAAAATCAAAGATTATGCCTGCATTTCCTTTTACGAAAATGTATTTAATTATTGTAATAGAAAAAGCGACTCTATTTGGGTTCAAATAGAATCGCTCTTGGCGGAGAAAATGGGATTTTCGCCTGTGCGACCTTCTCCGATAAACAGTGGGTGTCCACTGTTTACCCTGTCGGGAAATTGCCGTGTAGCAATTTTCTCCCCATTCAAATCCCATTTTCTTTTTGCAACGAAAAAAGGACACCAAAAGGTGTCCTTTTTCGTTGGCGGAGAAAATGGGATTTGAACCCATGCTACGCTATAAACGTACTACTCCCTTAGCAGGGGAGCCCCTTGAGCCACTTGGGTATTTCTCCAAAATTACTTAAGTTTTTAAATATTAAAATATGCTACGCTTTTTATTAGCATAGCATATGTTATCACAAAAATATCTATTTGTCAAAATATTTTTTGGCTTTTTAGTAAAATTCTTTTAATTAGGATTTTCCGTTTCTATATTTTCTTCTTCCATTATTACGTTCCCTTCAATTATAGTTCCACGTACGGCTGAATACCTATCTTTCCTTATCTTTTTTCTGCTTACCACCTTGCCGTTTATCTTTTTTACTAAAACGCCGTAACTACAATACCCGTCTTTAGCGTAGGTAATAATTTTTTGCTCTCCCCTTTTTAATTCTGGATAATTATTTTCATAGTCTACTTTGACAATATAGCCTGGTGAAGTGATAGTTTGTGTAATTTGGCTTTCTCTTTCGTACTTTTCTTTCATTTCTTCGCCATAAATTTCAATTTTAAGTTTACTGCCGTCTGCGTAAGTCTTTATAATAATTGGGTTATTTGTATTATTTACAAACTTTAAGTCTGCACAACTTGAATTTACCATAGCGTCAAAACTTGGGGCGACGTAAGAAACGGGCAAACTATGTGGGTGATACTCAATAATCTTTAACCCAGACAATAGTACGGCGTTATATAAAGTGGTAGATACTTGGCAAACGCCACCACCCACACCGTCAACAAACTCGCCACCAACTATTATCTTCGCTTTTTTATAACCCCTTTTTTCCGTACGTTCGCCTACCGTATTATTAAAAGAAAACTCACCGTTTACGTCAACAATCGTGTTATCTAAAGATTTACAAGCAAGACTAATATTGCTTTTACGTTCTTCACTTGAATTGTAGTAAGACGTATAAAAACTTGACCTAAAAACTATTTCTTTAGGTTTTAGGTTATAAAACGGCATACTTTGATAAGCATTTGCCACGTTGATTGTGGGTAAAAAGACAAAAAATATAGCAAAAAGGCACAAAATAAGGCTGTATTTTTTTACCGTAAACTTCATAAATTTAATATGAGTAATTAACTAAAATTTATGATACAAAAAATATTGTATTTTTTAATAATAAATGGTATAATTTTACTTAAGGAAAGGTTACAAATGAAAGATTTTTTAAGAGTAGTTAAATTTTTATTGTTTTCAATAAGTGCAGGCATTATACAAATGGGGGTATTTGCCTTACTTAACGAATTAGTACATTTAGAGTACTGGCTAAGTTACATGATAGCGCTTGTTTTATCGGTAATATGGAATTTCACACTTAATAGAAAGTTTACCTTTAAGTCTGCAAACAACGTACCTATTGCAATGCTTAAGGTTGCATTATATTATTTAGCGTTTACGCCGTTATCTACTTTGCTTGAACATTATTTGACGGGGTTAGAGTGGAACGAATATTTAGTGACCTTTATAAATATGGTAATAAACTTCGTGACAGAATACTTATTCCAATACTTTATAGTATTTAGAAATAGTATGGACACCAATAAAAAAGCAACTGAAAATGCTGAATAAAACTAATTAGCAACGCCCTGAAAGGACTTACCTTTCAGGGCGTTTTAATATTTCTTATTTTATAAACTCTTTTATTTTTTCTGCGATATTTTCTACTGATAGACCGTTATCACAAAGTTGCGCTTCCACTTCAGCGTGTTTAACAAAAACGTCGTCAACACCAAACGAAAGTATTTTTTGTGTCTTTCCGTTCTTATTAAAATAGGTAGCGACGTTGGAGCCAAACCCACCGTTTAGCATATTTTCTTCTAAAGTGACTATCGGCTTACCGTCAAAATACTTAGTATCTAACGGTTTAATTGAACGTACAGCAACAACCTTACAATCAAAGTCTAACCTTTTTTCTACTTCCATAGCAAGTTTAACCATTTTAGGACCAACGGCAAAAATATTTAATTTCTCGCCATCTTTTAACGTCTGCCATAAACTTTCGTCATAAGATAATGGCTTAATTTCAACGTCGCTTGATTTTGGGTACCTAATGGCAACAGGGCAATTCAAACTAAATGCGTAATCTAAAGCGTTTTCTAAATCTGCTTCATTAAAAGGCGACAAAACAACCATATTTGGCAAGCTTGATAGAAAACTTAAGTCAAACAAGCCCTGGTGAGTTATACCGTCTGCCCCAACGAAACCTGCCCTATCTAACGTAAACACCACAGGCACGTTTTGTAAGCAAACGTCGTGCAAAAGTTGGTCGTACGCACGTTGCATAAAGGTTGAATATAATGCAACTATCGGCTTTAAGCCACCTTTGGCCAACCCTCCTGCAAGGGTGACTGCATAATCTTCTGCAATGCCTACGTCAATAAAATTGTCTGGGTTTTCCTTTTCAACAAGGGATAACCCCGTGCCGTCTTTCATTGCACAAGTAATTGCAACGATACGCTTTTCTTCCTTAATAAGTTTATTTAATTTATTGCCAAGCGTAGTAGCAAAGCCACCGGTAGTAACAGCGCCTTTTGGTGCAATGCCGTGGTATATATCAGCGTGCTTTTCCGTTTCACTAAAGCCCTTACCTTTTACTGTTTTAATATGTAAGAAAATTGCCTTATCTTCCGACTGAACTTTTATCTTCCTTAAAATTTTAATCAACCCAACCGTATCATTTCCGTCTGCAATGCCTACGTACTTAAAGCCAAACCTTTCAAAAATGCCGTCTGTAATAGGGTTTACAACGTCTATCGTTTTTTCGGTAATACGCTTATTCATACCCGTTTTTTTGTTGATATACTTATATAAGCCGTTTACGTTTTCAGAAATAGACATACCATTATCGTTAAATATAACGATAAACTTTTTAGGCTTGTTGCTATCGACCATAAGCGCTTCTAAATTTTCGCCGTTCACGATAGACCCGTCGCCCACAACGCTTACCACGTAATAATCATCCCCCACTTTATCTCTTGCCATGCAAAGCCCGTTGGCAGACGACATAGAACACCCTGCGTGCCCTACTGTAAATGGGTCAAAGTCACTTTCGTCTTTATCTGGAAAGCCTGAAATTCCGTCTTTTTCACGCAATTTATCAAACTCAATATCACGCCCCGACAAAATTTTATGGGTATAACATTGATGCCCTACGTCAAAAATTAGTTTGTCAGTAGGAAAATCAAAAACAGCGTGCAAAGCAACCGTCAATTCCACAACGCCAAGGTTTGCAGATAAATGCCCCCCCTTTTCCTTTGTGGTTTGATAAATTTTATTCCTTATTTCGCTAACTACGTTATTAAGTTGTGTTTCTTCTACTTTAGTTATGGTAGAAGCTTTTTTTATATAGGAAAAATCCATAATTTACACGTACTCTCCACAGTGAATTATTATACAAAAGTTTTAAAAAAAAGTCAACACCAAATATATTATACTAAATCAAGAAATAGGCTATATACCATATAAAATTTTTCTTGACTTTATATGCAAAAACTCTTAAAATCAAAAGTAATAAAATTATAGGTGGTTTTATGACGGAAAAACAAATTTTAGACTTTGCACACTTAACGTTAAAAATTGGCGTAAATTTACAAAAGGGGCAAGGCTTAGAAATTATTTGCCCTATTGAAAAAAGTGAGTTTGCACACGCCCTAACCAAAAAAGCGTACGAACTTGGCGCAAAAATAGTTTCCGTTAGGTGGGAAGATGATATTTTAAATAAAATCAATTATGAAAACGCTTCCACTTCTGCATTATGCGAAGTGCCTGATTGGATAATTGAACATCGCAACTATTTAATGAAGGAAAATTTTTGCTACGTTGCAATCGCTTCGGAAGACCCTAACGTTTTTAAAGATATTCCAGCTGAAAAGTTAGGCGCAGTAAATAGGGCAAGAAGCAAAAAACTTAAAAAGTTTTCTGACTGCGTTATGGCAAACGGTATTAGATGGTGCGTAATTTCCGTGCCAACTTTAGAGTGGGCAAAACTTGTATTCCCTTTAAGTAAAAACCCTGAAAAACAACTTGGCGAAGCCATTGCCAAAACTATGCGTTTAGATTGCGTCAACCCGTTAGAAAGTTGGCAAAAACATATTGAAACGCTTGAAAAACACGCCGAATTTTTAAATAAAAATAACTTTAAATATTTACACTTTACTTCTAAAAAGGGCACTAACCTTAAAATTGGTTTAAGCGATAATCACCTTTGGTTATCTGCCAACGAAAAGGCGAAAGACGGCATAAACTTCGTTGCAAATATGCCTACAGAAGAAGTATTTACTGCCCCACATAGCAAAAGGGTGGATGGTATAGTTTATTCTGCTTTGCCACTTTCCTATAACGGTCAAATTATAGACGATTTTTCATTGACCTTTAAGGGCGGTAAGGTTGTTGATTTTACTGCAAAAAAAGGGTATGAAACCTTAAAACAACTAATCCATACTGATAAAGGCACGTTTAGGCTTGGTGAAGTTGCGTTGATTGGCAAAAATTCGCCAATAGCAAAATCTAAAATACTTTACTTTAACACTTTGTTTGACGAAAACGCAAGTTGTCATATCGCCTTAGGGCAAGGTTACCCTACCACCATTAGAGATAGCGAAAAATACACTAAAAAACAACTTAAAGAGATGGGCTTAAACGATTCAATAGAACACGTAGACTTTATGATTGGTAGTCCAGATATCAATATAGTAGGCATAAAAGAAAATGGAGAAAAAGTACAAATTTTTGCCGACGGCGACTGGATTGTTTAATAAAAACGCAACAAAAAAAGATGCTATCAAGCATCTTTTTTTATATAAGCCTATTATTTTACAATTTCGTCTTTAAATCTTCTAAAGTTGCCGTAAACACCTTCTATGTAAGAATAGTAAACGAAAGTGTCTGGGTATTTTTTAATGATATTTAAGAAGTCTTTCATTTGGTACAAGTTAAGCACGCAAAGTACCACAGTGTTTTCCGTGCCAGAATACATACCTTCGCCCTTAATAATAGTACCGCTATGACGCAGATTTGTAACGATTTCTTCTTTTATTTGTTCTGGATGTTTGGTGACGATTTTAACTTCTACTGCGCTTCTGGTATCTTTAAGCAAAAAAGTAGTTGTCTTTTCAGAAATAAACATCTGTATAAGACCAAGTAAAATACAGTTAAAGTCTTTATATACAAAATAAGAAACACCAATTAAAAGCAAGCAAACAACGGTAATTATTCTTTCAATATTGATAGAAGGTACTTTTGGTTGAATAATTCTTGCGATAATGTCTACCCCGCCCGTTGAAGCACCAATTCTAAGCATAAGCCCCGTTCTTGTACCAAGTAAGACACCTGCAAAGATAGCAGAAATAATTTTACTTTCATTAAGCACTTCCGTATTAAATTGTGGAAGATTTGCCATTTCAAACACCGACAAAACAACTGACGATAGAAGGGTAAAAGAAAGTGTAAATATAACGTATTTTTTATCCGTTTTAATCAATGCGTAAATAATCAACGGTGCGTTAAGCAAAATGTTAAGCAAACCTGCTTGAATTTTACCGCCAAATATTTCGTAAAGCATTGTCACCACTGCTTCTAAGCCAAGTGGAACGAACTTTGCTGGGTAAACGAAAACCCAAAGTGCAAGTGAAGAAACAAAAGACGCAATTATGGTATAAATTATATACCTAATAGTACGATTTACGTTTCTTTTTGCTATATCTATATTGTTATTATTATCCATTGCTTATCCTTACAAAAACTACACTTGTTTTTTGTTTCTTTTGTCTTTATTTATAACCCTTGAAGGCTTCCTTTCTTCAAGTTTAATTTCGCCTGCCCTGATAAGTGCATTTTTGGTTAAAATTGGGCCAACTAATTCATAAACCAAAACTGAAAAAAGTATAATGTTTCTAACAAGCCCACCTTCAACTGTACCCAACTGCATTGCTGTAACAGACATACCTAAAGCGACGCCTGCTTGTGGTAAAAGTGTAATACCTAAATTTTTAACGATTTTATCATTACACTTTGTCATTTTGGCACTTAAACTTGCACCGAAAATTTTACCTGCCGACCTAAATATTATATATACCAAACCTATCAATAATACTGCCACGTTTAAGAAAACGTTAAGTTCTAATTCTGCACCAGAAATTACGAAAAACAAAATGAAAAGTGGCGTTGTCCATCTATCTACTCTATCCATAAGTTCTTCACTTGTTTCACAAACGTTGCAAAACACCGTACCAAGCATCATACAAGTTAGAAGTGGCGAAGTAGATAAGGTAATGCTTCCAAATTCAATATCTTTAATAAGCATTGTCAACGCTACCGTAATGAATACGAAGAAAACTGATACTGATAAACGCTTACTGCGTGAGTGGAACAACTTTTCTGCCCAAGAAAACAAAAAGCCCATTACAACGCCGATACCTAACGATAAAACTATTTCTATAAGTGGATTTACAATAATTGCCAAAATATCGGTGACACCACTCATTAAACTTTTTGCAATACCGAAAGAAACGGCAAAAATTACTAAACCAACTGCATCGTCCAAAGCAACTATTGGTAATAATAAATCTGTAAGTTTACCTTTTGCCTTATATTGTCTAACAATCATAAGTGTTGCCGCAGGTGCTGTTGCAGTTGCAACTGCACCCAAAGTAATTGCCACGCTAATTGGTAGTTTATCTTGACCGATAATTAAACTTAAAACAATTAAAGCAATATCTACGAATAAAGTTGCCGTGAGTGCTTGGAAAATACCGATAGTGAACGCTTGTTTACCAATCTTTTTTAAGTCTTTTACCCTAAACTCATTACCAATAGAAAAGGCGATAAAACCTAAAGCAACGTTAGAAATTATGCCAAATTTATCTAAATTTTCCATTGACGTAAAGCCTAGGCCATTTACGCCTAAAGCACCCAAACAATACGGCCCAACAAGTATACCTGCAACCAAATAACCCGTAACTGCAGGCAAGCCTAAAGGTTTAACAACCCTACTCATTAAAAGCCCCATAAACAATGCAATTGATATCGCTAATAAAGTTTCCATACTCTTTTTCCGTAAAAAATTTATTGTTTTATTTTTCTTATCTCATATTGTATATACTTCTTACTTTTAAGTCAATCGTTTAATAGTATATTCATAAAAAAGCCTTTACTATTCATAGTAAAGGCTAAATTTTTATTGTGGGTAAACGGTATTTTGTTCATTTACCAATCTTATTAAATATTTTTTTGCATATTCTTTGGCTTTGACTAAGTCTTGGTCTAAATAATTTCCACACTCTTTAGCCGTAGCACCTGGTATATCGCCCGAATAATTACAAATAAACTGCATACAATCAACCACCAAATCAAACACGTCTTTTGATTCAAGTTCCCCAAACATAACAAGGTAGAACCCCGTTCTACAGCCCATTGGCCCAAAATAGATTATTTTATCTTTTTCGTTAGAATTTCTTAAAAAAGTAGCACCTAAATGTTCTATGGTGTGCATTGCTTTAACGCCCATTGCTTCTTCTCTATTAGGCATAGTAAAACGCAGGTCGAAAGTGCTAACTACACTCACCCCGTCAGTATCACGCCTTGATAGATACAAGCCCGATTTTAAGTTTAAATGATTTACCTTAAAACTTTCTATTTTTTCCATACTACCCCCACTAAACGCCCTTTTTGTTTTGACTTTTACGTTAAATATTTTAGCCTACCGAATTTTAATTCGATAGGCTAAAGTTAATCTTAATAATTTGCTTCTCTTAATTCAAAGTATGCTTTTGGATGGTCACACGTTGGGCAAACTTCTGGGGCTTTTTTGCCAACCATAATATGTCCACAGTTTCTACATTCCCAAACCTTAATTTCACTCTTAGCAAAAACTTCGCTTGTTTCTACGTTTTTAAGAAGAGCACGATAACGTTCTTCATGTGCCTTTTCAATTGCTGCAACCAATCTAAACTTTGTTGCTAATTCTTTAAAGCCTTCTTCTTCAGCATCTTTTGCAAATTGTGAGTACATATCAGTCCACTCATAATTTTCACCTTCAGCAGCGTGTAATAGGTTTGTCGCAGTGTCGCCAATTAAACCTAATTCTTTTGCCCAAAGTTTTGCATGTTCCTTTTCATTTTCAGCCGTCTTTAAGAAAAGTGCTGAAATTTGTTCAAAACCTTCTTTTTTTGCTTTTGAAGCAAAGTATGTATATTTGTTTCTTGCTTGAGATTCGCCACTAAATGCCGCTTCTAAATTCTTTTCAGTTTTTGTGCCTGCATATTTGCTCATAATTTTTTCTCCTTTTTTTTGAAAAACTTGTTTTTTATATATACTTCTATTATATCTTGATATTTGCAATAAATCAAGAAGATTATTAAAAAAAATAAAATTATTGCTATCCAAATAGGTATACCCCAGCCTGTAAAGGGTATTATCTCGCCCGCCCCCAAAAAGCAACAAAGAAAAATATAGATAGGTCTTATTAGGACTATTATACTTAAAAAGGTGGTAAACTTTATATTTACAAGCCCAGCAAGCATACAAAGTGAATCGTCTGGAAAAAATGGCAACAATTCCATAATTGCAAATAATAGACTGCCTTTTTTTCTTAACTTTTTTTCGTACTTTTTCGTAGTTTCTTTGCCTACACACCAACAAACGACACGTCTACCCAACCCTTTGCCTATAAAATACGATATAACCGAACCAAACACGGTTGCAATATAACATATTAAAAATGCTTTTAAAGAGCCGTAAATTGCCGTACCAATTAAGTAAAACAATAATGATGGCACCGGCAAAACAACAACTTGAAAAAGTATAACTAAAAAATAGATTATTTCGCCAAGTTTACCGCTATCTATAATAATTTGTTTTACCTTGCTTGCATCTGAAAGGCTTTTAAATACCCCCGTAACACTTAAAATTACAAAACAAGCGATAAAAAACGTAATTAAGCCGTTTATGGAAAATAAACTTTTAGTAAGTTTTTCTTTGCCCAAAAAGTAAAATACGAACACGCTTACCGTAACGGCACATGTAGTGAAATACGCCAAAACTTGCAAATACCAATCAAGTTCTTTTAAATACAAAACTGTACCAACAAGCGATAAAACGAAAAATATTAAATTTACTATCGGCAAGTATACCGATAAACCTTTTTTATTAATTTATCTTTCCCTCTTTTTTAAATCAATTATACGAATATATTTAATATTATGTCTCAATCAACTTAAAATTACACCACAAGCATTAATTTTTTATATTTATATACTTGTCAGTTGTTTTTTACTATTTACTTTTATAATATTTTGTTGTATAATTATGATAGATAAATATTGGTAGGTAAATATTATGGTTAAGGACTTAAATTTCGTTTCGCCAGAAAGCCAAGGCGTTCAATCAAAAGAAATATTAAAATTTTTAGACTACCTAAAGCGTGAAAAGTTAAATTTTCACTCTTTCATGTTTGTTAAAGACGGCAATATTTTAGGCGAAGCGTATGCTAAACCTTTTATTGATGAAAACACGCTTCATAGAATATACTCAAGTGGCAAAACTTACGTTGCAATGGCAATAGGTAAACTTATTGGCGACAAACTTTTATCGCTTGACGATAAACTTATTAGTTTCTTCCCTGAATTTGATATAAATTTAGTAAACGAAAAGCACCGTGAAACAACTATTAGAGACGCTTTAACTATGTCAGTTCCATTAGATTTTCCTGTATATGCAACTGATAATAATTGGATGAGAGGCTTTTTCTTGAACGAACAAAACCCTTGCTCAATAGATACGGGTGTTGTATTTAGATATTCTACACCTGCCACCTTTATTTTATGTGTAATTATACGTAGGCTTACTGGTAAATCATATTTAGAAGTTTTACGCCCAATATTTGATAAGATTGGCGTTGGCGATGATATTTGGTGTGTATTGTCACCTGACGGGTATGAACACGGCGGTAGTGGCACAATGACCACTCTTCGTGATTTCGCTAAAATGGGTGAATTTATAATGAACAAAGGTTGTGTTGACGGTGAACAACTTATTCCTTTAGAATATATGGAACAAGCAACTTCTAAACAAATTTCAACCTACGTGTTAGACGATTTTTATGAAAAGAACGTTTACCACCCTACCAAGTCTAACGGGTACGGCTTCCAAATGTGGATGCACAAACACGGTTTCTGTTTGCTTGGCATTTATAACGAAAAAATTATCTGTTTCCCTGAAAAGAACTTTATGTTTGTAGTTATGGGCGACAGTCATATCTCTGCCGACTATTGGTATAGTAGGCTTGAAGATATATACCTTTCAATTAGTGATACTCCACTTGAAGAAAGTGAAGACTATTCAATTTTACAAAAAGAACTTGCTGGTTATAACATGCCTGTCGGTTATGGTGAAAAACATAGTATAACTGAAGAAAAAGTAAACGGTGTTACTTATAAACTAAACGAAAACTGTATGAATATCGACAGTTTTACCCTTGATTTAAAAGAAGATGAAGGAACTTTTAACTTTGTTAAAAACGGCGAAAATAAGGTAATAAAATTCGGTTTAGAAAAATTTGTTTTAGATTATTTCCCAGAAACGCACTACCCTAACGAACAATTAAGGCAACCTGCAAATAGAATGTCAAAGTGCGTATCATCTGCATCTTGGGTTGACGAAAAGACTTTGTTAATACGTGCACACTCAATAGATACTTTTATTTTTAGCGTACATACTTATCTAACCTTTAATGGCGATAAAGTGGTACTTAATATGCAAAGCGTTGCTGAATCGTTTATGAAAAAAGGCGAATATAGCGGTTTAGTTCAAGGTGAAAAGATAAAATAGTTTTAACCTTACTATAAGGAGATTTTTTTATGAAATATGACGTAATAATCGTAGGTGCAGGCCCTGGTGGTATTTTTGCCGCTTACGAACTTGTTAAACTTAACGATAATTTAAAGATTGCCGTGTTTGAAGCAGGCAATCCACTTGAAAAAAGAAAATGCCCTATCGACGGGGAAAAAGTAAAAAGTTGTATTAGATGCAAAACTTGTTCTATAATGTCAGGCTTTGGTGGTGCAGGTGCGTTTTCTGACGGTAAATATAATATTACCAACGACTTTGGCGGTAGTTTGCACGAACATATTGGCAAAAAACAAGCAATTGATTTAATGAACTACGTTGACGAAATAAATATGAAACACGGTGGCGAAGGTACTAAAATGTACTCTACTGCCGGCACACCACTTAAAAAGATATGTTTGCAAAACAAACTTAACCTTTTGGAAGCACAAGTTAGGCACTTGGGCACTGATAAAAACTATATAGTTCTTCAAAATATATACGATTTATTAAAAGATAAGGTAACTTTCTTCTTCAACACTTCAGTTAACGATATCAAACATAGTGACAAAGAGTTTGAAGTGTATGCTAATAACGATAAATATGCTTGTGATAAGGTTATCGTTTCAGTTGGTAGAAGCGGTAGTAGTTGGATGGAAAAATTGTGCAATAAACTTGATATTCCAACAATGTCCAATCGTGTAGATATTGGTGTTAGGGTGGAAATACCTGCATCAATCTTCTCTCACCTAACAGACGAACTTTACGAAAGCAAAATAGTTTATAGGACGGAAAAATTTGAAGATAACGTTAGGACTTTCTGTATGAACCCTAACGGTATAGTAGTTAACGAAAACACCAACGATATAATTACCGTAAACGGCCACAGTTTTGAAGATGAAAAATATAAGACCAAAAACACCAACTTTGCTCTCTTAGTTTCTAAACATTTTTCTGAACCGTTTAAAGATAGCAACGGCTATGCTGAAAGTATTGCAAGGCTATCTAATATGCTTGGTGGTGGCGTAATTATTCAACGTTTTGGCGATTTGATTAGAGGTAGAAGAAGTACGGAAAAACGTATTGAAGAATGTTCTACCGTGCCTACCTTAAAAGCAACTGCAGGCGACCTTTCGTTAGTATTACCTAAACGTATACTTGACGGTATTATTGAAATGATTTATGCACTTGATAAAGTTGCGCCAGGTACTGCTAACGACGATACACTTTTATATGGTGTTGAAGTTAAGTTCTATAATATGGAAGTAAGTATTGACAACAACTTAGAAACAAGGCTTAAAGGCATGTACGTTATTGGCGATGGTAGTGGTGTCACCCACTCACTATCACACGCTTCTGCAAGTGGCGTTTACGTGGCAAGACAAATTGCAAAATCAATTTAACTATTTATAAAAACAAAAAAGACTGATTAAAAATCAGTCTTTTTTAATGTGTCGGATTTTTCCAAAATTTATATAATTCATCAACTACAGGCTTGTATTTATTTACTAATTCCGGTTCTTCATTATTAAAAACGTCTGCAAAGGTATCTACCAATTCACCTAACTTCACATCATCACACTTTTTGTCTTTTAAATCTTTCTTTAAGTACGTTATAAGTGTATTACGGTAGTAATCATAAATGTTTTGATAAACGTTATCTTCTAGTAATTCACTATGTAATCGCAAATAGCGATGCACCCAAGTAAATAAATCTTTTCTACCTTCTTTTTCCCAATATTTTTTAAATCGACGGTCATTTGTATTTTCATTTAACGCCATATTTTTACCTATGTAAATTGTTTTTTTCGTTCATATTCTTACTTGTTATCTAATGAATACATTATATAATCTACAAGTCTATTTGTCAAGTATTTTTATATTATATAATGTTAACAATATGTAATGTAGGTATATGATATGAAATTAAGAATTAAAGAAATATTAGAACAAAAAGGAAAAACTAAGTATTGGTTATATATTCAACTAGGTTTGAGTTATCAAAATTTTAATAAAATAGTAAATAACCAAACTTCAAGTATAAAGTTTGAAAATCTAAAAGCAATTTGCGATATTTTAGAGTGTACGCCAAACGACTTGTTTGAAGAATATTATAAAAAGTAAAATTAACATAAAAAAGCACGTTTAATCGTTTTGATTAAACGTGCTTTTTGTTTTATTATTTTTAATTATTTGTCCCATTTAACGTGTAATAATTCGTGTTCTTTACCCTTTAATATACCGTTATATAATTGGTCCATCAATGGATTTTCTTCTGCACGACGAACGCAAGAGTTTTTATCTGCTTGGTAAATACCCGCATTTCTGTCTTTCTTTTGCTTCTTAAGTGCAGATGGTTGGCCACCACCGTTTACACAACCACCAGGACAAGCCATAACTTCGATTAAATCGAATTTTTCGCCGTTTTTAAGCCTTTTTATAACTTTTTCAGCATTGCCAAGACCACTAACTACTGCAATATGAAGTGTGCTTTCGCCAAAAGGAATATCAAATTCTTTAACGCCGTCTTCACCCCTTTGACCAAGTGTAGCAATGTCAAGTAGGTTTGACCTTGATTTATTTTCAGAAACACGCCTTAAAACTGCTTCTGTAACACCACCCGTTACACCAAAGATAATACCTGCGCCCGATACGGTAGAAAAAGGCATATCAACTGCTTCCGGTTCAATTTCGTCAAACACGATACCTGATTCTTTTATCATACGGATTAAACCTTTAGTGGTTAAAACTGCGTCTACGTTAGGTTTACCATTAACTTTAAACTCTTCTCTTTGTGCTTCAAACTTTTTAGCAGTACAAGGCATAATCGCTACGTGGAAATGCTTTTTATCCTTGTGCATTTCTTGTAATAATGATGCCATCATTTGCATTGGTGAACGGCAAGTAGAAATGTTTGGTAAAAGTTCTGGGTGTTTCTTTTCTGCATATTGTATCCAAGCAGGACAACAAGAAGTGAAGAGTGGCATATTCTTGCCAGATTCTGCACGTTCTAAAAATTCCTTTGTTTCTTCAATAACCGTAAGGTCTGCTGTAAGCGCCGTATCGTATACTTCATCAAAGCCAAAGCGACGGAGACAAGCAACGATTTTACCCATAACGTTTTCGCCATCTTTTACACCAAGTTCTTTGCCGATAGCAACTCTAACTGCAGGTGCGATTTGTATAGTAGTAAATACTTCTTTATTATCAAGTGCTTCATAAATTTTATCACTATCTCTATGAAGAACTAATGCACCTGTAGGACATACGCTAACGCATTGGCCACAACCTACGCAAGGAGAATCTTTCATAGGTATATCGAAAGCAGTAGAAATTACCATTTTTGAACCACGATGAGCAAAGTCGATAGCGCCTACGTTTTGAATTTCATTACACATTCTTACACAGTCGCCACAAAGAATACATTTGCTTGGGTCTTTTATAATACAAGGTGATGATTCGTCAGGTTTTGGTTCTGTTTTAGAGTTAGGGAAACGTACCCCGTCAATTTTGAACGCTGCTGCTAAATCTTGAAGTTTGCAAGAGCCATTTTTATCGCAAGTTGTACAATCCCTACAATGGTTTGCAAGCAATAACTCTAATATAGACCTTCTGTATTTTCTTAATTTTTCGGTGTTGGTTTTAATGTTCATACCTGCTTTTGGCGGAGTTGAACAAGCGGCTTCTAACCCGCCCCATTCATTTTCTACCATACACATACGGCAAGCACCGTAAACAGAAAGGTCAGAGTGATAGCAGAAAGTAGGTAGGTTTATACCTACTTTTCTGATAAGTTCTAATAAATTCTTTTCGCCGTTAATCTCTACGGGAATACCGTCTATAGTCAAATATTGTTTTTCCATATTAGTTCTCCTTAATAGCCTTAAACGGACATGCGCTTAAGCAACTTCCGCACTTAATACATTTTGATTGGTCGATAACGAAAGGCTTTTTAATTTCGCCACTAATTGCCGATACAGGACAAATACGTGAACACTTAGAACAACCTTTACACAAATCTTTATCGATAGTAATGGTTTTAAGTTTTGAACATTCGCCTGCTGGACATTTTTTGTCGTAAATATGTGCTTCATATTCATTTCTAAAATATTTAATGGTAGAAAGCACAGGACCTGCGGCTGTTTTACCAAGACCACAAAGTGCCATTGCAGAAATCATTTCGCCAAGTTCTTCTAATAATTCTATATCGCCGTCTTTACCTTGACCCGCAACTATTCTTTCTAATATTTCAAGCATGCGCTTCGTACCTTCTCTACAAGGTACACACTTACCACAAGATTCGTTTTGGGTAAAGTTCATAAAGAACCTTGCAACTTCAACCATACAAGTCTTATCATCCATAACAACAAGACCACCAGAGCCGATAATTGCACCTGCTTTTTTAAGTGAATCAAAATCTAATGGTAAATCTAAATGTTCTTCAGTTAAGCACCCACCTGATGGGCCACCAATTTGAACGGCCTTAAACTTACCATCACCCCTAATGCCACCACCAATATCGAAAATAATTTCTCTTAAGGTTGTGCCCATAGGTACTTCAATAAGACCTGCGTTTTTAATGTTACCGGTAAGTGCAAAAGTTTTAGTTCCTGGGCTCTTTTCTGGGCCAATACCCTTATACCAAGCAGAGCCTTTATTTATAATGTCTGCAACGTTTGCAAACGTTTCTACGTTGTTAAGTACGGTAGGTTTATCAAACAAACCGTGTTCTACCGTTCTTGGTGGTTTTACCCTTGGCATACCACGTTTACCTTCGATAGAAGCAGTAAGTGCTGAACCTTCACCACAAACGAAAGCACCTGCGCCACGGCTAATATGCATATGGAAACTGAATGCTGTACCTAAAACGTTGTCGCCTAAAATACCAAGTTCTTCTGCCCTTTTAATTGCTTGACGTAATCTTGCAACTGCTAATGGGTATTCTGCCCTAACGTATATATAACCTTCTGTAGCGCCCGTTGCGATACCTGCAATAATCATACCTTCTAACATTCTATGTGGGTCGTCTTCCATAACAGACCTATCCATAAATGCACCCGGGTCGCCTTCGTCGCCATTACATACTACATATTTTGGGAAATTCTTTTGTCTTGCAACTTGGCTCCACTTTCTACCGGTTGGGAAGCCACCGCCACCACGACCACGTAAACCTGATTCAGTAATTTCGCTAACGATTTGGTCGCTACTCATTTCTGTAAGTGCTTTTTCAAACGCTGTATAACCACCGTTTGCTAAATATTCTTCAATAGAAGTTGCATCAATTTTATCGCAGTTGTCAAGCGATACTCTCGTTTGCTTTTTATAGAAAGGAACTTCCTTTTGTTCTCTATATACAACGCCGTTTTCAGCATAGCAAAGTCTATCAACACACTCTGCATTTTTCATAGTTTTTTCTATGATATCTTCACAGTCTTCAGGTTTAACTTTAACGTACAACCAACCTTGTGGTTCTACACGAACTAATGGGCCTGCTTCACAAAAACCGTGACAACCACTTTTTTTAACCCTAACGCTATCGCCTGAACATTTTTCTAATTTAACAGTAAATTTAACGCCTTTTTCTTGCATTAATGCAATAAGTTTTTCGTAAACTTTGTTTGCACCCTTAGATACACAGCCTGCACCACCACAAATGATAATCTTTTTGCTTTCGGTATCAAGCATTTCTTTGGCTTTTGCACGATATTCTCTTAACTCTTGTACTGATTTAAGCATTAGTTTTTCTCCTTTAGGTTATTAACCAACTCGATTGCACTTTCTGGTGTCATCGTAGGGTAAATTTCATCGTTTACCATAACTGCAGGTGCAGATGAACAAGCACCTAAACAAGATACCGTTTCTACTGTGAAAACAAAATCGTCAGTAGTTTTTTTGGTTTCTGAAAGGCCTAATTCCTTTCTTAACGCTTCTAAAATAGGAATTGATTTTCTTACGTGACAAGCAGTACCATCGCATACCTTTATAACGTATTTGCCCTTTCTTTCTAAAGAAAAGTTTTCATAAAAAGTTGCAACACCATAAATTCTTGCTTCAGGAATATCAAGTTTTTTTGCAAGATACGGAAATATTTCTTTAGGTAAATATCTATAGTTTTCTTGCGCACGTTGAAGTATTGCGATAAGTGCTTTTTCTTCACTACCATAATCTTCAATCGCTTTGTCTAAAATTGCAAAATCAATTTTTTGTTCCATAATGTTCTCCTAAAATTGTGCTATTTTTTTTCTTTTAATGATTTGATTGAATCTTTGATTTTCTTGTCGCTTGCTAAGGCACCATGCTTATCAACTTCAATCTTATTTTTTTCGCCGTGTGTCAAACACCCAGCGCCACCTATACAACCACCTATGCAAGCCATACCTTCAATAAAGTTTGCGTCTAACTTCCCAGCAGATAATTTTAGTAGTGCCATTTTGCACTCTTCTATACCATCGCAAGAAACGCCCTTTAAATGAAAGTCCGTTACGTCTTTTTCTTTATACGCTTGCTCTATCGCTTCACTAAGCCCACCACAGCGTGCAAATATTCTTCCAAAGTATGAAGCGTTGTCTAAATCTTCTTCTTCTAAAGTAGTTAAGTCTATTTCCTTACTATCGAAAATCGCTTGCAATTCTTCAAAAGTCATCACGTAATCAACGTAAGGTTTAACTTTTTCGTCCTTTATTTCCTTTTTCTTGGCAGTACAAGGTCCTATAAACACAACTTTGCAAGTTGGGTCTTGTTCTTTTAAATATTTAGAAATTGAAGCCATTGGCGATAAACTGCTTGATATAAGGTGTGCAAATTTAGGGAAATAATTTTTTATGTATTCCTTAAATGCTGGGCAACACGAACTTGTAAGCATCCCCTTTTCCATAAGTTCATCACTTTCGCTATATGCAACCATATCTGCGCCAAGTGCCGCTTCAACTACTGAATAAAAGCCCAATTTTTTAATTGCCGATATTACTTGCCCCAATTTTGCATACTTAAATTGGCTTGAAATTGCAGGTGCAACCACACAGTAAACCTTATAGTTTTTGTTGTCAAAAGAGCCTTTTAACGTCTTAATAACGTCAACTATATAAGATTTATCTACTATTGCACCGAACGGGCATTGGTAAACACACGCCCCGCAAGATATACATTTATCGTTATCTATTTTTGCAGATAGGTCTGTATTTTTAGAAATAGCCTTTATTTTACAAGCACTTTGACAAGGCCTTTTTCTGTTTGCTATTGCACTATACGGACATACTTTTGCACAAGCGCCACACTCTACACACTTAGATTTATCAATGTAGGCGGTGTGGGTAACTTTATCAATTACGATTGCATCTTTTTTACAAGCATCTTGACATCTGTGCGACAAGCAACCCCTACAAGAATTTGTGACTTCATACCCGCCAGACGGACAGTCGTCACACGCTATATCAATAACTTCTATAACGTTAGGGTTGTCTTTATTTCCACCCATTGCAAGTTTAACTCTTTCTGCAACAATAGCCCTTTCTTTATAAACGCAACAACGTAAAGTTGGGGTTTTACCTGGGAATAAATCTTTAGGTATATCTAATATAGATTGGTCTAAAGTGTCGTCCCAAGCGTGTTTTGCAACTTCCCTTAAAACCTTAAATTTTAAATATTGAACTTGTGTATCAAATTTTTTCATAGGTCAACTTAATATTTAAAAATTCCTTTTTATAATGGCATTTCGTTTATTTGCTTAGCAAGTAAAGCAAGTGAAGTAGCAATATTTTCCGTTTTAATTCTTACGCCCTTTGGCGGAATAATATGTGCCGTTGAAAAGTTCCAAATACCTTTCACACAAGAGCCGTCAATCATTTCAATAATCTCTTGTGCGTACTCTGCCGGAACTGTTAATATTACAATCTTTACCTTGTGTTGTTCAACAAACTCTCTAAGTGATGATAAATGAAATACACTTTTATTTTGTATTACCTTACCAACTTTATTTTGGTCAGTGTCAAAGCCTGCAACGATGCTTAGCCCAAACTCGCTAAAACCACCATATCCCATAAGTGCTTGCCCAAGTTTACCTACGCCAACCAATACTGCGTCCGTTAAAGTATTGCAACCTAATGTATGTTTTAACGCCTTAATTAGCGTTGCTATATCGTAACCCGTTTTAGGCCTACCTAAGCAGTTTAATGTTGCCAAGTCTTTTCTCACTTGTACTTCGCCTAAGCATAACGCTTTTGCAATTTTGGTTGCCGATATATTTTTTTGTGTAGTCAGGTCAAAGGTGCTTAAATAGTTTAAATAAATAGGTAATCTTTGAAAAGTCGATAAAGAAAATCTATCCATTTTTTTAGCCATTTTTTCTCCTTTTTTCCGTTAATTTTTTTCCTTTAAATATTTATCAATTGCCATTGCGCTAGTTTTACCAGCACCCATAGCAAGAATAACGGTTGCTGCGCCCGTTACTGCGTCACCACCGGCGTAAACGCCTTCTAACGTTGTCTTGCCGTCTTCATCAGCGATAATTTCGCCCCATTTTTTAGTATCTAAGCCGTCAGTTGTGTTTTTAATAAGTGGGTTTGGCGTTGTACCAAGTGCCATAATAACTGCATCTGCTTCAATTTCAAAGTTGCTATCTTTAATTGCAACAGGCTTTCTTCTACCAGATTCGTCTGGTTCGCCAAGTTCCATTTGTTCGCAAACTATACCCGTCACGTTTGAATTATCGTTAGAGATAATTTCTACAGGGTTTGTTAAGAACTTGAAGATAATGCCTTCTTCCATGGCGTGTTCTACTTCTTCTTTTCTTGCAGGAAGTTCTGCTTCCGTCCTACGATACACAATAGTAACTTCACTACCCAATCTCTTAGCGCATCTTGCAGCATCCATAGCAACGTTACCGCCACCAACAACTACCGTCTTGGTTGCCTTTTTAATTGGGGTGTCGCTTTCTTCTTTATACGCTTTCATTAAGTTCATTCTTGTTAAGAATTCGTTTGCAGAAAGAACGCCGTTAAAACTTTCACCAGGAATATTCATAAACCTTGGTAGACCTGCACCAGAACCGATAAAGATTGCTTCAAAGCCAAATTCTTGTTTTAATTCTTCAATTGTAATCGTCTTACCAATAACAATGTTAGTTTCAATCTTAACGCCTAATGCTTTTAAGTTTTCAATTTCCTTGTTTACGATTGCTTTTGGCAACCTAAATTCAGGTATACCGTAAACTAAAACGCCACCTGCAATATGTAATGCTTCAAAAATAGTAACTTCATAACCCATATTTGCAAGCGTGCCGGCACAAGATAAACCAGATGGGCCACTGCCAATAACTGCAACTTTGTGACCGTTGCTTTTAACTTCCGTTTTTACCGTTTCTGCTTTTTGGTTGTGATAATCAGCAACAAACCTTTCCAATCTACCAATCGCAACAGGCTCACCCTTAATACCACGTATACACTTGCTTTCGCATTGTGATTCTTGTGGGCATACCCTACCACATACTGCTGGTAAATTGCTATCTTCACTTATAATTTCATAAGCCTTATCAAAGTTGCCTTCTGCAACTTCTTTGATAAAGTCAGGTATTCTAATTTTTACAGGGCAACCGTTTACGCAAGGTTTGTTTTTACAGTTTAAACATCTCTTTGCTTCGTCAATGGCTTGCTCTGCCGTATAGCCAAGTGCAACTTCGCTAAAATTTTTGTTTCTTACGTCTGCAGGTTGAACAGGCATACTGTTCTTCACTAAACTCATATTAGCCATTGTTTTTATCCCCCATTTTTAATAAATTACAAACTTTTTCGTGGTTTGCCCTTTCGTCTTCCTTGTACATACCACCACGTTTCATAGCGCTGTCAAAGTCAACCTTATGTCCGTCAAATTCCGGCCCGTCAACGCAAGCGAATTTAACCTTGCCGTCAACAACCAACCTACAACCACCGCACATACCCGTACCGTCAATCATAATTGGGTTCATGCTAACAACCGTTTTGATGCCGTATTCCTTTGTTAAAAGTGATACAAACTTCATCATAATTACAGGGCCGATAGCAATAACTTCATCATACTTTTCGCCACTTTCAATTAAGTCCTTTAAAGCGTTTGTTACAAGACCTTTACTGCCCCAAGTACCATCGTCACTAACACGTACAAACTTAGTGCTTGCCTTTTCAAACTCATCTTCTAAAATAACTATGTCCTTGTTTCTAAAACCGATAATAGAGTGAACTTCTGCACCCATTTCAAACAATTTTTTAGCAACAGGGTAAGCGATAGCACTACCAACGCCACCGCCAACAACTGCAACCTTTTTTAAGCCTTCCGTTTCAGTAGGCTTTCCAAGTGGACCTACGAAGTCTAAAATATAATCCCCTTCGTTTAGGGCGTTTAGTTTTTCAGTAGTTGCACCAACTATTTGGAATATAATAGATACAGTACCCTTTTCTCTATCAAAGTCAGCGATAGTAAGTGGGATACGTTCACCATTTTCGTCAACTCTTAAAATGATAAATTGGCCAGGTTCTGCCTTACGGCTAACGAACGGTGCGTCCACCTTGATTAAAGTTACGTTTGCATTTAATTTTTTCTTTTCTAAAATTTTATACATTTTTTTATCCTTTTTTAGACTTTTGTCCAATTTTTTCCTTGTTTTTTATGCCTTTATAAAAGCGACGAAAAGGACTTGTTAAAAAATAAGTCCTTTTTCCTTTTATTGAAACTATAAATTCGCCTCAACGTTGTTTTTTGAACTTGCAAGTTCTTCAACAAATATATCGTCAAGTTTAGTAAAACGATAATCTCTTTTATAGATTAATACGTCTTTATAAGTCTTATTGTAGTCAACACAAACTCTTTGTACAAGATTATATTTATCTAAAATTTCTTGCGGAACAGGTGAAACCCAAATAAAAGTATCTTTTACTTTATCTAAAATTTCGTATTGGCTACCCCTTTCATAAATAAAAATACGGTTATCCGTAAGCCCAGAAAACTCCATTTTCTTCGCTTCCTTAGTAGAAAGAGTTGGCACGTATGGGTCGCCGTGCATAATTTCAATATAATCTTTAAGGTCTGCCATACGTATTTCTTTTAAGGTGTTTAATTTGCTGTCTTTTGACATCAATAAAACGTACTTAAATTCGTAAATTTCCTTTTGTTTTATTTCCTTATCGTTAAGCACGGAAATATAGAAATCTGCGTGGCGTGTTGCATACCTAAGTATACCTAACCTAAACCCGTTTTCACTAACGTTTTTTATAACACGCATTGCGTTTGTCTCTTTATAGTTAAATTCTATGCCGTTATTCTTTTCTACTCTCATTAAAAAGTTGTTAAAGGCGTTAGAAATATAACTTGCCCTAGGGGCAGAAAGACTAAACTCTTGCTTTGTTTTATCTTTGCTTGCAAATGAAGTTTCTGCTTCTTCTACTTCCCTTAAAATCTTTTCTGCAAAGCGTACAAATTCTTCGCCTTGCTCAGTAAGTTCCATACCCTTTTTGGTTCTTGTAAAAATACTAATACTTAAAGAATCTTCTAAATCCTTTATAGCCTTGCTTAAGTTTGGTTGAGCCATAAACAAGTTTTCACTTGCCTTACTTATAGATTTAGTTTTACTTACTTCAACAACGTATTTTAAGTGCAAAAAATTCATACTACAACCTCTCAAAAAGATTATAGCAAAAATCTACTTCTTTTGCAATGATTTTAAGATTATTTTTTTTCTTTTACAATAAGGTAATTATTAACTGCGAAGCAAGAACGACCAA
>JAZQVG010000171.1:0-1227 GCA_045631625.1 Christensenellaceae bacterium
CACTATGCAGCACTTGCCACGACAGGTACGACCATACAACCGACCGTAAGCAAATGCGAGAGTTTTTTAGAAAGTACCTAAAAAGTAAGTATGCAGAGTGGGACGAAAACTTAATAATTTACAAAAAATTTTAATTTTAATGCTACTATGAGTAGCGAAAAGGTGGAGATATGAAAAAGAAATTTAACATTGGCGATAAGGTAAGAGTTATTAAAAATACACTTTATGACGCAACAAGGGTAAAAATAGGCGACATTGGGACAATTAAAAATATAGCGTTTGGCAGTTATGTAATTGATTTTAACGGTTTAACACAATGGACAGATTGTTCTTATGCAGACGAGTTTATAGAAAAATACAATAATGTAGCCGACCGCATTATTTTTAGAGATAACGCAACGATCTTAATTAAAGACGGCAAAAGGTTTGTTGCTAAATGTTGCGACGGCGACACATACGACAAGGAAAAAGGCTTGTTGGTATGTTTGGCAAAAGCCCACGGCTACACTTTTAACGACTTGCAAGAGATGTTAAAGGGTGCAGAAATGCAAGGGAACGCAGCACCGCAAAGCAAAGTAAGGGAAGTTAAAAGGCGTGCCGAAGTTGGCGAGTATGTAAAGGTTGTGGGAAATGTAACACACCACCATTTTTCAAATGGCGAAATTGTTAAGTGTGTAAGATTGGACGGAGATAGGGTTGACAAATTTAGTTATATAGACGAAAGAGATTTTTATTATATGAGAGCCGAAGAATATGTTGTACTAGAAAACTATAACCCTAACACATACCCTTACAATGTGCCAAAAGAAACAATAGAAGAAGCGTTGAGAATTGTAGGTAAAAACGGCATTGGGTTTGATACAGAAGACGAAGTAAAAGAGTTTTACGAACTTATTAAAAACAAATTCCCGATTACGAATTTTAATAATGATTTTAGTCGCTATGCAAGATTTTTTAGTGGTTATAGTAAAAATTGTAATTGGGCTGATAGTTTTATCAAAAATTACACCTATAAACAACTAAAAGCAAAGATACTAGAACTTTTAGGGGAATAGGACAAAAATTTTTAGACACAATGCTACTCACAGTAGCGGAAAGGCTAACAAATGCGAAGTATTGTTTATATGGCAGTTACGCCCGACAAATACGAATTGCCGATTGCATTTTTTGAGAACATACACAAGGCGTGCGAGTTTTCAAACAAAAGTCAATATGTATTTTGGGCGG
>JAZQVG010000172.1:0-19095 GCA_045631625.1 Christensenellaceae bacterium
GTTTCTCTAATTACATTAACCTTAATTTGACCAGGATATTCCATCTCTTGTTCAATCTTTTTAGCAATGTCTTTCGCTAAGAATAACGTTTGTGCGTCGTTAATTTGTTCTGGCTTAACCATTACACGCACTTCTCTACCTGCTTGAATAGCATAGCATTTTTCAACGCCCTTGAAAGATGATGAAATTTCTTCTAATTTTTGTAATCTCTTAATGTAGTTTGTAGTAGTTTCACGCCTTGCACCAGGTCTTGCACCAGAGATAGCGTCTGCACTTGCAACTAACACTGCTTCAATAGTTTTAGGTTCTACGTCGCCGTGGTGCGCTAAGATTGCATTTACTACAGAGTGGTTTTCTCTAAACTTCTTTGCTAAGTCAGCACCAATTTGCATGTGCGTGCCTTCTATTTCAAAGTCAACCGCTTTACCTAAGTCGTGCAATAACCCTGCCCTTTTTGCAAGCATTGGGTCAACGCCAAGTTCGGTTGCCATAACGCCTGCTAAATGTGAAACTTCTATAGAGTGTTTAAGTACGTTTTGACCGTAACTTGTACGGAATTTTAATCTTCCAAGTGTTTTAACGATTTCTGGGTGAAGCCCAAAAATACCACACTCAAACATAGCAGATTCACCTGCTTCTTTTATTTGTTGGTCTAATTCCTTTTTAACCTTTTCGACAGTTTCTTCAATTCTTGCAGGATGAATTCTGCCGTCTTGGATAAGCCTTTCTAACGCTATCCTTGCAGTTTCTCTCCTTACAGGGTCGAAGCCAGATACTATTACTACTTCTGGCGTATCGTCGATAATAAGTTCAATACCCGTAGCATTTTCAAGCGTACGAATATTTCTACCTTCTCTACCGATTATCCTTGCCTTCATATCGTCGTTTGGTAGTGGTACTACCGATACGGTAAGTTCAGTCGCTTGTTCAGTACTGCACTTTTGAATAGCAAGTGATACTATTTCTTTGGCTTTTCTTTCCCCTTCTTCCTTGGCTTCTGCTTCGATGTTTTTAACCATACCTGCCGCTTCTCGCCTTGCATCGTCAGTTATAGCATCTACAAGCCTTTGCTTTGCTTCTTCTTTACTGATTTGAGCAATCCTTTCAAATTCCTCAATCATTTTAACGTGTTGCGCAGAAATGTCTTCTAACTTTTTGTCAAGTTCCAATTCCTTGCTCTTTAACACGTTTTGTTGCCTTGTAGTTTCTTCGTTTCGCTTTGATAAGTTTTCTTCTTTCTTTTCTAAACTTTCTTCTTTTTGGTTAAGTCTATTTTCCAATTTTTGAAGTTCAGCACGTTTTTCTTTAGATTCTCTTTCTAAATCATTGCGAATTTTTAGTTCCTGTTCTTTGGCTTCTAATATAGCCTCTTTTTTAATAGTTTTACTTTCTTCTCTTGCGTCGTCAAGCATCTTTTCAACGACTTTTTGAATATCACCTTGTTTTCTGGTGAAAGACCTATTTTTCAAAAACCAACCGAGTACGAAAAAGATTATTGCAAGAATAACCGCCGCACCGATTGCTATGCCAATATACATTGGGTCTAAACCCGCATCAGCCGCTAAGAACAGGGAGTTTAATTTAAAATTTTCCATTTTGTGTCTCCCTTTTTGTTAATTTATCATAAAGCCTAATTGTTAGGCTATTACTAACTATATATATTTTACAACAATAATATAAATAAGTCAATTAATTGTCCTATCTATAAATTGCCTGTTAACCACTTTTTGATTTTTTTATAACCAAAAAGTGACAAAATTTTCTTGATTTTGTCTTTAATTAGTTATTTTTACTGTAAAAACAGTCTAAAATTTTATTTTTTACTTCTTCAGCAATTTCTGGGTTTTTCTCCATATAGTCTATTGCTTTTTCTCTGCCTTGTGCAATTTTTTCGTCGTTATAACTAAACCAAGCACCCGTTTTACCAACGATGCCGTATTCTACACCAAGGTCAATTAAGCAACTTGCTTGAGAAATGCCTTTGCCAAATATAATATCAAATTCTGCAGACTTAAATGGTGGTGCAACCTTATTTTTAACTATTTTTGCTTTAGTGTGGTTGCCGTACGTACCATCTGCATTTTTAAGTGCATCGCCCTTTCTTACGTCAATTCTGACGCTTGCATAGAACTTTAACGCCTTACCACCCGCCGTAACTTCTGGGTTGCCAAACATAACGCCAACCTTTTCACGAAGTTGGTTGATAAAGATAATACAAGTCTTGCTCTTGCTTGTGATAGCAGTAAGTTTTCTTAACGCTTGGCTCATAAGCCTTGCTTGTAAACCTACGTGAGAGTCGCCCATATCACCTTCAATTTCTGCCCTTGGTGTCAACGCTGCAACAGAGTCAACAACTATTAAATCTACTGCTTTACTATTTACAAGTGACGCAGTAATATCTAACGCTTGTTCGCCCGTGTCTGGTTGAGAAACGTATAAGTTATCTAAATCAACACCTAAATTTTTAGCATATACAGGGTCTAAAGCGTGTTCTGCATCAATAAACGCCGTAATACCACCAAGTTTTTGTGCTTCTGCAATAACGTGAAGTGCAACGGTAGTTTTACCAGAAGATTCTGGCCCGTAAATTTCAATAATTCTGCCCCTTGGCAAGCCACCTACACCGATAGCCAAGTCAAGTGAAAGACAGCCGGTTGGTATTACTTCAATATTAGTATCACCTGCATCGTCACCAAGACGCATAATTGCACCCTTGCCGTATTGCTTTTCAATTTGCCCCATAACGCCTTCTAGCGCTTTAATTTTATTCTCGTCCATTTTCTATATTCCTTTTAATTTTTTTATTGCCAAAAACAGCGCAGTATTCTTTGCCGTTTCAGTTATTTTTTCTCTTGTACCTTTAAAGTTATATTTATAGGTGTGTACGCCGTCTTTCATACCCACTGCAATATAACACAAACCAACGGGTTTAGAAGTGTTGTCACTGTTTGGCCCTGCTATGCCCGTTGTGGAAATTGCTAAATCACAATTCCCTGTTTTTAGCAAGCCTACAACCATCTTGTAAGCCACGATAGAACTTACTGCCCCTTCTTTTATCAAACTGCCCTTGTCTACGTTTAGCCTTTGCATTTTACTTTCGTTGCTATATGAAACAATGCCTTCGTGCAGAAATTCCGATATGCCCGAATTGTTAATTAGCGCACTTGTTATTCTGCCACCCGTAAAAGATTCTGCGACGGACAGTTTTATTTTTCTTAATTTTAATAGGTCGAAAACCCTTTCTTCTAAAGTGGTGTCAAACTCTGCGTATATGTTTTCTTTAAGTTCGCCAACTATATAACTAATTATTTCTTTAGACCTATTAGCACTCTCTAAATGAGTAAATAATAACACTATTTTAACGTCGCCGTTATTTTCTTGCAAAGAATATGTAAACTCTATTTCGTCCATTTGCTTTGCATTTTTTAAAACTGCATTTAACTTGTCCAAATCACCAAAATATTTTAAGGTAATACGCTTATTTACTAATTCATACTTATTTTCTAAGTAGGGAATTATATACTTATCACTCATCACCGAAAGTTCTTTTAAATTACTTGGAAGCAATGCAACGGATAATTCTAAACTATCTAAAATGAACCCTTGTTGTATGCCGGAGATATTAGGTATCAAACTTGCGTCGCTTGGAATAAGCGCATATTCGTCTTTATATTCCTTACTTTCAGCCTTGCAAACGGCTGAAGCAAACTTAACTGCATTGTCGTTTTCAACAAGTGGGCTTTCAAAAATTTCTGCCAAAATTTCTTTAGCGTTAAAGCCCAAGTCATCGTTTGCTACAATAATAAGATTGTCTAATACTTCTTTTAATTCTTTTACGTTTCGTGAAAAGCCTAAATCGTCCTTCTTGTCTAAAACTAAAAGGTGCGATAATGGAAAGCCACCGTCTTTATATAATGACGTAACTGACTGTATGTACTGCCCGTCAAACCCGTCGCCTTGGCTGTTAAAAAGTATTAAACCGTTTTTCATTTTTATCTTAACCGTTAGAAATAACGCCCTTATTTTTTACAAAACACTCTATACCAGAGTAAATTGTAAGTAAAGTGCTTATAGCAAGCAATATAATGCCAACTAAATTTGCTACACCAAAACCAACAACTGAAAATTGACCTGCAACTAAAATTTCAACTATTGCAACGTCTGTAAAGAAAGTTTTTAACTTGCCAGATTTATCTGCGGCGATAACTTTACCTTTTGAAGCGGCAATAAGCCTAAATGCACTTACGATAAGTTCCCTTGCCATAATAATTGCAACCATAACTGCAACATACCAAGCGTTAATAGGTAAAATATTGAAGTTTTGTGGTGGAATTAAAATTACTATAAGTGCAGTAGAAACTAACACTTTATCGGCAATAGGGTCTAAAAACTTACCTAAATCAGTAACTAATTTATATTTTCTTGCAATATACCCGTCCAAAAAATCAGTAAATGCGGCAAGGGCAAACACCACTGCCGAAATAATTAAATTATAAGGTATTATTGTTAGATAAAATACTGCCACGAAAACGGGTATTAAAAATATTCTTAAAAGTGTTAATTTGTTGGGTAAATTCATATTCTCTCTCCATACAGGTCGTACCCTGCACTTTCGTTAATCTTAATATCGTAATAATTTCCGTATTTCACTTCGTTACTTGAAAAGAAATATACCTTTCCGTCAATGTCGGGTGCGTTAAAATACGCCCTACCGTAGTAGCAAAGTGCATCATCATCAAACCCTTCAGCCAAAACTTTAACCGTCTTACCAATAAACTGCTTAAAATTTTCTTTTACCACGGCTTTTTGTACGCTGTAAAGTTTTTTAACACGTTTTAACTTTTCACTATTAGAAACGTCACCATCAAGTTTATAAGCAGGCGTACCTTCTTCTTTGCTATAAGCAAAAAAACCTGCGTTAAATAACTTTGCCTTTTTAATAAACTCAACCAACCTATCAAAATTTTCTTGCGTTTCCGTTTGAAAACCAGCGATAAAAGTGGACCTTATCGCAATACCGTCTATTTCTTTTTTAAGTTTGTTTATTAAATTTAAGTACCCGTCGAAAGTACCCTTCCTATTCATAAGTTTAAGTATTCTATCGTCGGCGTGTTGAAGGGGTATGTCAATATATTTTATTACTTTTGGGTTTGATTTTATTTCTTCAATCAACTCATCGGTAATATTTTCAGGGTAACAGTAAAGTAGCCTAATTTTTTCAATATTGTTTAGTTTAGATAACTCTTTAATTAAAAAAGTTAAATTTATATTTTCACCTAAATCTTTGCCGTATGCTGCAGTATCTTGTGCAACCAAAATAAGTTCTTTTACCTTTTTAAGTGACTTTGCTTCCTTTATTAAGTCTAAGTAATTTATAGACCTAAACTTGCCCCTAATTTTAGGTATAAGACAGTAGGTGCAATGGTTGTCGCACCCGTCTGCAATCTTTAAGTAAGCGTAATAGGGCGTTGTCCTAACCCTTTTAATACACTTTTCGTTCTTTGGCGGGTTAACTTTTTTTGCCCTTTCGCCGTCGTAAATTTTGTCTATAACTTTATTTAAGGACTTATAATCGCTTACGCCTAAAAAAGCGTCAACTTCAGGCAATTCGTCAAAAATATCGCCAATAAACTTTTGTGGCAAGCAACCCGTAACTATAATTTTTTCTAATAAACCTTGTTCTTTTTTTCGTATTGCCGATAAAATTTCGTCAATCGCTTCCTTTCTGGAACTTTCTAAAAAAGCACAAGTGTTTATAATTAAAATATCTATTTCACTATCGTCGTTTACAATTTGGTGATATTTAGACACTATTTTAAGCATCTTTTCAGTATCAACCCTATTTTTATCACAACCTAATGAAATTACGCCAATTTTTTTATTTATAACCATTTTACTTTATCTTGTCGTTGGTGGTTCACCATACTTTTCAATAAATTCTTCTTTAGTAAGTATTACACGCCTTGCTTTACTGCCTTCGTTTTGTGATACGTACCCCAATTCTTCCATCTTATCAACAAGCCTTGCAGCCCTTGAAAAACCTAATTTAAAGCGCCTTTGCAATGAAGAAATTGACACGAAACCTGCGTTAACGGAAGTCCACAACGCTTTAACGAACAACGTTTCGTCTGCATCACCACCTTCGTCGTCAGTTGCTGAAATTTCTTCCTTCTTACTGCTACCATACCCATTTGGAGTAGTGTTAGTCTTTTTCAAGAAGTCGTTTAAGCCTTGGTGGAAATAACTTTGGTTTTTCTCTTTTAGGTAAGAAACTATGTTTGCAATTTCCACTTCGCTAACCCAAGCGCCTTGGTATCTTTCCGTTTCAGACATAGACGAATTTTTAAATAGCATATCGCCGTTGCCTAATAGTTTTTCTGCACCACCTTCACCTAAAATAGTAGAAGAGTCTGCAAAGTTCATAACTTTAAGCGCAATACGTGAAGGTAAATTTGCTTTAATAGTACCCGTAATGACGTCTACTGACGGACGTTGGGTAGCAAGTACTAAGTGAATACCTGCAGCCCTTGCCTTTGCCGCTAACATACGAATACCCGTTTCCATATCTTTCTTGCAAGTTTCCATAAGGTCTGCAAGTTCGTCTATAACGATTACGATACGTGGCAATTTTTCCTTGTCCGTTTTTTCTATTTGAGTATTGTAACCTTCTAAGTCCATACAAACCATTTCACACTCAGTAAATAGTTTATATCTTCTTTCCATTTCCTCGTACGCCCATTGCAATACTGCAATAGTTTTTGGTGCTTCGGTAATAATTTCGTCAATAAGTAAGTGTGGCATATGTTCGTATAGTCTAAAGCCAACACTCTTAGGGTCAACTAAGATAAAACGCAATTCTTCTGGGCTATAACGCATAAGAAGCGAAACAATCATTACGTTTAAAGCAACACTCTTACCAGAACCGGTTGCACCTGCAACCAAGTAGTGTGGGCCTTTTGCCAAGTTATCCGTCTTAGAATCGCCTACAATATCCTTACCTAATGCAAACATAAGCGAATATGGTTTAGACGGTTGCCCCGCATAACCTTCAATAACTTCACGAAGCCCAACGGTCACTTTCGTCTTGTTTGCAACTTCTATACCAACAAGGTTTTTACCTGGGATTGGTGCTTCAATTCTAACTCCATATTTAGACGCTAAACGCATCTTTAAGTCATCATCGTATCTTAAAACCGTTTTAACAGATACCCTTGGTGGCATCATAATTTCATATCTTGTAATGGTAGGGCCTTGCACGAAACCTTGTGGCTCTGCTTCAATTTTGAATTGAGAAAGCGTTTCCTTAATAATTTCCATACGCTCTTCGTGATTTTCACTGTTAGTGTCAATATGCGTTTCCCTACGCTCTAACAAATCAAGAGGTGGCCTATTATATTTGTAGTCCTTTGGTAAAAATCTAACTTCTTCTTCAGGAATTTCAATTTCCATTTGGACTTCTTCTTTCTTTTCTTCTACGTTGTTAACTTCACTATCAAAGTTTAATCTTCTACTGTTTGAAAGCGGTGTGCTTCTTTCCGTAAAAAAATTACCGTCCTTTTCAGCCATGCTTTGATAATTAACGTCGTTTGCAGTATTTTCTAAGGCGTTTTCTTTACTATCTAAATCACCAAAAATATTTCTGCTTCTTCTATCTAAAATCCTCGAAGGTGGCACTATCGTTTCTTCTTCATCGCCATTTTCTTCAATAATAGGTGGGTCCATTTCGTCCGTGCTTTCTACCATATCAGGAAAATCAACATATTCGCTAACTTCTCCAGTAGTTTCTTCTACCCTTCTAAAAGCATCTTCCGTTTCGCTTACTGGTGGAAGCACCACTTCATCGTCACCAACTTCGTCAAACACGTACTTTTCGCTAAACCTTTCTGCACTAATTTTTGCATCGTAGTCATCGCCTATATTAGAACTTTCTTCGTGTTCAAAATAAGGTATTTCTTCCTTTTCCGTAGGCGTTAAAGAAGATGGCGAAACGTAGCCCGAAACAGTGGTTGCCCTTTCGTTTCTATTAGGGTCTACTGCCGTACTACCTTCATAAAGTGCACCAGAAACCGTTTTTTCCACGTTGATATAACTTGGTTGCTTAATATATTCAATCTTCTTTTTATAATCGTCAAGCATTGGGGTTTCAGTTGGTTTTTGCGTATAGGTTGCAACACCCAAACCATTTTCCGTAAAACCTATCTTTATATTTTGCTCATCACCCTTTGCAAGTTCTTTTTTACTCTTAAATGCAAACTCATCAGGATTTGCAACGAAAAGAGATTGCCTTGGCTTACTTTCAGATAGTTGTGGGGCATCTATAGGATAATCCATTGTGCCTAAAATTTCTATGCCGTTATCATTAACTTCTTCCTTAACGAAAGTGCTACGAAGTTTACCGCTTTCCTTTTTCTTTTTGATTGCAAAATAAACCTTTTTGCCAAGATAATAAGAAATCACTGCAATCAATATACCTTCAACAACGGCAGAGCCTGCTACAGTTAAAAGATTGATGAGTGGATAAGATAAAAGCGAAGTGAAAAAGCCACCTGCAGAAGAAGTGGCAATACCACCTGCGCCCATTTTGTAAGCATTTGAGATATATAACCAAAAACTGTCAAACTTGCCACCCAAAGTAACCGTTTGCAAAAAGACAGCAAGCAATACCACGTCTAAAACGATTAAAATTTTATCAAAAACTTTTATGCCACTTTTTTTATCAAAAAGAAGTGCAATACCAAAATAAATAAACCAGCCGAAAAGTAGGTAACTAAAATAACCAAAGCAACCTAAAAAGAAAGCATTTATAACTTGACCAGGGTAAGAAAAAACCTTTTCCCTTGTAATTAGGCACACCAAACATAGAGTAGCAAATAAAATAAATACTACCCCTAAAGTTTCTTTAGTGAAAATCTTATTGTTTTCTGCCTTCTTTTGTCCATTTCTACCAAGTTCGTTCAAAAAAATGTCTCCCTGAAATTTATTCACTATAATTATAACAAATTTTGTCTTGTTTTACAATCCCTTAAGTTAAATTTCTTTAAAATATTTAAACTATTTTTAAAGAGATAATAGGTAAAAGGTAAATTATGGAAATTTTAAGAAAACAAACAAAAAAGCGAAGAAAAATCTTCGCTTTTAATATGTTTTTTATTAGTCTTCTTGGTAAAGTAGTGCACCACATTGGTCGTGCTCTAAAATTTCTCCATTTTTAAGTTTGTTCATTTCTGAAATAGACAATTCCATATTGCATCTGCCACAAACGTTGCCCCTTGCCTTATAGACGATAGGAAACATTTTGTTGGCACGCTTCTTAGCATACGCTTCCATCAAGGCTGGGTCTACCTTTTTTGATAATACGGCTAATTTTTCTTCAATTTCCGTCTTTTCTTTGTTAAAAGATGCTTTTAAGTCGTTGTATTTTTTACCAAATTCAGCATATTGTTCTTGCGCTAATTTTATTTTGCTTCTAACGCCAACGTATTCTTTAACAACTGCTTGCATTTCATCGTTAACCTTATTCAGTGAAGTGGTAATCGTTTTAAGTTTATTTAACAATTCGTCTATCTTTTTAAGCAAATAATTTGCTTCCGTCTTATCAGAAACGCTTTCGATAGCATGTGCAAATTCTTCTTGTTGTTCTTTAATTTTCTTTTCTTCTGCAGATAAATTTTCAAAGTCAGCGTAAAGTTTTTTACTTAAGTCGTCTAACTTTTCTACGCTTTCTGGTACTGTATCTAAAAATTTCTTTGCAGAAACGGCTTTTTTTCTGTCTTCACTACCCATTAGTTCCGTTTCAATCTTTCTTAAATTTGCATCTTCTACTTGATAAGCAAGTAATTCTTTTATCATATCTTCACTCTCCTTGAAGTTTATTTACATAAATCTTTTATCTAAAAAATATTCCGTTTCAATTTGACCGTTAAGTTTCTCTTTTACCCAATCATAAAAGCACTTAAACCCAAAATTTTCTGAAGCGTAATGTGGCAAAAGCAATATCTTTTTGCCATTTTCTATCAATAATTTTATAACGTGGTGTGGCATATCTGATGTGACTACAACGTCAGATAAAAGCCCGTTTTTACAAATAAGTTTTTCTACGTCGCTTGCCCCACCACCACAAAATGAAGCAACCGTATAAATTTGTTGTTTTTTATTGCCGTAAGCAACTATTTTATTAGTAGCGAAAGTCTTTTTTGCATCTAAAATAAACTCACCAAAAGTTTTATCTTTTACTTCAAACTGTCTGCCGTAACCGTGTTTATCGGTAAAATAATTTAGAATTTGATATTTGCTTGCACCAAGCCCCAAAGCAAGTTTATTGTCAATACCATTTTCAGCAATATCTAAGTTAAGGTGAAAAGAAATGACGTTGATATTATTTTTTACTGCGTCAACTATTTCAGCCGATTGCCCGTCAAAACTCAACTCCTTTAACCCCCCGTATATTGCAGGGTGGTGCGTCACTATCGTATCGCATTTAAGCCTTTTTGCCTTTTTTACGGTTTCCTTAGACAAATCTAAAGAAAATAATACCTTTGATACTTTATCGTTGCATTTTATAAGTAGCCCACTGTTATCATAACAGCCTAAATCTATCATCTTTTGGCTTAATTCTAACGGTGCAAACTTTTCTAACAAAGCAACAAACTCATTTATATCATACATAATTTTTTAACCTTTCTATTTTTGCCTTAATTCTTTCCCTATCTTGACTGGATAAATCTTCTTTTTTGCTTATTTTTTCTAAAGTTTTTATTTGTAAATTTAACCTATCTATAAACGCCTTATTTCTTTTAATTAAGTTTGTTCTACCAAACTCAATTTCATCTTCAGTCAAGCAATCTTTACCGATAGTTAAAACTAATAAATCGTAATATTTTTCTTCAGCAAAAAAGACGTAATCAGTTAAAATTTTATAGCCTTTTTCTACCACGAATTGCCTTACCTTGTCTACGTTTTTCATAGGTTGCAAAATCAAAGTTTTAGGCAAGAATTTACTGTCTTTTATAATGGAAATAATTTCTTCCCCACCCATGCCTGCAATCAACGCTTGGTCACAAAATTTTATGTTTTGAAAGCCGTTAGAAAGCACGCTTTCCGCCTTACCGCTTTTAATATAACTACTTAGCAAGTTGGTTGCTTTATCTAAGCATTTTTGGCTTATGTCTGAAATTATAACCTTTTTGCACTTTTTTTCGTCAAGCATTGCTTTTGCAATATAACCGTGGTCACAACCAACGTCTGCAAAAGTGTCGCATTTAGGCAAAGCGTTAAAAATTTCTATCAGTCTATCAGTCATATTAGTCTAAGAAATCTTTTAAGCGCTTGCTTCTACTTGGGTGACGAAGTTTTCTTAAAGCCTTTGCTTCAATTTGTCTAATTCTTTCTCTCGTTACGTTAAATTCCTTACCACCCTCTTCTAAAGTCCTTGGTCTGCCGTCGTCTAAACCGTATCTCAACCTTAAAACTTTTTCTTCTCTTGGCGTTAAAGTGTCTAATACGCCGATAAGTTGTTCTTTTAGCATTGTAAATGAAACTGCGTCAGTTGGGGCTGCACTCTTTTCGTCTTCAATAAAGTCAGATAAGTGGCTATCTTCTTCTTCACCAATAGGCGTTTCTAAAGATACAGGGTCTTGCGCAATCTTTTGAATTTCCCTTACCCTTTCAGGCGTAATTTCCATTACTTCTGCAATTTCTTCTGGCAACGGTTCTCTACCAAGTTCTTGTAAAAGTTTTCTTGAAGCCCTTACAAGTTTATTAATAGTTTCAACCATATGTACCGGTATTCTTATAGTCCTTGCTTGGTCGGCAATAGCACGGGTAATGGCTTGTCTTATCCACCAAGTTGCATAAGTTGAAAACTTAAAACCTTTGGTATAATCAAATTTTTCTACTGCTTTCATTAAACCAAGGTTGCCTTCTTGTATCAAATCCAAAAAGTGCATACCCCTGCCCATATAACGCTTTGCAATAGATACTACAAGTCTTAAGTTTGCTTCTGAAAGTAGGCGTTTTGCATCTTCATCCCCTTCCATCATACGTTGCGCTAAAGCAGTTTCTTCATCTGCACTAAGTAGTGGAACTTTACCAATGTCTTTAAGGTACATCTTGACAGGGTCGTCCATACTAAGTTCTTTAGAGAGTTGGTCGTAAAGGTCTTTATCTCTAACTTCTTCATCAACAACTTGTATGCCTGAACTTTCTATAATTTTATATATTTCTTCAATTTCATCCGTTGAAACTTGTTTTTTATCAAACTTTTCAAAAAGTTGTAAGATAGTAATACTACCACTCTTTTTGAACTCTAAAACTATGTCTGAAACTATATTTAAAATTTCTTCAGTAAGTTCTACCTTTTTTTCTTCGCCCTCTTCAATATAAGATTGCTTTTTAATTTTTATTTCTTCCATCTCACCCTCCAAACTGTTCTTTGGTTTAAATTTACAGATTGTTTAATTTATTTTTTTCTTTTAATAGTTTTGCCATTTGGGTGGCAATTTCGTTTCTTTTTATACCGTCCGTCTCTACTGTAAAAAGTTGTTTCAACTTGTCCAAATTTTTATTTATAGCATTTATTTTTAACGTCAATACACAACCCCTAAAGTAAGAAGCCTTATCGTAACTCTTTTCTTCTTCAACGTCAAGCGAAGCAATTATAGACAACTCTTCAGTATCACCTTCGTCGTGTATTTCATAAAGGTCGCTAAACCTAACGGAGTTATCTTCCTTATAACACTTTAAGATATACGATTGTATTTCACGGTGAAGTGGGTTATCAAACTCCAACTCACTTAAATCGCCTTTATAAGCGTAAGGTTTATTAAACAAATACGAAAACAGTACAAACCTACTTGCCGTAATAACCTTGTCCCCTTTATTATTAGAAAACTCAGGAACGCTTGGTTTAACTTCTACGCTTGTTTCAGGCAGAGAATAAAGTTCCCTTTTTAACGCTTCAAAAGTTGTGCCCGTTATATCTCTAACCGTCTTAAGCAAATCTTCTTGCTCTGCAGGGGACGGGCTTTCTTTTATAACTTTTATAGCGTTTAGTATAAACTTTCTCTTTCCGTCAACCGTGTTTACGTCAAAAGTCTTTTTTAATATATCAAGTTTAAAGTCGATAAGTGGTTTAGCGTCAAGTAAAAGATTTTCATACCCCTTATAGCCAAACTTTTTAACAACGTCATCTGGGTCTAACCCGTCTGGCATACTAATAACTTTTACGTCAAGCCCTTCTTCTTTTAATATTTCTAAGCCACGGATTGCAGCCTTTTGCCCTGCAAAATCTCCGTCGAAAGAAATAAAAATCTTTTCGGCATAACGCTTTAATATTCTTGCGTGGTCTTTAGTAAAAGCAGTGCCCATACTTGCAACTACGTTTTTGAAGCCCGCTTGGGTTAGCGAAATTGCATCAATATGCCCTTCTACTACGATAATGCTATCAAGCCCCTTTTCATTTTTCAACTTTTTAAGGTTATTTATGTTAAATAAGGTATTGCTTTTTGAAAATACTATCGTTTCTCTTGTGTTTACGTACTTGCCAAAATCAGTTTTTTCTAACACCCTGCCAACAAACGCAATAACTTGGTTAAAAGCGTTTATCATAGGTATAATAAGCCTACCCCCTAAAGCGTCGAAATATCTGCCGTCTTTAACTGAAACTGCACCAGAAGAAACCATTTCTTCATAAGTATAGCCAAGCCCTAATAAATGTTTAGGCAAACTATTAAAATCTAACGATGCACCTATTCCAAACTTAGCAATGTATTCATCTGAAATTTGCCTTTTAATTAAGTATGCAAGGTGTTTTTCTGCTTGTGGCGACCTTAGGTTGTTTACGTAAAATAGCGCCGTGTCTTTAAGAAGTGATAAAACCCTTTCTTTTTGTTGTTTTTGTTCTTTTATCTTCTTATCGTCATACTTAACGTCAGGAAGTTCCATTTTAACACGTTCTGCCAAAAACTTAACGGCGTCCATAAAGTCAAGGCTTTCAATTTCCATAATAAAGGTAATTACGTCGCCCGATTTATGACAGCCGAAACAGTTGAAAAATTGCCCGTCAAAGTTAACGCAAAAAGACGGCGTCTTTTCGTGGTGGAAAGGACATCTCCCCCAAAAATTTCTACCCTTTTGCTCCAACCTAACGTATCTTCCAACTACGTCAACTATATCGTTTTTGTTTTTAAGTTCTTCTAAGAACCTATTGTCAAAACCTCTCATTATCTAAAACTTCCATCTCTCCGGAATAAAATAATCACTAAAAGTCTTTATAGCATAAGCGTCACTCATACTTGAAATATAATCGCTTTCTGCCCTATCTACACCTTCTTTTTCTGCCAATTCTCTATAAAAACTTGGCATTAAGTCTGGCTTTTGATTATAAATTGAATATAGTGCCGACAACATTTTATCAGCCCTTTCTTCTTCCTTTTTAAAGGTAATATCGTTATAAACCCTTTCAAACAAGAAAGCACGTAAACAATTTGTAGCGTCAACTTCTGCCTTGCCCATTTCTACCTTGTTTTTACCTTCGCTTTCACGAATAATCGAATTTATCATTGAGTTTATACGTTGGCTTGAAGTTTTGCCAAGCAGTTGTATACAATCTTTAGGTAAATCTTCGTAAGTTATAAACCCACCCGAAATAGCATCGTCTATATCGTGGTTTATGTAGGCAATTCTATCACCAATATTAACTGCCATACCTTCTAACGTCATAGGTTTACAGTTTAACCTGTGATTAACAATACCGTCTACCACTTCTTTAGTAAGGTTTAGCCCTTTTCCATCATTTTCAAGAAAATTTACTACTCTCCCAGACTGTTCGTTATGTTTAAATCCGTTTGGGTTAAGTTTATTCAGTATACGTTCGCCCGAATGCCCGAAAGGGGTATGCCCTAAATCGTGCCCTAACGCAATCGCTTCCGTCAAATCTTCATTTAAACTTAGCGCCCTAGAAATACTCCTAGCAATTTGCGACACGTTTAACGTGTGCGTAAGCCTTGTCCTAAAATGGTCCCCTTCAGGCGAAAAGAAAACTTGCGTCTTGTTTTTTAATCTTCTAAACGCTTTACAATGTATAATTCTATCTCTGTCACGCTGAAAGTCAGTACGCATTGGGCAAGGCGCTTCTTCCCTGCTTCTACCAACCGTCTCACTTGACTTTTTAGCGTAAGGCGACAAAAACATCTCTTCCATTTTAAAAGTTTTTTCTTTCAATGCCTTTCTCCTATTTCTCTTTTAAAAATAGTACTATATATTAATACAACAAAAAAAACGGAAAACCCTTTTTTATTTTAAAAAAATCTCTTTTTTTAGGTTTTCCGTTTTTTATGTAATTATAAATACTTTTCTATTTCTGCAATTAGGTTGTTAGCATAATGCTTAAACCCTTCATCGCTTGGGTGCAATACTAAATCTCCAAAAAATTTCGGGTCATGTGGCACTAAGTCAAAACCGTAAATACAATTTATATCACCCACTTCTTCCGTCGCTTTTTTTATAAGTTTTGGAACAAGTTCAAACTTGCCTAACGGTTTTTCTTCTTGCCAAATGCTTCTCCATATAGGTGTTATTGAAAAAATCTTTGCTGTTGGATAATTGTTTTTTATATTTGTTAAAAACCCTAAATATTCTCTATAAAAATCTTCTTTAAGTACGCCCTTAGACCAATCGTTAGTACCATAAGCAATAATTATGACTTCAGGGTCTAAATCGTCTTTTAAGGTTGCAAGCCCTGACCTTGAAATTTCCCCACCAATAGCCTTGTTAATTTCTTCCACCTTAAAGTGTTTACAAACTCTATATGCGTATCTATTAGAAGGCGATATACAATCGTAGCCTTGCGTTATAGAATCGCCGTAAAAAAGCCAAGTTTTTTTACTTTTTACCCTTTCAACCATTGCCCCGTCATCTAAATATAAACCTTTTATCAAACAGTTATAATTCCATGGCAAAACAATTTCTACTTCTTTTATTCCGTCGCCTAATACACAATCTATTACGTTGTTTTTTTCAAAGTTAAGTTCTTTTTTAGAATAAGCCCCAACCATCTCGCTTTCGTTATAATTTTTTAGCGTGGCAAAAACTTTTCCATCAACCAAAACTTCTATGGTTAAATAACTTCGTGAACAAAACATCTCAAGTAAAACTTCTAATTTTAGATTTTTACTGTCCGTCTTAAAGCGTAAGTTTACCCCAGAATTACAAAAACTCTTTTCGTAAAAATCTTCCGACACGTTTTTGTACAATTCTTGCTGTTTGAGAGTAAATCTATGTAAAGCGAAGGCGTTTTCCTTTTCTTCCACCCTAACCACGCCGTTAGCAATACTTTTCATTTGCTCTAAAGTAAGTCTCATTTTAACCTCCAAGAATTTTCCTTAAAAATTGTCCCGTATAACTTTCTTTAACTAAAGCCACTTCTTCAGGGCTACCTTCAGCAATAAGCGTACCGCCTAAATTACCACCTTCCGGCCCTAAGTCCACGATGTAATCTGCAAGTTTAATTACGTCTAAGTTATGTTCTATAACAAGTACGGTATTGCCCGATTGTTGAAGCCTACCTAAAACCTTTAAAAGTTTATCAACGTCATAACTATGAAGCCCCGTAGTAGGCTCATCTAAAATATAAAGAGTTTTGCCCGTTGCACGTTTAGATAGTTCTGTTGCAAGTTTAACCCTTTGTGCTTCGCCTCCCGATAGGGTGGTGGAACTTTGCCCTAATTTTATATAGCCTAAGCCTACGTCTTGTAACGTTTTAATTTTATTAAAGATGGACGGAATATTTTTAAAAAATTCACACGCTTCGTCCACCGTCATATTTAATACGTCGCTTATGTTTTTGCCTTTATACTTAACTTGCAAAGTTTCACGGTTGTATCTTGCACCACCACACACTTCGCAAGGCACGTACATATCTGGTAAAAAGTGCATTTCAATTTTAATTATGCCGTCTCCTTCGCAATGTTCACATCTACCACCTGCAACGTTAAAAGAAAATCTGCCTGCTTTATAGCCGTGTTCTTTAGCGTCTAAAGTAGAAGCGAAAAGTTCCCTAATTGCACTAAACACGCCCGTATATGTTGCAGCGTTGCTTCGTGGCGTTCTGCCTATTGGTGCTTGGTCAATGGCGATAACTTTATCAAAATGTTCTACGCCAACTATCTTATCAAAATCACCTTGCTTGCCCTTTGCCCTATTTAACACTATGTTTAAGTATGGATAAATAATTTCGTTTACAAGCGAACTTTTACCACTACCAGACACGCCCGTTACTGCTGTAAATAAGCCTACCGGAATTTTAACGTCTATATTCTTTAAGTTGTTTTGTTTTGCACCTTTTACTTCAAGCCACCTACCGTCCGGTTTTTTTCTAACGGTTGGCACTTCAATTTTTCTTCTACCTGCTAAATAGTCGCCCGTTATTGAACGTGGTTCGTTTATAATATCTTCTACACTACCCGTTGCCACAACTTCGCCACCGTGCACGCCTGCTTTAGGACCAATGTCCACTATAAAATCTGCAGTACGCATAGTATCTTCATCGTGTTCTACAACTATTAAAGTATTGCCTAAATCTCTTAAATGTTTTAGGGTATTTAATAGTTTTTCATTGTCCCTTTGATGAAGCCCTATGCTTGGCTCGTCAAGTATATAAAGCACGCCCGTAAGCCCACTACCTATTTGGGTTGCAAGCCTTATTCTTTGTGCTTCGCCACCAGATAGCGTGCTGGCGTTTCTTGATAAAGTTAAGTAGGATAAACCTACGTCTATTAAAAAGTTTAGCCTTGCTTTAATTTCTTTAAGTATTGGGTTTGCGATTAAAGAATTTGTTGGCGAAAAGGTTAAATTACAAATAAAATCGTAAAGTTCCACTACTGCCATATCAGTAAGTTCGGCAATATTTTTGCCACCAATAGTGACTGCAAGGGCTTCCTTTCTAAGCCTTTTGCCACCACAAGTATTACACGGCTCTGTCGTCATATATCTTTCAATATCAGCCTTAACGTAATCGCTAGAAGTTTCTATATACCTACGCTTTAAGTTAGGTATAATACCTTCCCACGAACCCATATAACTACCACTAAAAGTTTTAGTGCCGTATTCCATCTTAATTTTTTCACCGTTGTTGCCAAAAAGTAGCATTTCTAATACTTCTTTAGGCAAATCTTTTACAGGTACGTCTAAACTAAAATTGTAATATTTTGATAGCGAATTAAAATACATTTGCATCATCTTTCCACTATCTAAATTCCAACCCGAAACTGAAAGTGCACCTTCCCTTAAAGTTCTATTAGCGTCCCCGATAACCATATCGACGCTTACTTCTTTTCTAAACCCTAAACCGTTACACTCTGGACAAGCACCAAACGGATTGTTAAAAGAAAATAGCCTTGGTTCAATTTCTTCAATACTGATATTACAATCAGGGCAAGAATATTTAGTAGAATACAGCGTTTTTTCGCCGTCTACTTCTTGAATTTCTACTAAACCGTCGGCAAGTTTTATTGCATTTTCTAAACTGTCCGTCAATCTTTTTTGTATGCCGTCTTTTACAACAAGCCTATCAACCACTACGCTGATAACGTGCTTTTTGTTTTTGTCTAAAATTATATCTTCGCCTAAATCGTAAACTACACCGTCAACTTCTACCCTTGCAAAACCACTCTTTTTAAAGCCTTCAAATAATTTTGAATATTCGCCCTTTTTGCCACGAATAACGGGTGCGTTAACGTAAATCTTTTTACCTTCGCCAAGCGCCATAATTTTATCGGCAATTTGGTCAACCGTCTGTTTAGCGATTTCTCTGCCACAATTCGGGCAATGTGGTACGCCCACCCTTGCAAAAAGTAGTCTAAAATAATCGTAAATTTCCGTAACCGTACCTACCGTAGAACGTGGGTTGTGTGAAGTGGTTTTTTGGTCGATAGAAATGGCTGGCGACAACCCTTCAATAAGGTCAACGTCAGGTTTTTCCATCTGTCCTAAAAACATACGTGCGTAAGAAGATAAACTTTCAACGTATCTCCTTTGCCCTTCTGCATATATAGTTTCAAACGCCAAGGTGCTTTTACCACTACCAGATAAACCTGTAAA
>JAZQVG010000173.1:0-4483 GCA_045631625.1 Christensenellaceae bacterium
GCGCAGACGGTTTTTGATACTTAAATTTAGCGTTTTATCCCAAGTTTATCTACAATTTTTCAAAACTACCTTGAAAAAGGGACATTTTCGTGGCTTATAAGTGAGGAGGTTTTTATATGATAGAAATAGAAATGGAAAACAAATTAGGATATAAAATCTTTATAAACGGCGTTCCTGACCTTGACGAAATACCACCCGAAAAATTGGAAAGTTTAATAGCAGTATTAGAAGTTGAAATTAGTAATTTTTACGCAAATCAAGAAAAAAGCCATTAAAGGCGTTCCCTATAAGGGATTTTTTGAAACATTAAATATTTATAGGAAATTGCACTTTCAAGCGGTCAAAAGAAATTAGAACTTGGATTTTTTCATCTAAGTTCTTTTTCTTTGAACGAAATTAAGTTTTATAAGGCTAATAGATAAAAATTAAAGAATTTTTTTAGCATTGAGCCTATTTTCCTTTCCTCTACCAAAACACCTTGCTTTTTTTGAGAAAATTTGCTATACTTAATTATCTAATTTTTTCAATTCGGAGGTAAAAACGTGGTAAAACATAATAAAATATTCTTAAAAAACGTTTTAATCGTCGCATTTTTATTAGTCCTTGCGTTTTTATTCCGAACGATAGGAAGGGAAATGTCATCTTCCTTTTGGGCAACGGTATTGATTATCTTGCGTAGCCTTATTCACGTTAGCACTATAATATTTTGGACTTTGTCTTTGTATAAACGTGTGGTAAATAAGCAAGTGCGAAATCTTCTTGTGTTGGTAGGTTCGCTTATGGCGCTTTGGTTGCTTACGAAAACGGCGAAATGGGAGTTCTTCCCTAACAATACGACAACGCTTGCTCGTTACCTTTGGTATGGGTTTTATGTGCCGATGGTCATGATACCGTTTTTGGGGATAATTGTTACTCAATTTATAGATAAACCCGACTCGTATCGTTTGCCGAAATGGACGTATTTATTTTATATTCCCGCTATTTTGTTAATTGGAGGGGTTTTTACTAACGATTTACATAACTTCGCCTTTTCTTTCCCCAAAGGTATTGAATATTACGATAATAATTATTCTTATGGTTTTCTCTATTGGTGCGCTATGGCGTGGTATATCGTTCTTGGTCTTACTTTCGTTATATTGCTTATTAAGAAAAACCGTTTGCCTAACAGCAAAAAAATGCAATTTTTACCCCTTTTCATTATGCTTGGGGCAATCGTGTTTTGGTTATTATACACGTTCAAAGTAATTAACGTAGATTTGACGGTTATTGACTGCCTTTTAATCGGCTCTTTGCTCGAATCGTCCATTCAAACGGGACTTATACAAACCAACACAAACTATCGTGAATTGTTTGAAAAAACTACCGTTCCCGTAATTATCGTAGACGGATATTATCAAGCCCGTTACACTTCGGGTGGGGCAAAGCCCGTAGATGAAACGATAATGAAAGACACCGAAAATGGCACGGTTGTTTTTAACAATACGATTCTTTCTTCTGCTCCTATACGAGCAGGTAGAGTTGTTTGGCAAGACGACGTAACGAAACTAAATAAACAGCGTGAAGAACTTGATGAAATTAGAGAAACTCTTTCCGAAGAATCTGTTTTAATTCGTGCTGAAACCGAAATTAAAGAAAAACAAGCCCAAGCCGACGAAAAAAATAGGCTTTACGATAAAATAGCACGAGAAGTAAAACCCCAACTTGCTATCTTAAACGGTCTTTTAGACAAAATAGAAAAAGGCGAAAACACAAAGGAAAATCTTGCCCGTGTGGCAGTTATCGGCACGTATGTAAAAAGACGTGGAAATCTACTTTTGCTCGGCAATGAAAACGGCGACGTTTCCGTTAAAGAAATAGAAAATGCTTTACGTGAATCGTTAGACAACTTAAAATTACTTGGTATAGAAGTTTCTCTTGTCGCGTTAGGCAATAGCAATATTTCTATTGATAACGCCTTAAAAATTTATGACCTTTACCAAACCGTTGTAGAAAAAACGCTTGATAATCTCACGGCGATATTCGTTCGCTTTACCAAAACAGATAAAGGATTAAAACTCTCTTTATCTCTTGGCGTAAAGGAAGATTTTAACCAAAACGTTCTTGAAAACATTTCGGCAAGCAGTCAACTTTCTGTCGAGGTGGAAGATGGCGACGTGTACGTTGATTTTGTTTTAGGGGGTAACGGAAAATGATGAATTATTTTGATTTGCCCGTTATCGCCAAAACGACGTTTATGACGGCGCTGTTCGTTGCTAGTTGCCTTTCTTTGACGGTGTTTATTATCGTCGCAAAAAGAAAAAAACTTATACCTAAAATATTGCTACCCATTTGCACGATTATATCTTTCATTTTCGTAGCCTTTTATGCAACCGAAGCAAGAATTGTAAAGTTCTCTCGTGATATGCCTTATGCGATAAAGTGGGTGTGCGAAATACCTATTATCGTTAGTATTTCATTGCTTATTCTTTGTGTTGCTTATACGATATTTGCCTTCGTAAAAGAAATGAACGAACGCAAGGTTCAACCATCTCGTTCGTCTATAAAAGAAAGTCTTGACAAACTCCCTACGGGGCTTTGTTTCTATCAAGAAAACGGCAAAATTATCCTTGTAAACTACTCAATGAACGAACTTTGCCACAAAATCGTAGGCAGGGATTTGCAAAATGCAAAACTCTTTTGGGAAATACTTTCAAGCGGTGAAGTTTTACCCGAAATCGAACGTCTTGAACGTGGCGAACACCCGTCGTTCCGTCTAAAAGACGGAAAAGTTTGGACTTTTTCTCGCACCAGACTTGACGGCGTTATACAACTCGTAGGCGCAAACACTACCGATTTATCCAATGTTAATGCCGAATTAAAACTCAAAAACGTAGAACTTTCCGCTATCAACGCAAGACTGCGTGAATACGGTGAAAAAGTGGATTCGCTCACAAGGACGAAAGAACGTATCGACGTAAAAGCAAATATCCACCGTGAACTTGGGCAAGCGCTTTTAATTACGAGAAGATATTTGCTCGACCAAACGGGCAACCTATCACTTCCCGTAGATATTTGGAAAAAGAACGTGGCAATGCTTACCCGTGAATCGGAAATTACTCACGAAGAAACGCCTCTTTCAGCCTTTTTAGAATCGGCGGAAGCGTCGGGCGTAAAAGTGCAAATTATAGGCGACTTCCCCGAAGACAAAAAGCAAAACGGACTGCTCGTAATGGCGGGCGCAGAGTGCCTTGTGAACGGTGTGCGCCACGCAAATGCGAACACGCTGTTCATTACGATAACGCAGACGGATAGCGAAATATCGGCAACCTATGAAAACGACGGCGATTTGCCTACTGGCGAAATTGTAGAAGGCGGTGGTTTATCTTCTCTACGCCATCGCACGAATCGGCTTGAAGGAAAAATGGAAGTTAAGGCAAAGCCTAAATTTTCACTTACGATTACCTTACCAAAGGAAAGGAGCGTAGAAGAATGAAAAAATTAAACGTTTTACTCGTCGAAGACGATCCACTTGCACGCCAACTTATCGAAATGTTCATAGAAAAAAGCGAACGCTATGCGTTTGAAGGGGCAATCACTTCTGCTTTAATGACCGAAGCCTATCTTTGCAAGCATAAAATCGACTTAATTTTAATGGACGTTTGTACGGCAATGAACGCAAACGGCATTGACGCTGCCGAAAGAGTAAAAAAGAACTTTCCAAGCGTTAAAATTATAATCATTACAAGTCAACCCGAATACTCTTATATTGCAAGGGCAAGAGCCGTCGGCGTGGATAGTTTTTGGTATAAAACTGTTATTCAAGACGAGTTTATCACTTTACTTGATAAAACGATGGCAGGTGAACGCATTTTCCCCGACAATACGCCAACGCTTAATATCGGTTGTGCAAGTTCGGTGGAGTTTACCGAAAGAGAGTTAGAAGTTTTGCGACTTATCGTTGCAGGCGAGCGTGATCAAGAAATTGCCGAAAAACTTGGTATATCCCTAAACACGGTCAAAACGCATTTGCGTGTAATGAAAGACAAAACGGGTTTAAGAAACCGTACTGAACTTGCCGTAAGAGCGCGTGACGCAGGGTTCGTTATCGTAGAGCCTAATGGCGACCAAATCTAAATAAAATTATAAAAAAATAAGTGCTGTCATAGTTGACGGCGCTTTTTTAATGTGAAAATTTTTAATTTTTTTGAAAAAAGTGGCGTTTTCTCATCCTAAAGTATGATGGCAAGAAATTTTATCTATGATAAAATATAGGTGTAAAATGCCCAAGGTGTCAAAAAACACGATGGGTAAAAAAGCGAAACTGTCGCAAAGGAGGTTTATATGGATGCGTGATATTGTTATTAGCATTAGGAACGATTTTGTAGCAGAGGCGGTTGTTAGAAGTCTTATGAAAAGTGGGGATTTTAGTCCTTTCAAACTCTTGTTCTCTCGTGAAGACGAAGTTGTGCACGAGTGTGAAGCAATAAAGCCTGAAATTCTTCTA
>JAZQVG010000174.1:0-2701 GCA_045631625.1 Christensenellaceae bacterium
CTATACAACAAATAAAGATGTACAAGGCATAGTTGACGAGAAAATAGGCGGCGAAATTGACGCAGTTATTGAAGAAGCGATCGAAAATACAAGCATTATTGCACAAACCGCCGAAGAAATTATTTTTGAAGTTGTCCAAAATTATGTTGAAAAGGTAGGTTACGAAGAATACCAAGAAGACATAAGCACAACATTACAGTTGCTAGCCGACGAAATGGTATTAAAGTTTAACACGGCAATAACCGAGATTGAAAATGTAGACGGCACAGTACAAACACAATTCCAAGAAATATCAAAATATATTCGATTTGTTGACGGCAAGATTATTTTAGGCGAAGTAGGAAACGAAATAACGCTTGAAATATCAAATAATAGATTATCATTTTTGCAAAACAACCTAGAAGTTGCATATATGAGCAATAACAAATTATTTGTAACAAATAGCGAGTTTTTGCAAAACTTAAAAATTGGCAATTTTGCATTTACACCGAGAACAAACGGCAATTTGTCTTTGAAGTTATCGACAGCAACAACGCCCGACATTGAAGACGAAGACACAAGCATAGAATAGGGGGGAAAATATGGCATTAAGCGGAAAGATTAGCGGTAGTTATAACGCAAACTATGATTGCGAGTTGCGTTGGACGGCGACACAAAGCATAACAAACAACACATCTACCATTAAAGCACAATGGTATATGATAAAAACCCAAAATTATGATAGTTACAACAACACGGGCGATAGCCGTGTAACGCTTAACATTGGCGGTACTACCTATTCAAAATATATTAACTTTGATTTTAGGGACAAGGCAGTAGGCACAACGGTTTTGCTTGCTACTTATTCTAGGACAATAACACATAATAGCGACGGCACAAAGTCGGTTGCTATTAGCGGAACGCATACAACGGGGCTAGATAGTTTAGGCACAAAGACTTTAAGCGGTACGGCAAACCTTGACACTATACCCCGTGCAAGTTCTGTTAGTGCAAGCAATATGACAATGGGAACGGCAAGCACAATAACCGTTACAAAGAAAAATAGCGGGTTTACACATAGGCTTTATTATACTTTTGGCAGCAAGTCAAATATTGAGATTACTAGCGGGGCAACAAGCAGCACAAGTGTAAGTTTTAACCCGCCTTTAAGCCTTGCAAGCGAGATACCAAATGCAACAAGTGCAACAATAACTATTAAATGCGTAACATATAATGGCAGTTCGCAGGTTGGAAGTGCAACCAAAAGCGTTAGTTTGAGTGTACCAAGCAGCGTTAAGCCTAGCGTTAGTAGTATTAGCCTAGCCGAAGCCGAAAGCGGCTTAAACGGGCAATTTGGGGCTTATATACAAGGGCGATCAAAGATTAACGGCACGGTTAACACCGCCACCGCCTATGGTAGTGCGATTGCAAGTTATAGAGTTGAGATAAACGGGGCAGTTTACACAACCAAAACATTTACAACGGGCTTTTTGAAAAATAGCGGCAGCCAAACAATAAAAGTAACAGTTACAGACCGCAGGGGCAGAACAAGCAACGCATACACAACAACTTACAATGTTTTGGCTTATACCGAGCCGAAGATTACAAGTTTTAGCGTTGTTAGATATAAAGACGCAAACACACAAGCCGACGACGGCGAGTTTGTGAAAGTTTTAATAAACGGAACGGTTACGGGTTTATCAAATAAAAATACTATTGGTTTAAGTTATAAATACCGATTGGCGAGCCAAACAACATACACCGAAGCAAGCGTAAGCGTTACAAATTATTCGTTTACTTATACAAGCGGGTTGTTAAGCGGGTTTAACGCTAATAGTTCTTATATTTTTGAAGCGACTTTAACCGACTACTTCACAAGTGCAATAACAACATTTACTTTACCAACCGCATTTGCAACAATAGACATTTTGGCGGACGGCACAAGCGTTGCATTTGGTAAAGTTGCGGAAGAAAAAGATTGTTTAGACATTGGCTTTAACAAAAACTATTTAGGACGCACAACTTATTTAGGCAAAAGAAGTGATTTGCAAAAGCAAATTTATTTTACAAACACGGCAACCGAAACAGACGCACCAAACGGCGTTTATAAGCATAATTGCTATATTTACGGCGGGCAAAAGTCAAGTGAAGTAAGTATTGGCATATACGATCCGCAAAGTCAATTAAGGGCTTTGGCTTATATGCAAAATAGAAAAAGACTATACACAGAAGCGGACATTTTCGAGTGGAAAGGCAAGGCGGTTGACCGAATTATAGAAAGCACCAACAACGACAACGGCACAAGCGTTAGGGTTTGGGGCGACGGCTATTGTGAGATTTGCGGCAAAGTAGATGTAACACCGACGGCGAATACACCGACACGACAAGCAATAACATTTGGTAAAACTTTTCTTAAAGTGCCAAATATACAAGTAACGGCACATAGTAGCGTTATAGGTAAAGAAGTTTTGGGCGTTTCGTTTAGCAACCCGTTGCGTACAGGGTGCGACATACTTGTAACAAGAACAAATGACACAGGCACAACAGTTTATTGGTGTGCAAAGGGCTTTATTAGTGTTTAAGGGGGCGTGAAATGTATATAGATTTTAAGGTTTATGAAAATAGCAATGTTGAGCAAACAAGCCCAAGCATTGACATTTTACAAGGCGAAAGCAACTTAACAATTTTGCGTTTTACGCTGCCTAATACTATAAGGGGCTAT
>JAZQVG010000175.1:0-15456 GCA_045631625.1 Christensenellaceae bacterium
ACCTGTATCCACTTTTTTGAAGAATACGAAGTAAACAACGATTGAAATTATTATTAAAACTATCGAGAAAACTACTACCCACCAATAATTTGCCCCGTTATCTTTAACCTTACCGATAACGCCAAATATTTCTATAAATAAAATAAGCAACGGTCCAACGTACTTAACCATAAATGCAAAGATTTTGCCAAAAACACCAAGTTTTAAGCCGTCTTTATCAAGTTCTCTAAAAGTGTGCATAGGGTTAATTCTTTCTTTAAAAGTTTTACTTTCGCCAACAAACCAACCAATAGCAATACAAGAGAATAATGCACCAACCGGCATAAGAATAGTATTTGTCATTTCGTCAAGGAAAGTCAATAAATCAAAGCCAAACACCATTATTGCCCCATCGAAAGCACCTCCTACCGACCAAGCAATTGGCATTGATATCATAAAACAAACAGCACCTAATATTATAGTTGCTTTCTTTCTTTCAACTTTAAATTTTTGAATTACAAACTGCGTTGCAACTTCTAAAAGCGAAATAACTGAAGTTAGTGCGGCAATTACAACCATTGCAAAGAAAAAGAAAGATATTATTTGGCCAACACCACCCATTTGCCCAAAAACTTTTGGTAAAACACTAAACATCAAGGTAACACCACCTAAGTTAGAAGTACCTAAAAGTTCTGGTTGAAGTGCGCCTACGGCAGAAAAGATTGCAAGCCCACCAATAAGTGCAACCAAAGTATCAAAAAAAGCAATCATTGCAATTGACTTACCAATTTTAATATCATCACCCGTATAAGAACCGTAAGAAACCATAATTCCCATACCTAATGACAAAGAATAAAATGCTTGCCCCATTGCAGCAAGAACTCCGTCAAAACCCAACTTAGAAAAATCTGGGTTGAGATAAAAATCAAGACCTTTCTTAACACCTTCGCCGAGGCATAAGCAATATACTGCAACTAATACCAATAAGATAAACAATGCAGGCATTAAAACTTTAGATGCCTTTTCAATACCACCCTTTACACCCGACATAATAACAACGCCGGCAAGCAATAAAAATACTAAGGTGTAAAATACAGGTTCAAAAGGATTACTACTAAACGAACCAAAGAAGTTTGCACCGTCGTTTGCCGCATCTTTTATAGATTGAAAAGAGTTAGTAGCAAACTTAAACGTCCAACCACCTAAAACGCTATAATAACAAATGATAAGGAAAGGTATAATTATAACCAAAACACCAACAAACCCTAAATTTTTGTTTGTTTTTTTATAGGCTGTAACAGGATTTGCTTGCGCCCTTCTTCCAAGATACATTTCGGCAACCAATGCGATAGACCCCATTAGTAATACGCAGAAAATATATACGATAACGAAGGCTGCACCACCGTTTGCACCCGTTTTATAAGGGAACCCCCAAAGATTACCCAAACCCACGGCAGAGCCTGCTGCGGCAAGAATAAAACCTATGCCACTTGCAAACCCATTTCTCTTTTTTGATTTTTCCATTGTTTTCTCCAACATCTAATTTATTAAGACAAAAAATATTTTACCATTTTTTTATAATTATGTCAAAGTAAATTAAAACAAAAAAACGCCGTTTGATTACGGCGTTTTTATCTATGCTGGGGTCCAACCCATTTTTTGACCTGATAAAATGTGAATATGTAGGTGGAATACCGTTTGACCTGCATCGTCACCTTGGTTTATAACCAATCTATACCCCTTTTCTAAACCTAATTCTTTTTCTAACGTAGGTATTTTTTTAAGACATTGTTTTACCATTTCCGCTTGACTTTCGTCCATTTCGGCAAGAAGTTTAAAGTGGCTTTTTGGAATACACAAAAAATGGTTTTTTGCTTTAGGGTCAATGTCTTTTATGATAATCATATTATCGTCTTCATACATTTTTGTTGCTGGAATTTCGCCCGCAATAATTTTACAAAATAAACAGTTCTCCATAATTTTCTCCTTTATATTAAAGTGGCTAAAGCACCGTCTAAGTAAGGTTTTATTACCTTTACTTTATAAATTTTCTTTTCCGTCAATTTTTCCTTTACGTATAATCTTAGGTAGTTTTCACTATACCCTTGACTATAATTATCCTTTTCTTCTTCAAACAAAAAGTCTAAAGTTTTTCCTACGTTATTAAGTGCAAAGTTTAGTTTGCTTTCTGACTTAATTTTTAATAACCTACTTAACCTTTGCTTTTTAATTTCACCGTTAATATCTTGCATCTTATAAGCGACCGTACCCTTTCTTCTACTAAAACAAAAGGCGTGTATATCGCTAAAATTAACTTGCCTACATAAATTAACCGTTTCTTCAAAATTTTCTTCCGTTTCCGTAGGAAAACCTACGATAATATCAGTAGTAATACCTGCATTTTTAAAGTGTTTTCTAATTAGTTTTACCTTGTCTATAAATTCGTTTGCAGTATAGTGCCTATTCATTTTTTTAAGCACTGCATCACTACCCGACTGAAGCGACAAGTGGAAATGTGGTGCAAAGTTTTTTAATTGCTTTAACGCCGTTAAAAACTCATCGTCAATAACGTTTACTTCTAAAGAGCCAAGCCTAATACGGCAATCTACGTCTTTAAGTTCACGTATTAGCCCCGTTAGACCTAAGCCGTTAAAATTATACGCCGATAAGTTTATGCCGTTTATAACCACTTCTTTTGGGTTTGTTGCCTTAATTTCTTCTAATACTTTTTTCGGGTCTCTGCTTCTACTTCTACCCCTTAAGTATGGAATAATACAATAACTACAAAAATTATTGCAACCGTCTTGAACTTTTACGTACGTCCTTGTGCGCAGTGAACTAACGGGTAAAAGTTCTTCAAAAACGGCACTTTCTTCAGCCACCTTGTCGCCCGAAACGTCTAACATATTTAAAATTTCTTGTTTGCTAAATACGCCCGTCACTAAATGCTTATCAGATTTATTTAAAAATGACGTTGGGTCTTTTTGAGTGGCGCAGCCTGTAAATATTATCTTAGCATTTGGATTTAACTTTTTGATACGGCTTTCCATCTGCCTTGATTTTTTTTCTGCTTCGCTTGTAACGGCACACGTGTTTACTATGTACAAGTCAGCATACGTCAACTTGTCGCTAACTTCCATACCTTTTTCTTTTAAGCCTGTGATTAATGAATCACTTTCACACTCGTTTACCTTACAGCCAAGCGTAAATACAACTGCTTTCATCTATTTACTATCTCTCATAACAAGGGCAGTCCACTCTCCCTTTTCAGTATGTTTTACGTAAGTAAAGCCCGCATCTAAATATGCTTTCTTTACCTTATCCAACCTATCTTTTAATATACCCGATAAAATTATAACGCCACCCTTATTTAAGTTTTGTGGCAAGTATGGCGCAAAAGAAATTAACACTTCTGCCATAATATTTGCAACTATTACGTCGCCCTTAATAGAGTTATCGTCAAGCAAGTTTTTAAGCAAAACTTCGCCGTTTGTTATTCCGTTAAGTTTCATATTATGTTCGGTTGAACGCACTGCACACTCGTCAATATCCGTCATAAGCACTTTTTTAGCACCAAGTTTACTTGCCGTTATGCCAAGTATACCACTGCCACAGCCTACGTCTAAAACGGTGTCTAACGGCTTAACGTATTCTGCCAAAAGTTCAACGCACATTGAAGTAGTTTCGTGTTCGCCCGTACCAAAAGCCATATTAGAATCAAGGTAAACTACCTTTTCATCTCCCTTTTTCTCATACTTTATCCACTCTGGAACAATGGTAATTTGACCTAATGGAATAGGTTTAAAATGTTCCTTCCATTGTTCACGCCAAAGGTCGCCGTCAATCTCCCTTTTAACAGTTTCTAAACTTCCCAAATCAAAAGGGCTGTTTTGCTTTAATAAAGCAAGTTCACTTTCTATGTTTTTGATGCTTTCTTCTGCTTGGTCTATTGGAAAGCACGCTTTAACAAACACCCTTTTGTCACCGTTAAAAATGCTTTCGTCCACATAATCCCACGCCCTACCTTGTTTATCTAAATCGATAACGTCTTGCACGTCTAAAATTTCTACGCCGGCGTCAGTATAGCCCCATAGAATATCACTTACTAAATCTCCACCTAAATGTGTGGTTATAACCGTTAATTGTATGTATTTATTCATATTACTAATCATTATATGGCGTTTCGCCATACATACTTTCTAATTTATCTTTATAATCTTTCATTTCTGGTGTTTGCTTAAAATCGCTATCTTTATCAAACTCTTCAAGTGCTTTCTTTTGTGCACGGGTAAGGCGGGTTGGAACTTCTACAATTATATCTATGTAAAGGTCCCCCGTCCCTCTATTTGTCTTTATACCCTTGCCACGTACGAAAAACCTTTTGCCACTTTGTGTGCCTTCAGGTATAGTGTAATCTATCGTTTCGTCTATAAGTGGAATTTTAACTTTGCCACCAAGCGTTGCCATTTTGAAACTGATTGGAACTTTTACGTAAAGGTCAAAGTTTTTTCTATTAAATATCTTGCTTGGCTCTACCTTCATAACGATAATAAGGTCACCTGCAGGTCCACCGTTTTTACTTGCTTCACCAAAGCCCACCTTTCTTATATAACTGCCCGTATCTGCGCCTGCCGGAATATCAATCGTAAACTTGGTGGTAGTTTTGTTGTAGCCCTTTCCCTTACAATCTGGACAATTTTCTAAAATTTGTTTTCCCGTACCATTACAAGCATCGCAAGGCCTAACGCTTATTGAACGGAAAAAGCCGTTTCCAGAAGCGTATTGAATTTCGCCTGCACCACCACACTTTTCACAAGTTTTATACGCCGTGCCTCCTTTTGCACCCGTACCTTTACATTTATCACACGTTTCGTTTCTATTGTATGCAATTTCACGCCTACAACCTTTTGCAGCGTCTAAAAAACTTAGCGATAGTTCAAGCGTAATATCTTCGCCCTTAGTTTTAACGTTTCTATTACCCCTACTTCTGCCACCGCCAAAACCACCGAAAATGTCGCCAAATATATCTTCAAACCCACCAAAGCCAGAGCCACCACCGAAACCACCAAAACCGTTAAAGCCGGCATTTCCATCTGCAGAGCCGAAAGTATCGTAGTTTTTCCTTTTCTTTTCGTCAGATAATACTTCGTGTGCTTCGTTAATTTCTTTAAACTTTTCTGCCGCCTCGTTATCGCCTGGGTGCAAGTCTGGATGATATTTTTTAACAAGCGTCCTATACGCTTTTTTTATGTCGTCTTGCGTTGCGTTTTTATCTAAGCCCAACGTTTTATAATAATCTTTTGCCATAATATCCTTTTTAGCCAAAACTGAAAGGCAAAATTTTTGCCTTTCAGTTAAAATTTTAGTTAATTTTTATTTAATTATTATTGGTGAAATTCCGTATCGCCTGCATTAGCACCACCGTTAGCGTTTGGGTCGCCGTTGTTTTGTGCTTGTGCATAAATCTTACCAAAAATTTCTTGAGATACTTGTGATAATTTTTCGGTTGCTTTTACAATTCTATCGTTATCGTTAGATGCAAGTTCTTCTTTCGCAATCTTAACTTCTTCTTCTAACTTAGCCTTGTCTTCGCTACTAATCTTATCGCCTAAATCTTTAATTGATTTTTCAATCGTAAAGATAAGCCCGTCAAGTTTATTATGATTATCAACTACTTCCTTACGCTTTTTATCTTCTTCTTCATATTGTTTTGCTTCTTTTACAGCCTTGTCAATATCTGCTTCAGATAAGTTACTTGATGAAGTAATTGTAATGTTTTGTGACGTGCCCGTACCCAAGTCTTTAGCAGATACGTTTACGATGCCGTTTGCATCAATATCAAAAGTAACTTCAATTTGTGGTATACCACGTGGTGCTGGTGCAATGCCTGTTAATTGGAAGTTGCCAAGCGTCTTATTGTCTTTTGCAAATTCTCTTTCACCTTGTAAAATGTGGATATCAACTGCCGTTTGGTTATCTGCTGCCGTTGAGAATACTTGTGATTTCTTTACAGGAATAGTTGTATTTCTTTCAATAAGTTTCGTACATACGCCACCAAGCGTCTCAATACCAAGTGAAAGTGGGGTTACGTCTAATAGTAATACGTCTTTAACTTCGCCCGATAATACACCACCTTGAATTGCTGCACCAATTGCAACGCATTCGTCTGGGTTGATGCCCTTAAACGGTTCTTTACCCGTCACTTCTCTAACCTTATCTATAACGGCTGGTATTCTTGTAGAACCACCTACCAAAATAACCTTATCAATTTCGCTATAAGAAAGTTTTGCATCTTCCATCGCTTTCTTTAATGGAACAACGGTTGCATCAACTAAGTCTGCCGTAATAGCATCAAATTTTTGTTTTGTAATATCTACGTCTAAGTGTTTTGGACCTGTTGCATCAGCAGTAATAAACGGCAAGTTTACGTTTGTCTTACTCATGCCAGAAAGTTCAATTTTGGCCTTTTCTGCCGCTTCTTTTAACCTTTGCATTGCAAGTTTATCTTTTGATAAATCAATACCTTCTTTTTGCTTAAATTCTGCCACCAAGTAATCCATAACTCTATTATCAAAGTCGTCACCACCAAGCATATTGTTGCCGTGTGTTGCCAAAACTTCAAACACGCCTTCGCCAATTTCCATAATTGATACGTCGAAAGTACCACCACCAAGGTCGTAAATAATAATCTTTTGTGTCTTGCCTTCTTTATCTAAGCCGTATGATAAAGCCGCTGCAGTAGGTTCGTTGATAATTCTAAGCACGTTAAGACCTGCAATTTTACCAGCGTCTTTAGTTGCTTGACGTTGGCTATCTGTAAAGTACGCAGGGCAAGTGATAACTGCATCAGTTACCGTGCCACCTAAATATGCTTCGGCATCCTTTTTAAGTTTTGTTAAAATCATTGCTGAAATTTCTTGTGGGGTGTAGCCTTTGCCATCAATATCTACCTTGTAGTTGCTACCCATATGTCTTTTAATTGAAGCAACCGTTCTATCAGGGTTTGATACTGCTTGACGCTTTGCAACTTGTCCTACAAGTCTTTCGCCTTCCTTTTGAAATGCAACTACTGACGGTGTCGTTCTTGCACCTTCAGCATTTGCTATAACTACTGGTTCTCCGTTTTCCATAACGGCTACGCATGAGTTTGTCGTTCCTAAGTCAATACCTATTGTTTTCATATATATAATCTCCTTTTATTTGCTTATTTTAGTACGCATACTTTTGCGTATCTTATTATCTTATCTTTATATTTATATCCCTTTTGGAATACTTGTTTTACAATATCTTCTGCTTCGCCTTCGCCTTTAGGGGCTTGCATTACTGCTTCTGCAATATTAGGGTCGAAAATTTCGCCAACAGGGTTAATTTCTTCAATTTCCATACCCTTTAATATATCTGTATATTTATCTATAACCTTTTTTATACCTTCAGCCGTCTTTTCGTCTAAGCCTAACGTCAACGCCCACTCTAAACTATCACCAACCGGCAGTATCTTAAGTATTACGTCACTAAACCCGTCCATATAAGCACTTTGCCAAAGTTTTGCATTTCTCTTTTTATAGTTATCAAACTCTGCTACAGAACGCATCCATTTTTCTTTATAATCGTTTGCTTCTGCCGTCAATCGTTCAATCTCTAATAAAAGTTCTTCCTTTTTAACAGTAGTCTTTTTCTTTTCGTCCATCTCTATCTTCCTTAATCTTTATTTGATAAAATATCTTCTAAAATTTTGCCTACGCCTTCTAAAACCGTCACTACCTTTTGATAGTCCATACGAAGTGGCCCTATTACCCCGTAAGTGCCTATGTTTACCCCACCTGCTGAGTAGGTTGCAGTAACCATAGAACAATCTTTTGGCATCTTTCCGTCTTCATCACTACCAATTTTAATTTTAACTTCAATATTTTCTTCTTCGCCCGTAAGTAAATTTGCTAGTTTATCTTTGCTTGATACTAACGTTAAGAAGTTTTTGATATTTTCAGAATCGTTATATTCAGGATGATTTAATATCTTATCTTCACCGTCTATAACCAATTTTCCGCCGTCCGTTTTATAGTAATCTTCAATAGCGTCCATAACCCTATCAAAAATCTCCCTATAAGCGTCAAACTCCATCTCAATCTCTTCAGATAAACCTATAATTTCTTCAAAACGCCTACCTACGAAAAGTTTGCTTATCATTTCGCTTGCTTCTGCTATCTGTTTATCAGTAATTGAAGCGTTAAGAGTAATAAATTTGTCTCTAACAAAAGTATTTTCCGTAACAATCAATAATAACGCTTGCGTCGGTTTACACCTAAACAGTTGTACCTTTAACACCTTTTCGCCTTTATCATGCCCTTTATACGCTATCGAAGTGTAATCAGTAAGGTCGCTTATTACCTTTACAGCAGATTGTACTACGTTTTCTAAATTATCAGTATGGTCCTTAAAAGCACTTTTAATCGCCCCAACTTCCTTTACCGTAAGTTTACCTTTGTCCATAAGTTCATAAACGTATAATTTATAAGCGTCTATGGAAGGCACCCTACCACTACTTGTGTGGGGTTGAATTAAATATCCCATTTCTTCTAAACCTGCAAGTTCACTTCTTACGGTTGCACTACTTACGTCCGGCATATACTTTTCCGTAATACTCTTACTTGATACAGGTTGTGCTGAAGAAATGTAATCACCAACCACGTACTGTAAAATTTTCTTTTTTCTTTCGGATAGTTTCATCTTTTACCCCTTGGCACTGTGAAAAGTTTACTGTTAGCACTCTAATACGCCAACTGCCAACTTTCGAGTTTGATTTTACACTTATTATGCTTCTTTGTCAAGGCTTTTAAGCAAATTTTTATAATTTTTTTTCAATACAAAAAAAATTAAAGAAATTTCTATATTTGTATTGACTTTTGTTTTTAAAAAAGCCATAATGATATTAAGCAAAAAAACCTAAAGGTTTTGAAAAACAGGTAGTGTAGAATATGAATACATCAAACCATTATAACCAAAAAAACATTGCGTCTATTAAGCCTTTTATTCCTGACTGTGACTTTTTGTTTAACGAACAATCAGATAAAAAGGGAAAGAAAAAGACGCCTTTTTTACGAAATATTGCAAAAAAGAATGCTTTTTCTCTAATTCTTTCAGGCTTTTTTTCTGTTTTGCAACAATTGCCCGTATGGGTGACACCATTGATAACGGCAAACATTATCAATATGGCAACTGTACAAATTACCACCAAATCACCCCCTACGCCTGCTTTTTGGCAAACTCTTTTATTAAATTCAATCATACTTATTTTAGTTATTGTTCAAAACATCCCTTCTACTATTGCTAGGCGTCGTATTGCCGATACAATGGTTAGGCGTATAAGTGCAGGTATAAAATGTTCGGTTGTTAGAAAATTGCAATCACTTGCTATCACCTATCATAAAGACGTTTTGTCAGGTAGAATTCAGTCTAAGTTTTTAAAAGACACTGAAAAAATAGAAGTTTATTTAAGGCATATACTAAATACGCTTATGCTTAACATAATAAGCGTAATTGTTTCAATAAGTATTTCAATAGTTAAAAACGGATGGGTTTCTTTATTCTTTTTATTAGTTGTACCTTGCAACGTTTCTTTAGGTTTGTTCTTTAGAAACAAAATAAAACGCAAAACAAGAGATTATCGTATAAATAGTGAACATATGAGCAACAAACTCACTACTATGCTTGGTATGGTTCAAGTAACCAAATCTCACGGGCTTGAAGAAGTAGAAATTTCTAACGTTACGGAAACCATTTCAACAACTACGGAATCTGGTGTTTCGCTAGATAGAACAAATGCAAAATTTGGTTCTACCGTTTTTGTCGTTACACAATCTCTTAACAGCCTTTGTTTAATATTCTGTGTAATTTTGGCAATTTATGGAAAAATAGGCGTTGGCGATATAGTATTATATCAATCGTTATTCTTGCAAATAAGTGGATATGCAACCAACTTAGTAAACTTACTACCTGAATTTTCTACCGGCGCAGATGCTATAAATTCTGTAAGTGAAATTATGAATGCGACAGAAGTAGAAGCAAATACGGGCAAAATAATCGTTCCTGAAATCACGGGTAATTTGCGTTTTGAAAATGTAACCTACCGTTATCCTAACACCGACGTAGACGTTATTAAAGATTTTTCATTAGACGTAAAAAAAGGTGAGTGTATTGCAATTGTTGGTTCTTCCGGCTCTGGCAAAACTACGCTTATGAACCTAATTATTGGTTTTATGAAGCCTGTTTCCGGCAAATTATATATAGACGATAAATCAATAGATGATATCAACCTTTCTGAATATCGTCATCACATTTCAGTAGTGCCACAGTCAAGCATCCTGTTTGCAGGCACTATCCGTGAAAACATAACTTACGGTCTTTCCCACTATTCTGAAGAAGATTTACAAAAAGTGTGCGAAATCGCTAACGTTAACGAATTCTTAAAAGATTTGCCTGACGGACTTGATACTTACGTAGGCGAAAGGGGGGATAAACTTTCGGGTGGGCAAAAACAACGTGTCACCATTGCACGCGCACTTATTAGAAATCCAAAAATATTTATACTTGACGAAGCAACTAGTGCGCTTGACAACATTAGCGAATATCACGTACAAAAAGCAATAGAAAGTTCTATTCAAGGACGTACAACCTTTATAGTTGCACATAGATTATCAACTATTCGTGGTGCCGATAGAATAGTCGTTATGGAAGACGGCAGAATAGTTGAAACGGGCAATTACGAAGAACTTATGCAAAAGAAAGGAAAGTTTTTTGAACTTAAGGCTCTTAACGAAATGAACCTTAAGGAAGCAGAAAAAAATCTTGCTTAGGTAAATAAAAAATTTATTTTCGCCAAAACTAATTATATGTACCCTTATCATAATATGATAAAAAAACGAATTAAACAGGGCGAACTTATACGTATACAAAAAATAAAAGACGAAGATTTTGCCTTCGTCTTTATTTTTTCTTGTCATCCTTATTCTAGACCTATTAGGCATCACGCCGTAAGTAAATATAAGTCTATTTTAAGTGAATATAGCCATCTAATTAGCCAATAATTATTTTCTAACTGCGCCATCGCCAACTACGAAATACTTAGTAGTCACAAGCCCTTCTAAGCCCATTGGCCCACGGGCGTGTAGTTTTTGGGTAGAAATACCAATCTCTGCACCTAATCCAAACACGAAACCATCTGAAAACCTTGTAGAAGCGTTGTGATATACCGTTGATGAGTCAATTTCTTGCATGAATTTTTTTGCTGAATTTTCATTTTTAGTAATTATGCTTTCACTATGCTTGGTGCTATGTTCGTTTATATGATAAATTGCTTCATCAATTTTATCTACAACCTTTACTGAAATAATAGCGTCATCGTATTCGGCATAAAAATCTTCGTCCGTTGCCTTTATGCAATTACCCTTGCCTTTTAATATTTCATACGACCTTTCGTCACATCTTATTTCAATATTTTTTTCCCAAAGTTTATTGGCAATTTTCTCTAAACATTTATCTAAAATTTCGCTATGTATAACAAGTGATTCACATGCGTTACATACGCTATATCTTTGAGTTTTGGCGTTGAAAATAACTTTTACTGCCATATCAATATCAGCATCTTTATCTACGTAAACGTGGCAGTTGCCAGAGCCCGTTTCAATAACGGGTATCGTTGCGTTTAGTAAGGTCGCTTTAATAAGCGAAGCACTGCCCCTTGGTATTAAAAGGTCAACGTATTTATCTTTTTTCATAAATAAGGTTGCCGTTTCTCTTGAAGTGTCTTCTATAAGGTTAACAACTTCACTATCAATACCGTTTTTAGTAAGTGCTTGTTTTATAATTTTTACTAACGCTTTGTTAGAATTTATACTGTCGCTACCACCTTTTAACACCACTGCGTTGTTAGTCTTAAAACATAGCGCAAAGGTATCTATAGTCACGTTTGGGCGTGATTCATAAATAATGCCTATAACCCCGAAAGGAACGGTTTTTTTAACTACTTCAATGCCTTGAAATTCATTTATATAACTGTACACCGTTTTTCCAACGGGCGTTTCAAGTTTAGTTAGTTCTATTAAGCCTTGCGCAATTCCATCAATAACTTTATCGCTTAAGGTAAGCCTATCGATATAACCTTCCGTTTGGCCTTTTTCTTTAGCCAAAATTATATCCTTTTGATTTTCAATCTTTAAACTTTCTTTATTGTCAATAAGCATTTCGGCTAAGTCTAATAAAACGGCGTTTGCTTTCGCTTCACTTAAACCGTTTAACTTAACGCTTGCTTTTTTAGTTTTTAATAGTAATCCGTCCAAATCGTACATATTAAATCCTTTTTAATAGATAGAAGAAACGCACTTTTACTTTTCTAATAAAGTTGCATTTATACCACTTTTTCACCTTTTTTAATAGTTTTTTGTCTGTATTTTCTACAAATTTAGCATTTTTATATTGCCCTTTCATTACGCCAAAAACATTATCTTCAGCAACAAATTCAGGGTTAAATTGGCTATCGCCACAAAAAATATAACCGTCTTTTAAAACTTCTAAAACTCTGTGCATAACGGCAGACCCGTCACTACTTGCGTAAAAGCCCACGTCAAACTTATTTAGCCTATCAGTTTTTTTCTCTATGACGACAGTTTGCCCTTTATTTTTAATAAAAGGCCACATACTATCCCCCCTTGGTACAAAGGCTATTTCGTCATTTTTTTGTAATTGCAAAAGGTAATTTTCTGCTAAAAGCCTGTTTTCCATTTTATATCTCAAAATCTACTGCAACGGAAGAAGTCCTTACAGCGTGCATATGTTTTTTAACTACTGAACAATGGTATTCGTCATTTTGATATTCGTTAAGTGCTTCCCTATCCTTTAAGGTCACAATTAAAATTATATCGTAAGACCTTTCACTATTTAAAAAGTCAACGCCAACTTCTAAATCTAATACTGTTGGCACTTTGTCTTTCATTGATTTTAAAATTTCTGCCGTTTGGTTTTTGTCAGCATCTTCTTTTAACTTAAAACATACAACGTGTTTTATCATAATTATCACCCTTTATTTTTAATTGTATTATGACTATTTTATAATTTTTGCTATTCTTTTTTATACTCTTTGTGCCTTTAATGCAAGATAAAAGTTTGCATAAGACATTTGGTGATAAGGTATTACAAAATACGTACCTATACCAAAACATAAAGCACCAACTATATACCAACCTATAAAACTTAAATCTAATAAAAATAGTTGCCACCTATGTCCATACATCATTATTTGGCTTTCATTTAAGCATTCTTTCCAATCTTTTTCTGGATTATCGTTTTTGATATAGAAACACATTGAATAAGAATACGTTTTTATTATACCTGGTATCACAAACAACAAACTCCATAAGAATATAAATAGAGAATACATAAAACCAAGCAAAATATTGCCACTAATATCATTTTTAAAACCGTGTAAAAGTTCGGCAAGGTCTACGTCAGTGTTTGTAGTTGCACTATTAATTAAAATTCTTGCCATGCTAATAGTTATCGGGCCAACTATTAGAATAGGGCCTACTATAAATACAGTAGATGTGGATATAACTGCAGAAATTACAATATATGCTATTGCAAGTAAAAGCCACGTTGAAGAAATAACGTTTCCACCAAGTTGCCTTCTTGCATTTTCTTTTAATTCATTATTACATACCATAAACTTTCCCCTTTAGTTAAACCGTTTTATTCAGTTTATAATATTTTTAAAACTATATCACTCTTATATAAAAATTTTATCACACCTAAAAAAAAGTGTCAATAATTAATGAATTATTTACTACCAATAATAAAGTTTTCGTATTGCGAAACCAAGGTTCTCACCCGAAACACCAACATACAAAAGAAAAAGGATACCAAACGGTATCCTTTTTCTTTTGGAGCTGGTGACGGGACTTGAACCTGCGACCTGCTGATTACGAATCAGCTGCTCTACCGACTGAGCCACACCAGCATTTAGCGAACTAATTTTTATTCGCTAAATTATATTATCATAAATACTTTAAAAGCGCAAACATTTTAAGCAATTTTATTTATCTAATTTTCTTCTTCACTATTAGAAACTGAAATCGCTTTTTCAATTAAACTAAAAATTTCTTGCTTACCTACACCTTTTTCTGCAGATGAGTGCGTTATATCGCCTATACCCACTTTTAAATCGGTTGCGATATCTTTAAGGCGTGGTTTTATTTGCGTTTTGCCAATCTTATCTGCTTTAGTTGCAATTAGAACAAAAGGTATACGATAATGATATAAATAATCCATCAAAACCTTATCTTCTTTAGTAGGTTGATGCCTAATGTCTACTAAAGACAATAATAGAGTTATGTTTTGGGTAGTTAAAAACTTATCTAAAAGTTTATCCCATTTATCTTTTTCTTCCTTGCTGACTTTAGCATAGCCGTAGCCTGGCAAATCTGCCAACACGAAATCGCCAAAGTCAAAATAGTTAATAAGCCTTGTTCTACCCGGTGTAACGGACGTTCTTGCTAACTTTTTTTGCCCTGCCAGCATATTTATTATAGAACTTTTGCCTACGTTTGACTTGCCTGCAATAGCAATGATAGGTTTATCAGTTTTATAAAAGTTTTTTTCGCTTGCCACACTTGTTATAAAGGTGGCTTGTTTTATCTTCATTATTTTTTTCCTTTTAAGTTAATAGCCCTTTCAAATACTTTATCTATATTGTCGCAAGGTATAAACTCTATTTCATTTCTAATTTTTTCTGGTATATCTTGTAGGTCTTTAACGTTTGCTTTAGGTATAATTACTTTCTTTATTCCCTTTCTATAAGCGGCAAGCGTCTTTTCTTTTAGACCACCGATAGCCAATACTTTGCCACGAAGGGTAATTTCGCCCGTCATAGCAACGCTTTTGCTTACAGGTTTTTTGGTAAACGCCGATAATATTGCCGTTGCCATAGTTATACCTGCGCTCGGCCCGTCTTTTGGTGTTGCACCTTCAGGCACGTGTATATGAATATCTTTCTTTTCAAAATCCAAAACGTCAATATTATATTTTTCTGCATTTGCTTTAATATAACTTATTGCAGCCCTTGCAGATTCCTTCATAACGTCGCCAAGTTTACCGGTAAGTATAATTTCGCCCTTACCTGCCATTAACCCTACTTCAATAGTAAGTGTAACACCACCAACGCTTGTCCAAGCAAGCCCCGTTGCTGCACCAACTTCGTCATTTTTTAACGCTTCGTCAGTAGTACGCTTTCTAACACCTAAATAGTCTTTTATATCTTTTTCGGTAATTTTAATCTTTTTAGTGTCTTTATCAATAGCAAACTTAGTTGCAACCTTTCTTACTACGCTACCAATTTCTCTTTCTAAATTTCTAACGCCTGCTTCCATTGTATAATTTTCAATAATTTCAACTAAGCCCTTGTTAGTAATCGTAAGATTTTTACTTGTTAAA
>JAZQVG010000176.1:0-3226 GCA_045631625.1 Christensenellaceae bacterium
GCCTTTCCGCTACTGTGAGTAGCATTGTGTCTAAAAATTTTTGTCCTATTCCCCTAAAAGTTCTAGTATCTTTGCTTTTAGTTGTTTATAGGTGTAATTCGTCATAAAACAATAATCCCAACAACACTCGTAACCGTCAAAAAATTTTGTGCCAACTCTAAAATTATTATCGAAGTCTATAATCTTAAACTTACCTTTTATAAGTTCGTAAAACTCTTTTACTTCTGTTTTTGTATCAAAACCAATGCCGTTTTGATTTATAATTCTTAACGCTTTTTGTATTGTTTCTTTTGGCACATTGTAAGGGTATGTGTTAGGGTTATAGTTTTCTAGTACAACATATTCTTCGGCTCTCATATAATAAAAATCTCTTTCGTCTATATAACTAAATTTGTCAACCCTATCTCTGTCCAATCTTACACACTTAACAATTTCGCCATTTGAAAAATGGTGGTATGTTACATTTCCCACAACCTTTACATACTCGCCAACTTCGGCACGCCTTTTAACTTCCCTTACTTTGCTTTGCGGTGCTGCGTTCCCTTGCATTTCCGCACCCTTCAACATCTCTTGCAAGTCGTTAAAAGTGTAGCCGTGTGCTTTTGCCAAACATACTAATAAACCTTTTTCCCTGTCGTATGTGTCGCCGTCGCAACATTTAGCAACATACCTTTTGCCGTCTTTAATTAGGATCGTTGCATTATCTCTAAAAATAATGCGGTCGGGGTTGGCTTTTTCTAACCAATCTTCGACAAAAACTTTGCCCATTTCTAACCCTTCTAATTTATATGTTTCTTGCGAACTTGCGTATCTATCATAACCACTTATTATAAATTTTTTTCCGCAATAACTCTTAAAACTATCTGGAAAATAAACACCTTTTGTTTGCTTTTCTCTTTTTGTAAATGTTTTTTCAATTTCGCTATATGCTTTCACTTTTACTCTATCGCCAATGTTAAATTTCTTTTTCATATCTCCGCCTTTTTGCTACTCATAGTAGCGTTAAAATTAAAATTTTTTATAAACTAAATCGTCTTCGATCCACTCTGCATACTTGCTTTTTAGGTACTTTCTAAAAAACTCTCGCATTTGCTTACGGTCGGTTGTTTTGTCGTACCTGTCGTGGCAAGTGCTGCATAGTGTTAAAATGTTTTGCTCAATTCCTAAACCGCCTTGCGAACGGCTTATAAAGTGTGCGTTTGGGCTTGCGTTCGGGTTGCCACAAAAAACGCAATAGCCGTCCCGCTCAAAAACCTTTTCCCTTACTTCTAACGGTATGTCGCACGCTTTGGCTCGCTTTGTTTTATATCTCATTGCCTTGCAAATTCCTTGTAATCTTCTTGCTCGGCTTCTCTTATTTCAACCGTCCTAGCGTCTGTCAACGCCTTAAACTCGGCTTGTATTTTGCGTCTAGCCCTTGTTATACTTTCAAACGAAGGCACGCCAAAAAGCGTGTGATTGTGTAATAGTGTTCGCATATCAAAATTTGTTGGTACGCCCAACTCGTCCATTACATAACTAACTAATACAAAATCGTCTTTTCTTGCGTCTTCGTGCTTTTCTAAAACCGCACTTACTATCTTGCTAATTTGTTTTAACTTTGCCATATCGCACCGCCTTATTTGTTAATTAAAATGGTAAACTATCGTCGTCAATAGGTCTTAACTCGTCGTCTGCCACTTTGCTTGTCGCCTTTGCTTCTGCCCCGTCTGCTCTGCCGCAAAAGTCCACTTCGTCAACCAAAACTTCTGTTACATAACGCTTTGTGCCGTCGTCCGCTTCGTAAGTTCTTGTTTGGATCGCACCGCAAACTATAATTTGTTTGCCCTTGCTAAAATACTTACCCAAAAACTCTGCGGTGTTTCTCCACGCCACGCAATTTATAAAGTCTGTTTCTCTTTCGCCGTCTGCGTTCGCAAATCTTCTTTGCACCGCAACCGTAAATTTTGTAACGCTTGTGCCGTTATTAGTTGTTTGCAACTCTATATCTTTTGTTAAGTTGCCTTTTAAAATAACCTTATTCATTATTTACCCCCCAAGTGCTTATTAGCATATTTTCTTGCTTGTACCATTTGTTCGTTTATAAAATCTTGTCTTCGCAAAATTGCGTCAATTTTATTTGAGTATTTTTTGTCTACTTTATCTACTTTCAAATCTCTTTTTCTTTGCAACTCTTTTAATTGCAATTCTAGTTTGTTGTCTTCGTTTATTAAGTTGTCAATTTCGTTTACTGCTTTGTTTTTCATATCTCCCCTAACCTTTTAGCGTAATTCTAACGCTATCGCTTGTATTACTAATTTTTGTGTATTGCTCGGCAATTTCGGGCAATTCCTTTTTAAGCCTTGCACTATCTATTGTCGCCCTTGTTGTCGGTGCTACATAAGTTATTTTTATTGCTTCGTTTTCAAAACTCTTAATATTTTGTGTTCTCATTGCTTCAATTAGTCGTTGCTTTAACAAGTCCGCTTGTTTCTCAACTTCCTTTTTAAGCAAATCAAACTGTTTAATTTGCTGCTCTGCGGCTGCTACTTGTAATAATAGATCGTCCGCAACTGCTAATTGTCTAGGTTGGTATATTTCGCCGTTGCGTTCCGCTTCAAGCAACTTTTCTATTTCTTCGGTTGGTACAAAATCAATGTCTACATCATTTAGCCCGCCGTTAAAATGTAAGGCTAATAATTTTTGCACATTGCCACCAAATAAATGCCCGTATAAATAAGCATAAATGCTTAACTGCCACGCCACCGCTTCTTTGTGAAGTGTTGCGGTTGTCTTAAAATCTGCTAATATGTCTATTCCGTCGTCAACTGCTATTTGTTGCGATCCTAGCAAATCAACCGTACCCGCTACAATGTCGTTATAGACTATAAATTCGCTATCTATCGGCTTAAAGCCATTTTTCTTGCTCCAACCTATAAAGTCTTGCAATTCCTGCGAAAAGCCTATTTCGCCGTCTTTAATATAGTTTTCAAGTTCTTTATGTACTAACTTGCCGTATTCGGCTTTTGCTTCCAATGTCTTGCTTGGTATGCCGCTATAATCAGGGCTTAACCCGTGCTTTGCTAGCAAGGTTGTAACGCTTATTAGTTCTTTGATAATCTCGCCCGTTTTGGCGTTAACTAAAAAATATTGATGTGTGCTTTCTTTGAAAATACACTTTGTTTCGCTAAATTCCATATACACTTTACCGCCTTTGTAATACATATCAAAATCAAGCATTTTGTTT
>JAZQVG010000177.1:0-26571 GCA_045631625.1 Christensenellaceae bacterium
GTATCTTGATAAATTTTTAGATTGTTAACACCTAAATTTTCAAGTTCTCTCATAATTTTGATTTAAAAATTTAAGGCACAACAAAAAAGTGTGCCTTAAACCTTTAATTTTTATTATTCTTCTGAAATTGCTTCAACTGGACAGCCTGCTGCACAAGCGCCACAATCCATACAAGCGGCAGCGTCGATAACGTATTTGCCATCACCTTCACTAATTGCACTTGCTGGGCAAGTATCTGCACATGCACCACAAGAGATGCAATCATCACTAATCTTATAAGCCATTGTCCTTTCCTCCTAATTAGTTTCTTTTTGTATTTTATCACAAAAAATATTTTTTGTAAACTACTAATCAATAATTTTATTTATATCTTCGTCGGTAATATCGTCGCCGTCATCCTCGCTAACTGCGTCGTTTTTACCGGCACGCTTAAACTCTAATCTATCAACTGGAAAATCCTTGTAAACTTCACTTCCGTCCGGCTTAGAAATTTTAACTTTTGAAATAAGTTTAAGCATATCGTTAGCAATTACCACACCATCGCCTTCTGGCGTTTTAACGGTTCCACCAAGTTTAGGCATCTTTTTGAAAACTTCTGCATAATAATCATTTTCAAACTCTAAACAACACATAAGCCTACCACATAGCCCGCTTATTTTAGACGGATTTAAGTGCAACCCTTGGTTTTTAGCCATTTTGATAGTCACTTTGCCAAACTCTGAAATAGTGCCTGCACAACAGCATGGCCTACCGCAAGATGCAATGCCACCCAAAATTTTTGTTTCGTCACGAATACCAATTTGGCGAAGTTCTATACGCAAATGAAAGTGGTTTGCCAAATGTTTTACAAGTTCTCTAAAGTCAACCCTACCGTCTGATGAAAATAAAAACACCAACTTTTTGCCGTCAAAAGAATATTCACACCCAATAAGTTTCATTTCCAAGTTAAGTTCTTTAATCTTTTGCTCTGCAAACTCTAACGCTTCTGGAATTTTGGCGTTGTTTTCTTCAATCTTCTTTAAGTCTTTATTCGTCGCCTTTCTAATAATAGGTTTTAAAGGGTGTACAATTTCTTCGTCTGGAACTTCCTTTTCGCCAAAAACAACGGTAGCAAACTCTAAGCCCTTAGCCGTTTCAACGATAACGCCGTCCTTTTCCTTTAAATCTTCCTTTTTATCACTTGGCGCAAAATAATATATCTTTGCGGTGTTTTTAAATTTAACACCTATAACTTTTGCCATTTATATTTAACCTCCAATATTTGAAAGAACAACCACTCAACAACCATTTCAGGTTTGCTTTGGGCGTCAAGCCTTTCTTTCGCCTGAATAATTCTTTCTAATATATCTATTATAGTACCTGTCTTTAACCCGTCAATATCCTTTATTTCTTGCAAGAAAGCAGGGTTTTTAACAAGGTTTTTTTGTCCGTTTTTATATACCAATAAATCTCTAAACGCTATCTCTAATAGTTCTAAAAATTTATATAACTCTATCTCTTGGTTAGTAAATTTTACCGTATACGTTAATACGTCCTTACTTGACTTCATATTAACTAACATATCGCTAATAAAATCTAAAGAGTCGCCTAAACTTTCGTCCTTGTAAAGTTCTATTGCATTTTGTATAGTACCATCGCCACAAGAAATGGCCTTTCTAAGTTTATCTTCGTCAATATATTCCTTAGATAAAAACTCAAAAAGCGTCTTGCTATCAAAAGTAAAAAGATTAAAAATCTTCGTTCTTGACTTAACGGTAGAAAGTAAACTGCTTTCGTTTTTTGCACCCAATAATATATAAGTGTTCTTAGGTGGCTCTTCCAACGTTTTAAGTAGTTTATTTTGCGCCGTAATATTCATTTTATCAGCGTTGTTTATTAAAAAAATCTTTTTGTCGCCTTCAAAAGGTTTAACGAAAGTGTTTTCAATTAAGTCGCTAACTTCTTCTGCCGTCACCGTTTCCTTTTTTTTAGGGTACGAAATAACGTCTGGGTGTAAGCCTTCTAAAACCAACTTGCTGTTTCTACAAGAAAGATTAAACGCGTCGTCACAAATAATTACGCTTGCAAAAATCCTTAAAATTTCCCCCATAAATTCTTCATCTGGCATAATAAAAAGATAGGCGTGTGAAAGCCTAGCCGTCTTTTTATCGTTTAGTAGCCCGTTAAACGCTGAAGTTTCTTTAATTAGGGGAAGCAAATTTAGCATATAACACCCTTTTCTTTAAGTGCATTTATAATTTTATTATGTGTTTCTTCCTTACTACCCGAAGCGTCTATTACGATAAACCTTTCAGGAAATTTTTTGGCAAGTTTCTTATAGCCTAAATAGACTTTATCGTGAAATTCTTTACCAGATAACTCTACCCTATCATTTTTATCAACGCCACCCTTTCTTTTAAAAGCAAGTTCTGGCGATAAATCTAAAAATATCGTATAGTCTGGCATAAAATTTTGCATTGCAAAACAGTTTATGCTTTCAATAAAATCGTAGCCAAGCCCCCTTGCTTCGCCTTGATAAGCAAGTGAAGAATCTATATATCTATCGCAAAGAACAAGTTCACCGTTATTAAGTTTAGGCGAAACAACTTCTTTAAGTAATTGCACCCTTGAAGCAGCGTATAAAAGTGCTTCACACTCATCAACCATAGATACGTTTTTGCCGTCCAAGATAATGTTTCTTATCTTTTCACTAACTTCCGTACCACCCGGTTCTCTTGTGAAATAATAGTTTATTTTGTTTTTATCTAAATAACCTTTCAAAAGTTCTAATTGGCGAGATTTTCCAACCCCTTCACAACCTTCAAAAGTGATAAATTTTCCTTTCATTTTATAATCCTATATGTTTTTCTTTATGTATTATTATGCCTGACTTGGCAATGTTATATCACCAAGTTTTTTAACTAAATCCGTCAAATAAGACACCGTTTCGTATTGCAAATCAGGTTGCTTTTCATAAAACCCAAAAGCCATAACCACAACGCCTTTTGTAGTTCTAACGTAAGTTTCCTTGCCGTATTCGTCTAAAATAGGCGTGCCGTTTTCGTCAACGTTTAACGCCGTGCGCCCAGCATAGTTAACAGCCATTTTGTCACTCTTTTTTTGTAGTTTGCTAAAATCAATGCCGTAGGTTTTTACTTGCCCGTTATATTCGTGGGTAAAAAACAACTTGTCACGGTTTTTATCATATTCGTTTAACAAATAATCAAAATCGTTTAATACCACACATAATTTTTTGATACGCAACTTTTCCTTTTCAAACCCGTCCCTTTTTTGCTCGTCCGTGCGGAAACGGTTGTCCTTTTTCATACGGGAAATAAAGTTGGCGTAAATTTTATTTTCGTCAAGATTATTATAATCTTTCCAAGCGCTTAAATTTTCTTTTTCGCTATCTTTAACAAAACGGTTAAGATAATTTATGCCATTTTCTAAAAGGGTATCAAAGTCAGTGACGTGGTATTCCATTGAGTTTTCAATATACCTAACGGCTTGCGACCTTTCCCCTTCCCTTTCACTAACGCTTGAAGTGAAAATTATATCCCCTTCTTCAATAGAAAGCCTTGCTTTAAGCACGTCGTTTGCTTCTTGTATCCTTTCTTCGCTAGCATAAATATCAAAACTTAAAACGTCTTTATCGGCAATATTAAAAAAACTTTCGTTAGAATAAACACCGTAATCGTAAAAAACTTTAAATGTTTGACCTGGCGTTAACTGTACAGAAGTGACTTGGTAAACAAGCCCCAATAAAAAAATACCAAGGGCAACGAATATTAAGGTTAATATCCATTCGTAAGCCAAAAAATTTGATAGCCTTTTTTTAGTTATCTTATTATCCATTTGCCCCTTTTACTACCTTTATCTAAAACTATTTTTTAATTGGTTTCATAGTAGGGAATAAAATTACGTCCCTAATAGAAGCAGAATCAGTTAACAACATAACCAATCTGTCAACACCAAAACCAAGACCACCCGTTGGTGGCATACCATATTCTAACGCCGTAACGAAATCTTCATCCACCTTAGCGTCGTTGCCACCCTTAGCACGCTTTGCTTCAACTTGCTTAACAAATCTTTCTTTTTGGTCGATAGGGTCGTTTAATTCACTAAACGCATTGCCCATTTCACGACTGTAAATAAAGTATTCAAACCTTTCGGTAAACGCTGGGTTAGAAACTTTACGCTTAGCAAGTGGGCTATTTTCAACAGGGTAATCGTAAATGATAGTTGGCTGAACTAAATTTTCTTCAACGTACTTATCAAAGAAAGCAATTAGTACGTGGCCACGGGTTGCTTCGTCACCTTCTTCCACTTCAACGCCCATCTTTTTAGCAACTGCCCTTGCTTCTTCATCCGTTTTCCAATCGTTATAGTCAACGCCTGCATACTTTTTAACAGACTCTACCATAGTCAACCTTTCCCACTTCTTACCCATATCAATTTCTACGCCTTGATAGGTAATTTTAGTTGTACCACATACGTTTAACGTAATAGTACGGTACATATCTTCAATAAGGTTCATCATATCGATATAGTCGCTGTATGCTTGGTACATTTCTACCGTGGTAAATTCTGGGTTGTGGCTTCTGTCCATACCTTCGTTTCTAAAAATTCTACCAACTTCGTATACCCTGTCAAACCCACCAACTATTAAACGCTTTAGGTAAAGTTCCGTTTCAATACGCAAATACATATCAATGTCAAGTGCGTTGTGGTGTGTCTTAAACGGCCTTGCGGCAGCACCAATTTCCAATGGTTGAAGTACAGGCGTGTCAACTTCTAAGTAACCAACACCGTCAAGATACTTTCTAATTTCACTCATTATCTTAGAACGAGCAACGAAAGTACGCTTAACTTCAGGGTTAGCAATAAGGTCAACTTCCCTTTGACGATATCTCGTATCTTCATCCTTTAAGCCGTGGTATTTTTCTGGCAATGGTAAAAGTGACTTACTAAGAAGTTCAATTTCTTGGGCGTGTACTGAAATTTCGCCCGTACGGGTAGTGAACACCAAACCCTTAATACCGATAATATCGCCAATATCCCACTCTTTGAAAGATAAATAGTCGTCCCCTAAATCGTTTATTGAAAGGTAAGATTGAATAGTGCCTTGCCCGTCTAAAATAACGGCAAAAGACGCTTTACCCATAATACGCTTAGAAATAAGCCTACCAGCAATGCCAACCACCTTGCCTTCAAAGTCTGCGTAATTACCTTTAATTTCGCCACTTTGCGCAGTCCTATCATACCTAACTTTTTCGTAAGGATTTTTGCCGGCTTTTTGTAAGTTTTCTAATTTTTCTCTTCTAATTTTAAGTATTTCGTTCAAGTCCAATTCTTCAGTTGGTTGAACAACCTTCTTTTCTTCCATTTTAAATTCCTTTTACAAACTATTTTACGCTTTTAATCTTAACTGAAAATACGCCTGCAGGTGCAACAACCCTAACAACGTCGTTTGCCTTTTTGCCAAGAAGTGCACTGCCAACAGGTGATTCGTTTGAAATTCTGCCTTGTTCAACGTCTGCTTCAGTAGTACCAACAATTTCGTACTTGAAAACTTCACCACTTTCTTCGTCAACAAATTCAACCTTGCTACCAAGTGATACCGTGCCCTTTTTACTACCTTCTTTTATTATAACGGCAAACTTAAGTTTGGTCTCAATGTCAAGAATTTCACCTTCAATCATCGCTTGCTCGTTCTTAGCAGCATCGTACTCTGCATTTTCACTTAAGTCGCCAAATTCTCTTGCCGTCTTAATACGCTCCGTAATCTCTGCACGCTTGGTAATTTTTAAATATTCCAAACGTTTTTCAAGTTCTTCTTTGCCTTCTTTTGTAAGAATTACTTCTTCTGCCATAATAAATCTCCTTTATGTTAATGCAGGCGACACTCCTGCTTATACTTTCTAACTTGGAATTATAATATATATTTAAATATTTGTCAAGATAATTAGATAATGCCACGCCCCTTTTACAACACAAAAACGCTTAAAATTTGATAAAAAATATACTTTTTTGAACTTTTTTTACATTTTGCTATTGACAAGTGGCGTTTTTGTGGTAAAATATACGTGTTAAAAGAAATTTTACTTTTTATTTGATTACACTATTCACGGTATGTGGTAAACGCATTTTCTTGGATAATATATGGAAAAAAGGCCGCTTAAAAAAGCGGCCTTTTTGTTTTGTATTCTTTTGTTTTTGATAGATTACTTTTCGCTAAAACTACCACAACAAGTACATTGTTCACCACAACCACAAGTAACCTTAATGCAATCAAGTTGGCAGTTGCAACCGTCTGCGTTATGACGGCAAGAAACAACGTCGCATTTGATACAATGATTTTTAACCATGCTTTCTCTCTCCTTTTTTTGTTTTTATTATTTACTTTTTGTGGTATAAATATACCTTTCTATTGACAAAGTTAACTTTTTTTAATAAAATAAAATAAACAAGTAAGTTTAGGAGTAATTATGAAAGTTATTTTAATTAAAGACGTGAAAGGTAGTGGCAAAGCAGGCGATATTATTGAAGCAAAAGACGGGTATGCACAAAACTTTTTAATTAAAAAAGGCTTGGCAAAGATTGCAGATACAAGCGCCTTAAACGAAAATCGTGCCCAAAAAGAAGCACAAGCATTTCATAGGGCTGAACAATTAAAAGCAAATAAAGAACTTCGTGAAAAATTAGACGGTAAGGAAGTGACAATCCAAGTTAAAGCAGGTGCTTCTGGCAAATTTTTTGGTAGCGTGACGAATAAGGAAGTTGCAGAAAAATTAGCAGAATTAGGCTTTGATATTGATAAAAAGAAAATTGTAATAGCGTCTAATATAAAGACTGCGGGTAGTTACCCTGCAACAATAAAAATTTCCCCTGAAGAAAGTGCAAAAATCACGGTTAATATCATAAATTAGTTTAATTTAAAAAATTAAAAGCAAGGCAAAGCCTTGCTTTTTTGTTTGTGATTTATTAACAATTATCTGTGTTTAGCGTGAAAAGAAACGCCAACCGTATCAGGCCCACAATGGCTACCAGCCGTTGGGTTTACCACCACTATTTCGGTATTTAAATTTTCGCCGTAAATATCTTTAAGTTTTCTTTCTAACTCTTTTGCTAAATCAAGTGCGTCGGCGTGTCCTACTATAACACGGTGGTTTAAAATATCTTCCTGCGTATCCTTTACGTAATCGATTAAAGCACTTAAAGCCTTGTGTCTACCCCTTGTTTTGCCAATAGAACCCATTATGCCTTCGCTGTTCATATTGATAATTGGGCGTATGCCTAATATGTTGCCCATACTTGCGGCAAGATTGCTTACCCTCCCACTTTTACCAAAAAACTTAAGGTCGTCTGCAAAAAAGTAAACGGCAAACTTATCAATTTCAGTTTTAGACCAATCTAATATATCTTGAAGCGTAGCACCTTTTTTAACCATATCGCCAATTTCACGCACGATAGCGTAACTGCAAATAGTAATGGCTTTAGTGTCAATGGTATAAACCGTCCTATCAGGGTATTTTTCTTTTAACTCTTTCAACGCAATATTCATAGAGTTAAAAGTACCACTCATAGCGGCAGAAAAATGCACGTAAAGTATATCTTTGCCTTCTTTTAGCGTAGGCTCAAAATATTCAATATATCTTTGTGGCGAAAGTGCAAAAGTTTTTGGAATTGCACCACCACGTAAGGTATCGTAAAAAGTTTTATAATCAAACTTATCAAAATCTTCGTAAGGGTATACGTCGTTACCATCAGTGATAGCATACGGCATACTAATTAGTTTATAGCCATATTCATTTGCGATTTCAGGCGTAATGTCCGTATCAGTATCTGTAAATAATTGAAAATCTATCATCTTAAACTTTCTCCTAAGTAAAAAGTAAAGCACTAAAGCGCCTTGTTTGTTAAATATAGCACACTAAAAATAATTCGTCAACACATTCGACCAAAAAATAGATTGGAAAAATATATCAAAAAAATAATAAAAAATACTTGACAAACAAAAATCAAAGTGCTAAAGTTTAACCATACAAAATCTAAAAAGGCTATGACGAAGACGGGTTCTATAAGACGTTTTTTATAGAGAGTCGGGGATGGTGCAATCCCGATAAAAACTAATAGAAACCTTATCACTTCCGAGCCGAAAGTCCAAAAGAGAAATCAAGTAGGTCTTTCCGTGTTTGCTACGTCAGTGTATAGGAGTTGATGGACTCTGAAGGTGGTAGAATTTTCTACAATTTGAGTGGTACCGCGAGTATTTATACCCGTCTCAAAGAGAAATCTTGAGATGGGTTTTTGTTTTTTTTAGAAAAATAATGTAAACAAAAAATATTATAAAAATAAAATTTTTCAAGGAAGTTATTAACCATGAACACAAACAACACTTTAAATCAGTTATCGGAAGTCGCAACAAGAATTAAGGAGTTGCGTGAAATTATTGGTTTCTCCGTAAAAGAAATGGCTAAAAAAACAGACGTGGATGAAAAGACTTACCTTTCTTATGAAAGTGGGAAAGAAGATATTCCTTTCTCTTTTATCCATAAATGTGCTTTAGCGTTTAACGTTGAAATGACAGACTTGCTTGAAGGTAGTTCTGCCCGCCTTTCTACCTATACCGTAACAAGAAAAGGGCAAGGTCAAGAAACTGCTAAAGAAGACGGTATTAACATTGCTAACTTAGCACCAAAATTTAAGGATAAACTTGCTGAGCCTTATTACGTTACCTACGAATATTCACAAGTTCAAGAAAATAAGCCAATTCATTTAACTACGCATAGTGGTCAAGAATTCGACTTAGTATTAAGTGGAAAACTTAAAATTCAAGTCGGTGACCACGTAGAAGTTTTAAGTGAAGGCGATAGCATTTATTATAATTCTTCTATGCCACATGGTATGATTGCCGTTGACGGTAAGAGTTGTACTTTCGTTGCCGTAGTTATGTCGGGCGATAATTCTACTGAAACGGTTGTTAGAAAAAGCGTAATGAACGCAAAGGCAAGCGAAAGTTTGGTTTGTGAAAAGTTTGTTGAAACTAAGGAAGATGCTGAAGGCAGACTTCAATCAATCAACTTTAAAAATACCGACACTTTTAACTTCGGTTTTGATATAGTTGACGGCATTGCAGAAAAATATCCTGAAAAACTTGCAATGCTTCACTTAGATAAAAACAAGGTTGAAAGACGCTTTACGTTTAAGGATATAAAGAAAGCATCTAACCAAGTAGCAAACTACTTCACGTCACTTGGTATTAAGCGTGGCGATAAAGTTATGCTTGTACTTAAGCGCCATTATCAATTCTGGTTCTGCATGGTTGCCCTTCATAAACTCGGCGCTGTTGCAATCCCAGCGACCAATCAATTAAAAGAACACGACTTTGAATATAGATATAATTCTGCAGGTGTAAAAGCAATCGTATGTACTGCTGACGGCGATACTTATACCTATGCAGAAAGTGCCGCTAAAAAATGCCCACAAGTAGAAAAACTCGTGATGGTAGGCGGTGCAAAAGACGGTTGGCTTGATTTTGATAAAGAATACAAACTTTTCTCAAGCAAATATGAACGTCAAAACGATTGTTCCTGTGGTGATGAATCTGCACTTATGTTCTTTACGTCAGGCACTACGGGTAATCCAAAAATGGCTTCACATAAGCACACTTACGCTTTAGGGCATTACGTAACTGCTAAATATTGGCACTGCTGTGAAAGAGATGGTTTACATCTTACCATTTCTGATACAGGCTGGGGCAAATCTCTTTGGGGTAAATTATACGGGCAATGGCTTTGCGAAGGTGCAGTTTTCGTTTATGACTTTGATAGATTTGACGAAAACGACTTGCTACCTATGTTTGCTAAATATAACATCACGACTTTCTGTGCCCCACCTACTATGCTACGTATGTTAATTCGTGGCGACCTTTCTAAATACGATTTATCTTCAATACACCATATGACTACGGCTGGCGAAGCACTTAACCCAGAAGTATTCAATAAGTTTAAAGAAGCAACAGGCTTAGAAATAATGGAAGGTTTCGGTCAAACGGAAACAACACTTGCTATTGCAAACCTTTACGGAACTACACCGAAAATCGGCGCTATGGGTAAAGCAAATCCACAATACGACGTTGACGTTGTTGACGCTGACGGAAATAGCGTTCCTGCTGGTGAAGTTGGCGAAATCGTTATCCACACCGACAAGAGTGTTCCTTGTGGTTTGTTTAGAGAATATTATCGTGACACCGAAAAGACCAACGACGCTTGGCACGATGGTTTATATCATACGGGCGATACTGCTTGGCGTGATGAAGACGGGTATTTCTGGTACGTTGGTCGTGTTGACGACGTTATTAAATCTTCTGGCTACCGTATCGGACCGTTTGAAATTGAATCTGTAATAATGGAATTACCTTACGTGTTAGAGTGTGGTGTATCTGCCGTACCAGACGAAGTTAGGGGACAAGTAGTTAAAGCAAGTATCGTTTTAACTAAAGGTACTGAAGGAACGGAAGAATTAAAGAAAGAAATTCAAAAATACGTTAAAGACCACACTGCACCATATAAATATCCAAGAGTGGTTGTTTTCCGTGACGAATTACCTAAGACAATAAGTGGCAAAATCCAAAGAAACAAACTTTAATTTTACGCTATGAAAAAAACGTACGTAACAAAAATGCCTAATCGTATTGACTCTTTCTTAAAGGCTATCAAATGTTTTAACGATAAAGATTAGGTGTTGGAGTGTGGAACATTTTTGGTGGACACGGACAAAAGAAAACGTATTCTCCTCAAACTATTAAATAAATTTTAAGGTTTTAATTATGTAATTTAATGAACTACAATATCGAATCATTTAATCAAAATGGCGAATTAGTGTTATCAGACGTTACTGAAGCAAAAGTCAGGATAAAAAGATAATTTTATCTTGACTTTTTTTATGCCTATGATATAATAAAAAAGTAATAATCGAGTGGCTTTTTGGAGTGTATATGGACATTGTTTTACTTACGGCAATAGGGGTTGGTGGTGCTACCGTTTTTGGTGCAGGTATCGGCTTCATATTTAAAAAATTATCTCATAAATTTTCAGATATAATACTTTCTTTTGCTGCAGGTATTATGCTTGCTGCCGCAGTAATTGGGCTAATTATACCATCTTACGAAAAGGGTGGAGATTACGGCATTATTACTAGCGTTATTGGTATTATGGTCGGGGCTGTTTTTCTTAGCCTTTTAGATAAACTTATACCACATACGCACAATCTTATTGGCGGCGAAATGGAAGAACATTCACAAAACAAACTTCATAAGGTGATACTTTTTGTTTTGGCAATTGCAATACACAACTTGCCGGAAGGTATTGCCGCCGGCGTTGGTTTTGGCACGGGCAATAGTACGGAAGCATTTATTATTGCAGGTGGTATTGCACTACAAAATATACCTGAAGGTATGGTTATAATCGGGCCATTGCTTTGCTCTGGAGTTGGCAAGAAAAAGACCTTTTTAATAGCACTTGCAACAGGGCTTATAGAAGTTGTTGGCACGCTTATCGGCTACTTTGCAGTAAGCATTTCTGAAGCCATTTTACCTTTAGCACTTGCATTTGCAGGTGGCACAATGTTATACATAATTAGTGATGAAATTATACCTGAAACGCACGCACACGGCAGTCAGCGTGGCGCAACTTATGCACTTTTAATTGGTTTTTGCGTTATGCTTGTGACGGACGTCCTTTTAGGTTAATATTATAAAAAAGGGGATAAAATTATGCACGAAAATTATATGGTATGTAATTGTAAACAAGTTAGTTATTTTGATATTTTAAGCGCTGTTGAAAACTTAAAAAATATCAATGACGTTGTTTCTGCTTTTAAGGAAGTACAACAAGTCACACATTGCTCTACCGGTTGTGGTGGTTGCCACGATAAAGTTTTAAAAGTTATATCGGATGCTTTGTATGGATATGATTCTTCACCTGACCCAACTTGCTCTAAATAAGGGGTGATATAGATGATTAGTCAATCTATTAAATATATAGGCGTAAACGATAAAAATATAGACCTTTTTGAAGGTCAATACGTCGTTCCTAACGGTATAGCGTACAATTCTTACGTTATTTTAGACGATAAAATTGCAGTTATGGACACGGTCGGGGCCAATTTTACAAACGGGTGGCTTGACAACTTAACTAAAGTGTTAGACGGTAGGTTGCCAGACTATTTAGTAGTACAACATATGGAGCCTGACCACTCTGCAAATATTGTTCAGTTTATGAATAAGTACCCTAACGCACAAATAGTTTCAAGCGATAAGGCGTTTAAGATGATGCAAAACTTCTTTGGTACCGATTTTGCAAATAGGCGTGTCGTTGTAGGCGAAAATTCTACGCTATCGCTAGGTAGCCATACCTTAACCTTTTTAACTGCGCCAATGGTGCATTGGCCGGAAGTTATCGTAACGTACGAAAGTAGCGAAAAAGTACTTTTCTCTGCAGACGGGTTTGGTAAATTTGGTGCGTTAGATTGTGATGAAGATTGGGCGTGTGAAGCACGTAGATATTATTTTGGTATTGTTGGTAAATACGGCGCACAAGTGCAAGCACTACTTAAAAAGGCTTCTTCCCTTGAAATAAATACTATCTGCCCTTTACACGGACCTGTTCTAAAGGAAAATCTTGGGTATTATTTAAATCTATATAATATTTGGTCAAGTTATCAAGCAGAAAGCAAAGGCGTTATGCTTGCCTATACTTCAATTTATGGAAACACCAAAAAAGCAGCGGAAAAACTTTCTGAGATTTTAGAAGAAAAAGGGTGTAAAGTGGTTTTAACCGACCTTGCACGTTGCGATATGGCAGAGGCTGTTGAAGATGCGTTTAGGTACGATAAACTTGTGCTTGCAACTACCACCTATAACGGCGATATCTTCCCTAAAATGAAAGAGTTTATTTTACATTTGACAGAGAGAAGCTATCAAAATAGGGCTATCGGTTTTATCGAAAACGGTAGTTGGATGCCTATGGCTGTCAAGATAATGAAAGAAATGTTTGAAAAATCTAAAAATGTTACTTTTATAGAGCCGACGGTTAAAATTTTATCTTCGCTAAGTCAAGAAAATTTAACAGAACTATCTAACTTGGCAAACGAACTTACTAAATAATTTAAAAACAAAAAAGCGTTGAACTTCAACGCTTTTTTCTTATTCTTCAGGGCTAAATTGGTCCTTGCCTACGGCACACAACGGGCAAAGATAATCGTCGCCTAAATCTTCAAATTTTACACCTTCCACTTCTTCATCATAAACGTAACCACATACGTCGCAAATATATTTCATTTTTATTTCTCCTTTTTATTTATTTTGTAATTTATATTTTAAATATTTTATTTCGTTATGTCAACGTAATTTAATAATCTTACGTTATATTTTATAAAAAAACGGCTAGGGAAATTCCTAACCGTTTTAATTTATCTAAACCACTATCTTGGCGCTTTGATGTTTGCTTGGGCAGCGGCAAGTCTTGCAATTGGAACTCTAAATGGCGAGCATGATACGTAATCTAAACCGATTGTGTGACAGAATTCAACAGAAGTTGGGTCACCACCGTGTTCACCACAGATACCAACGTGTAAGTCTTTATTTGCTGGTCTACCAAGTTTAATTGCCATATCCATAAGTTTACCAACACCGTTTTGGTCTAACTTAGCAAATGGGTCGTTTTCAAAAATCTTTGCATCGTAGTAATCTGATAAGAACTTACCTGCATCGTCTCTTGAGAAGCCGTACGTCATTTGTGTTAAGTCGTTAGTACCGAAACAGAAGAAGTCTGCATTTTGTGCAATTTCGTCTGCAGTTAAGCAAGCCCTTGGAATTTCAATCATAGTACCAACTTCGTAGTCAAGTTTAACGCCTGCTTTTGCAATTTCTTCGTCAGCAGTTGCAACAACTACGGCTTTGATATATTTTAATTCCTTAACGTCGCCAACCAACGGAATCATAATTTCTGGTCTAACCGTCCAATCTTTATGTTTTGCTTGAACGTTAATAGCAGCACGAATAACGGCTGTAGTTTGCATCTTAGCAATTTCTGGATAAGTAACAGCAAGACGGCAACCACGGTGACCCATCATTGGGTTAAATTCATGTAATGACGCAATCAACGCTTTAATATCTTCAACACTCTTATTTTGTGCTTTTGCTAAAGCAGAGATATCTTCTTCAGTAGTAGGTACGAATTCGTGAAGTGGTGGGTCTAAGAAACGGATACAAACAGGCATACCTTCTAACGCTTCGTAAAGTTTTTCAAAGTCGCCTTGTTGATATGGTAAAATCTTAGCCAATGCAACTTCTCTTTCTTCTGCTGTATCAGAACAAATCATTTCTCTAAACGCAGCAATTCTATCTGCTTCGAAGAACATATGTTCCGTACGGCAAAGGCCAATACCTTCAGCACCTAATTCTCTTGCTTTCTTAGCGTCAGCAGGAGTATCAGCGTTAGTTCTAACCTTTAATGCTCTAAATTCGTCAGCCCAGCCCATAATAGTGCCGAAGTTACCACTAATTTCAGCGTCAACGGTTGGAATAATACCGTCGTAGATAGCACCCGTGCTACCGTCGATAGAGATATAATCACCTTCAACGTATGTTTTGCCGTTTAAGGTAAATTTCTTATTTTCTTCGTCCATAGCGATGTCGCCACAGCCAGATACACAGCACTTACCCATACCACGTGCAACAACGGCAGCGTGTGAAGTCATACCACCACGAACTGTCAAGATACCTTGAGCAGCCTTCATACCGGTAATATCTTCTGGTGAAGTTTCAAGTCTTACTAAAACAACCTTCTTGCCTGCTGATTTCCACGCTTCTGCGTCTTCAGCAGAGAATACGATTTGACCACAAGCAGCACCAGGAGATGCGCCTAAGCCCCTACCCATTGGGGTTGCAGCCTTTAATGCCTTAGCATCAAATTGTGGGTGAAGTAAAGTGTCTAAGTTTCTTGGGTCAATCATACTAACGGCTTCAGCCTTAGTCTTATGACCTTCTTTAACTAAGTCAACGGCAATTTGTAAAGCGGCTTGAGCCGTTCTCTTACCGTTTCTTGTTTGAAGCATATAAAGTTTTTCGTTTTCAACGGTAAACACCATATCTTGCATATCGTGATAGTGATTTTCTAAGATTTCACATACCTTTTTGAATTCTGCGAACGCTGCTGGGAATTTTTCCGCCATTTGTGCGATTGGCATTGGTGTACGAACACCTGCAACAACGTCTTCACCTTGTGCGTTGGTTAAGAATTCACCCATAAGTTTCTTTTCGCCTGTAGCAGGGTCACGCGTAAATGCAACACCCGTACCACAGTTTTCACCCATATTACCGAAAGCCATTGCTTGAACGTTTACGGCAGTACCCCAAGAATATGGAATATCGTTGTCACGACGGTAAACGTTAGCACGTGGGTTGTCCCAAGACCTAAACACAGCCTTTACAGCGCCCATAAGTTGTTCTTTTGGGTCTGATGGGAAATCTTTACCGATTTTTGCCTTATATTCAGCCTTAAATTGACCAGCCAATTCCTTTAAGTCGTCAGCCGTAAGTTCTACGTCAAGTTTAACGCCCTTTTCTTCTTTCATCTTGTCGATTAATTCTTCAAAGTATTTCTTACCAACTTCCATTACGACGTCAGAATACATTTGAATAAATCTTCTATAACAGTCCCAAGCCCAACGTGGATTGCCTGACTTAACTGCGATAGTGTTTACAACTTCTTCATTTAAGCCAAGATTTAATATGGTGTCCATCATACCAGGCATTGACGCCCTTGCGCCAGAACGTACTGAAACTAAAAGTGGGTTTTCTTTATCACCAAACTTCTTGCCACAGATTTCTTCCATCTTGTCGATGTAAGTCATAATTTCTGCTTGAATTTCAGGGTTGATTTGCTTGCCGTCTTCATAATACTTCGTACAAGCCGTAGTAGCAATGGTAAAGCCTTGTGGAACAGGTAAACCAATCTTGGTCATTTCTGCAAGGTTTGCACCCTTACCACCAAGAAGTTCACGCATACTTGCATCGCCTTCGCTAAATAAGTAAACATACTTCATAGATATTTTATCTCCTTAAATGTTTTTCTTTTATAAAAATAGTCTTGATTTTTTTGCCTATTTATTTTACACCAATTTTTAATATTTTTCAAGACAATTTAACCTATTTTTTCTTTTATGCCGTAATTTTTATCAATTCTTTTAAAGAATTAAGTTTTTCCTGTGCTTTATTTACTAAATAATAGTCTATTAACCTTAATGCAACTGCACTTTTTTCGTCTATTAACTCTTTCCCCCTTTCTGCGTCTTGCAACGCTTGATAGGTATTAAAATTAATTTCCCTTGTTGTTTGGCTATTTTTATCTAAACAATCTTCACACAAAAACGCCCCCGATTCATAGTCGAAAAATATTCTATTAAACCCTACGTTTCCACACTCAAAACACCCGTCTAACGAAAGGGCATACCCCGAATTTTTTAGGGCAGACAGTAAAAATTTTACTACTAAACTTAAAGGCGCTTCCTTTCCGTACGCCAAATTCTTAAAAGTGTCGATGGTAAGCAAAAATAGTTCGCTTGAAACCATACTTTCCTTTTCAAACCTTTTTAAAAATTCTAATACGGTTGACGCAGAATAGTACTTCGTTAAGTCTTCTCTTATAGGATAAAAACTGTCTATTAAACTTGCACCTATTATCGTATTTCCCTTAGAAGTGGAAGATAAAACATATTCAACAAAACAAAAAGGCTCGGCACAAAATTTTAGTTTTGCACCTGCCTTTTTTACACCTTTTGCTTTAGCCGATATAGTACCCTTTTCTAACGTAAAAATGTTTAAAATTTTATCGTTTTCTCCATAATTTACGCCACTTAATACTATTCCGCTAACCTTTTCTTCCATAAATTTCCCTTAATCTTTTTTTATCTTTTTGTACAACTGATAGTAGGAAATTTCGCCCGATTTACAAAACATTTCCCACAATATATCAGCAGTTTCTACACCCTTTTTCTTCATACAAACAAGTATGTGTAAAAAGGTTAATTTTATACCCTAATTTAGTTTTCAGTATATCCGTGTTCCTTAAGTAAAAAAGCGCTGTTTCTCCAATCTTCTTTTACCTTTACGTAAGTTGTCAAAAAAACCTTTGTATCTAAAAACTTTTCCATATCTTGTCTTGCAAAAGAAGAAACTTCCTTTATTGCTTTTCCTTGCTTACCAATTAAAATGGCTTTGTGGTTTTCCTTTTCACAAATAATATCTAAAGATATGTCGTAAGTTTTGCCGTTATGTATACGTTCAAACTTGTTTACGATAATTGCTACGCCGTGCGGAATTTCCTTGTCAAATTTAAGAAGTATTTTTTCACGCATAATTTCGCAAATCATAAACTTTTCGCTTCTGTCAGAGATAATATCTTGCTCAAAAATCTTATCTCCGTCTGGCAAATATGAACGAATAACTTTTAATAATTCTTTAATGTTTTTATTCTTTCTTGCAGATACGGGTATAATATCTACCCCTAAATCACTTAAATCTTTTACTGAAGATAAAAGTAAACTCTCTGGCATAATGTCCGTTTTTGTCAAAACCAAAACAAATGGCACGGTAGACGAAGAAAACTTTTTAATTAAAAGTTTGTCCTTATCACTAACCCCGCTATGCACGTCTAAAACGAACATAATTAAATCTACTTCACCTGCAGTATCTTCAGCCGTCTTTTGCATAACTGAATTAAGTAGGTTGTCTGCCTTGTATAAACCGGGGGTATCAATAAAAGCAATCTGTTCGTCTTTAGTGGTTAAAACACCCATTATTCTATCTCTTGTAGTTTGTGGCTTAGGCGAAACTATTGCAACCTTTTCGCCGACAAGCACGTTTACAAGCGTGCTTTTGCCTGCGTTTGCCCTTCCAATTACTGCAACGTATCCACTTTTCATTTAGTCTTCTCTTCCTAATATTTTAAGTATTTCTTTTTCTTTGCTTCTCATTTCTAACTTGTCCTTTTCGTCTATATGGTCGTAGCCTAACAAATGCAACAAACCGTGTATAATCAAATAATTTCTTTCTTGAACGTAAGTGTTGCCATATTCTTTGGCTTGACTTTTAATCTTTTCTTCACACAAAACTATAGAACCAATTAGGATATGCCCGTCTTCCACCAAATCAAAATGGTCTTTCTTTTTTATAATTTCGCCTTTAATGCCGTCAAGCGTAGGGTAAGACAAAACGTCCGTCACCTTGTCTATATTTCTCGTTTCCCTATTTAATGCTTGCATATCAAAACTATTATAAAATAATAATTCTGCCTTTAGATTGTCCGTTTGTTTTAATACACTATAAACGGCATCTAAAAGTTTACCTAACTGCAATCTTTTTTCAAAACACTCTACTTTAAGTTTTCCCATATTCTACCTAAAATTACAATTCTTCTTCAAGTTGCCCTTCAATGTCCTTAATATTCATTTTTGGATATTTAATTCTATCGTGATATACGCCCGTCAAGGTGTTTATAACGGTATTTTCAATAATGTTAAGTTCTTTTAAGGTAATTTCACACTCTTCAAATTGACCTAATTGCATACGGTCTTTTATACACTTTTTAACAACGTTGCCCACGCTTTCTCTTGAACGGTCTTTTAGCGTCCTTGAAGCCGCTTCACTTGCATCTGCAATCATAATAATTGCAGAAATTTTGTTTTGTGGTTTTGGGCCTGGGTAACAATATTGTAAAATATCTACTTCGCCGTCAGTATACTTTTTAGCCTTGTCATAAAAGTAGATAATTGGCATTGTGCCGTGGTGTTGTAAGCACACGTCTGCAATCTTTAACGGCAACCTGTTTTTCTTAATTAGTTTATAGCCGTCTACCCCGTGTGACTTTATTATGTTTGCAGAAAGTTCTGGCGTAATATCGTCGTGTGGGTTAAAACCTTCGCCTTGGTTTTCTTTAAAAAACTCTGGGCGACGAAGTTTACCTATATCGTGATAGTAAGCACAAGTTCTTGCAAAAAGTGCATCTTCACCAATAGCCGTTGCGCACGCTTCTGCAACATTAGAAACTATAATTGAGTGGTTAAACGTACCCGGTGCTTCGATTATCATTTTTCTAACCAACTTCGCCTTGTGGTCGGTAAGTTCACTATACTTAAAGCAAGAAACTTTTCTAAATACACCTTCAAAAATAGGCAATAAAATCATAAGTGCAACTACTGACATTGGGCCGGAAACTGCACCGTATAATACGGAAGTTAAAATGGTGGTTGGGTTACCACCTGCAACGAAAGGTAAAAGTATATACAATACCGTAGGTATTGAAACTAAAAAACTCATTAATATTATCTTTAGTCTTGAGTATACGTTGTTAAGTACGTAAACTGCTATTATACCTGACGAAATACCTAAAAACATAAAATAAATTTGTTCCGTTCTTTCCCCAGAAATAAAAGAGCCACCGTAAGCGTCAAACAAGAAAATAATAATTGAAGTCACTATATTGACAAAAACTGCCGTCTTTGTATTTGTTAAAAATAGCGTTAAAATAGCCGCAAGTGCCAATGGACGAATAAATGGATTTATAAAGTTTCCACACACAAAAATTACAAGTAGTGATACTTCAATTATCAAGAACAACATTTCAGTATTGCTTGCACTTTTAACAAAATCACTTTCTTCAAAAATGAAGTAAAGTGCCATAAACATAATGGCTAAAGCAAGCAAAACGAAGAAACTTATTACATTTTTAGGGTTTGCAAAAAATTGGGCAATAGAAAAGGTGGTTTCATTTTGACTGCCAAGGTAAATTGCGCCTAAAAACATAAGCCCTAAAAGTATAAAGTTAAGCACGTAAACGACAACGTTTAGCACTGCGTCCTTTCTTGTCCAAGGTTGAATTTTTTGTGAAGTTAAGTTTTCCATAAGTATCCTTATTTTTTACCCCGAAAATATCGTTTCAATATAATAAAGGGTAGATATATATAAGTATTTTTCATTTTCTAAATGTTTTTCAGTTGAAATTTCTACTGTTTCCCTATCAAACTGTGCTAACGCCAAACTTTCCGCCACGCTTTCTTGGTTATCTAAGTCGGTATAGTAGTAAAATTCACTTTCTACCTTAATTTTAGCACTTGCAATCACGTTGGTCTTTACGGTTTGTTCTTTTATATTAACAAACCCGTCAACTATAATTTCCCCTGCTTCTACCTTGTCGCCAACCTTTTTTAAGGGCGTGCCACGGTAAACTTTAAGTTCAACAATCTCGCCCGAAAAGTCTGTTTTTAAGTAGGATGCTTGTGCCGATAAAACGGGGGTGGGCTTAACTTTACTTGCCGTTTCTATTATAAGACGGTTGCCCACCTTTTGACACTCACAAAAAGATAAATTTTCGTTAGAAGCCAAAATGCCGTCAGATAGAGAATTTAAATCAATTTGAGAAAAGCGCGTAAAAGTAGTAATGCCGTTGTTTTTTAAATAACTGTTTATCTGGTTTTTGTAAACACTACCTTTTCCTATAAAAGAAATTTCAAACACCAAATCGTTAAAGAAAAAAGTTAAAAATATAAATAAAAAACAGCCTATAACCAACCCGATATTTTTACTTAGATAAAAAAACGGGTAGCCTTTACCACTAAAACTCTTTACTTTTTTATAATTATAGCACATATTTTTGCTTATTGCAAAAAATTTTTGCTCATCCTTTATTTCTATAGAAAAAGTAATGCTTTTTGCATTAGTTTTAGTTAAATTGTATAGGCTTATACCCTTGTTTTTTAATGTGTTTATATAATTAACTAAGTTTAACCCATCAACCTGATAGGTACAATACACCCCTAAACTCTTTCTATTTTGGTTATCTTTCCCATTATCGCTACGTCCTGACCGAACAGTTTTTTTATTCTTAGATTTTCCCCACAAATTCTAATACACCCCCTTTTAATACAAAGTTCTATTGTGTCGGGGCAAAAACAAGCAATGCCTAAAACGTTTTCAAAGTACGCCCCACTATCGCCAAAAATAATCGCACGGTAAACGCTTGGCGACAGTTTTTCGTCTATATCTAAAACTTTTTTTATTTCTTCAATAAAACTCATAATTACTGCTCCTTTTATTCATTTTATGCCAAAAAAATTTAATAAATACTTGTTTTTACCCCTGTTTTACGCTAAAATAAAAGGGTAAATATAATATAAGGAGATATAATTATGAAAACTGCTGTAATTACGGGTGCATCAAGTGGCATTGGCAAAAAGTTTTGCGAAATGCTTAGTTCTTTTGATAAATTTGATAAAGTTATTGTAATTGCAAGAAGTGAAGATAAGTTAAACCAACTAAAAGAAAGTTTACCGTTTGAAGTGGACGTTTTTGCAAGGGACTTGTCTAAAAGCGAAACTTATGCTGAATTTAAGGAAAAGTTAGAAAAAGAAGATATTAAAATAGATTTACTTATTAACTGTAGTGGGTTTGGTAAGTTTGAAGAATTTATTAACACACCTTTAGAAGACAATATCAATATGTTAGACTTAAACTGTAAAGCAGTTATGGCTATGTGCCAAATTTGTCTACCACGTATAAACGAAGGGGGTAAAATTATCAATATAGCGTCGGTGGCAGGCTTCCAGCCAATACCTTATATAAACGTATACGGTGCAACAAAATCTTTCGTTTTAAGTTTTTCAAGGGCGCTTAATAGAGAAGTTAAAAAGAGAAAAATTAACGTAATGGCAGTTTGCCCTTTCTGGACTAAAACTCAATTTTTCAATAGGGCTGTAAACGCAGATAAAGACGCTATTGTTAAAAAGTATATTGCAATGTATACGCCAGAACAGATTGTTAAAAAAGCGTTTAAGGACTTGAAGAAGAAAAAGGACGTAAGCATTTGTGGGTTTAAGGCAAACTTGCAAGTGTTGGCAGTTAAATTGTTGCCACACAAAATTGTAATGAACGTTTGGCTAAACCAACAAAAACTAAAAAATAGATAATTAAAAGGCTTGAGAAACTCTCAAGCCTTTTGTTTTTTTGTTTTTAACCTTTATAGTAGTTAATTAAACAACCTTTTGCAATTATTTCCTTTTCTGCTTTTGTTAGTGGGTCGATAGTTAAGGTTATTTCTCTTGCCTTTTCGCCAAACACTTTAGCCTTAAATTCTAAATCGCCTTTAAGCAATTTTTCTAATACGTTTTCAATATAGATATATTCGCCAACGTTGAAATCGTTTTTCTTAACTAAAAATGGAATCATACCCCAATTTATAAGGTTGCTTCTATATCTCTTAGTAGCATATTCAACTGCGATATTGGCAACGCCACCTAAAACCCTTTGGCAAGAAGCAGCCTGTTCTCTGGCAGAGCCGTCACCCGGCTTAATTGAACAAACTACGCTACCGTAAGAAGTGTTGCTTTCGTCAAGCCCTAATTCTGTTGGAAAGCCGTCGCTAATAGTCGCCTTTGCCCTTGCAACGTAGTTAGGGTCTTTTCTTGACAACGCAAACTCTGCAAGTTTTAACGGGTTTGACCTATAAGAAGAAGTTTCGCCCGATGGTATAAGTTCGTCAGTAGTAGTTACAGGGTCGGTTAAAACGGAAGCAACCTTAAGTAGTAAATTTTTCTTTAAGTTTTCCATTTTTGGCCAGTCTGCAATGTTAGGGCCGTAAACTAAATTTTCGTTTGCGTCGCCATTTTTAACGGCATTATGTACCCTTGCCTTATAAATTTTATCGTCAAAACGATATTTTTTAATCTTTTTATTATATTGTAAATCCATTGCAGAAGTAATCGCGCCACCGTTTAACGCTGTTGCAGCAATACTTCTTGCGTCCATAAGTGCAACGGCAGATAATTGCCCGTTTGCAGGTTTACTACCTTCTCTACTTTCAAAGTTTCTTGTGGTATGTCTAATTGATAAACCGTTGTTTTGTGGCACGTCGCCTGCACCGAAACAAGGGCCACAGAACGCCGTTTTTATAACTGCACCGTTTACCATAAGTTTAGAAATATACCCATTTTCTACAAGCCCTTTATATACAGGTTGGCTTGATGGGTAAACGTCTAAAGTAAAATCGCTATTGTTAATAGCACAATCGCCTAAAATATCGCTTGCTTCTGCCAAGTTTTCATACATACCACCAGCACAACCAGCGATAACGCCTTGTTCTACGTAAACCTTGCCGTCTTTAATTTTATCTACCAACTTAAAGTTCTTTTTGCCCTCTGGTAATAGTTTATTGCCTGCTTCTTCACACTCTTTAAGTAGTTCGTAAGGTCTTGATAAAAACTCTCTAATGGTGTACGCGTTTGATGGGTGGAAAGGAAGTGCAATCATAGGTTCTACTTTAGATAAGTTGATAACGACAGCCCTATCGTAGTAAGCACCGTTTGTCGCTTTAAGTTCCCTATAACCGTCGCTTCTACCGTGAAGTTCATAATACGCTTTAGTAATTTCGTCCGTTTCCCAAACGGAAGATAGACATGTAGTTTCAGTTGTCATAACGTCAATTCCGTTTCTAAAATCCATAGAAAGCGTCTTTATGCCCTTACCGATAAATTCTAACACTCTATTTTTAACAAAACCCGTCTTAAAAGTTGCCTTACAAAGTGCAAGTGCAACGTCGTGTGGGCCAACGCCCTTTCTAAGTTTGCCCTTAAGCAATACTGCAACCGTTTCAGGCATATCAACGTCGTAAGTTCTATCAAGTAATTGTTTAACTAATTCAGGCCCGCCTTCACCGATAGCCATACACCCTAAAGCACCGTATCTGGTATGACTGTCAGAGCCAAGTATCATACTGCCCGCATAAGCACGCATTTCACGCATATATTGGTGAATAACTGCTAAATGTGGTGGAACGAAAGCGCCACCGTATTTTTTAGCGGCAGAAAGACCAAACACGTGGTCGTCTTCATTTATTGTACCACCTACTGCACAAAGAGAGTTGTGACAGTTGGTTAAGGTGTAAGGAAGCGGAAATTTTTCTAAACCACTTGCCTTTGCCGTTTGAATTATGCCAACGTACGTAATATCGTGCGAAGTAATTTCGTCAAATTTAATTTTTAATTTTTTATCGTCGTTTATAGTGTTGTGTGCCGATAAAATTTTATAAGAAATAGTTTTCTTTTTCGCGTCGTCGTCAACCTTGTTAGCCTTAACAAGTTTGCCGTCAAGATAATAAACGCCGTACTTTTTAAGTTTTATCATATTTTTTCTCCGATTGGTTATAAATATACTGTGTTTTACTTAGATATTTTAACACACTACTATAACTTTTGCAAGCGATTGATTTTACTATAAGGCTTGCAAAAAATATTATTTTGGGCTACAATAAGATTATGGATAATTTAAACAACTCTAAAGTGAAAGACAACCTAAACACTAAGTGCAAGTTTAATTTTAATTTTTCACCAATAGTTTTGGTGCTTTTGGTTGCAGTTTTTTTAATTTGTTCTCTTTCTATCTTTTATTCAATATCAACGTTTATCAACCCTAAAGGCATAAGCACCCTAACTATCGTTATAAGCGCCATTTCCCTTGTGTTTTCTTTATTTTTAATAGTGGAAGTAGTGGGGCTATTTTTGTTTTGTTATTACGTTGTGGACGACAAAGGTGTGTCGCTTAGGCTTGGCGTTTTTAAGATAAATTATAAAAAAGCAGACTTTCACTCTCTAAAAGAATTTAGCAAAAGTAAAAAGTTAGTTTTATACTTTTTATCGGGCAAATATACCGTTATAGTGATAGATAAAAACGACTATTTAGAGTTTAGTAAAACGGTTAGTTTTTATAACCCGAACTTGCTTTGCGAAATAGATAGCGAAAACTAAGTGAAATTTAATGCAAAAAAATACAAAAAAATTGCAAAAAATTATTGACAAGTATAGTTAAAAAAAATATACTAATAAATGTAAAGTAAAATTTACCTTTAACTTAATAATATCCGGTAGGTAAGGCTACCATAGGGATACGGGCTGCTGCCGCAACATAGTGGAGACACTACAAGATGGTTTCAACAGACTACGTCGAAAACAAGGCGTAATCCAATGCAGTTTCATCGCCCTACGGTGCTAAAGCCAGTATGGTAAACTATATAATAGTAAAGCGTATTTAAAACCTACCGTTTTGGTTAGGTTTTTTATTTTTTATAGGAGGTGGCGAAATGGCAGAAGATAGACAAATTGTTTTTGAAAAACTTTATACTTTTTACGTAGAACGTAAGTTTGCCGATTTGAGGATTTTACTTCTTGATATGGAACCGTTTGATATCGCTGAATTTATGGAAGAAAATTTAAAAGAAGGCGATTGGTTAAAGTTTTTTAGATTGCTACCAAAAGAACTTGCAAGTGACGTTTTCGTTGAATTTGAGTCGGAAACTCAAGAAAACTTAATTAAAGCCTTTACCGATAAGGAATTAAAGGCTGTCGTTGACGATATGTTCTTAGACGATACGGTAGATATCATCGAAGAAATGCCTGCCAACGTTGTTAAGAGAATACTTAAAAACTCTGACCCTGAAAATAGAAAGACTATAAATGAACTTTTAGAGTACCCTGACGATAGTGCCGGCAGTATTATGTCTACTGAATTTATTTCGCTTTCTGCGTCAATGACGATAGATAAAGCGTTTGATAGGATTAGGTCTACCGGCAGAGATAAAGAAAGCATCTATACTTACTACGTTACGGACAGAAAGAAAAGGCTTATAGGCGTTGTTTCTGCAAAAGATTTGTTGCTTGCCGATAAAGAACAAGTTATTGAACAAATTATGGACGACAACGTAGTCACCGTAAATACTTTAGACGATAAAGAACAAGTTGCTTTGATGCTTTCTCAATACGACTATTTGGCAATCCCCGTCACCGATAAGGAAGGTTGCTTGGTTGGTATCGTAACGGTAGACGACGCCGTAGACGTAATCCAAGAAGAAGCGACGGAAGATATCCAAAAGATGGCGGCTGTGTTGCCTACTGAAAAGCCTTACTTAAGACAATCAATTTTTAGTATTTGGAAAGCACGTATTCCTTGGTTACTTTTGCTTATGTTTTCTGCAACCTTTACTTCTTTGATTTTGTCTAATTATGAATCTAACCTTCAAGCCGTTGCAGGTGGCGTGCTTTATGCTTTCGTACCTATGCTTATGGGTACGGCTGGTAACGCAGGCGGGCAAAGTTCAGTTACCATTATCCGTGCGCTTGCCCTTGAAGAAGTTGAGTTTAAAGACATTTTCAGAATAGTACTTAAAGAACTTTTTGCTTCTATCTTGCTTGGCTTAACGGTTGCAATCGCTTGCTTTGGTAAAATGATGCTTATTGATAGATTATATAACGACATAACTTTAGAAATTTCTTTAATCGTTTCTATCGTGTTGTTTGTGGCGATAGTCTTAGCAAAACTTATAGGTTGTTTGTTGCCACTACTTGCTAAAAAAATTAAACTTGACCCAGCAGTTATGGCAAGCCCGTTTATTACTACTATAGTGGACGCATTATCACTTATAATTTACTGTGCCGTTGCCCTTGCGTTCCTATAAAACAAAAAAATAAAGAGTAGCAAATTTTGCT
>JAZQVG010000178.1:0-3299 GCA_045631625.1 Christensenellaceae bacterium
TGCCAAAGGACAAAGATTTAGCGGTTAGGATTAAAAAATATTCAAAACGCCGCAGCATTGACGCTAACAACTATTTTTGGACATTGTGCGACCAAGTGGCAAAAGCGATTGGCAGCACAAAAGAAGATGTTTATAAGCAGAAAATAAAAGAGTGCGGCGTGTTTGAAATATTGCCGATAAAATGCGAAGCGGTTGACGCATTTGTTAACCGTTTTAGCAAAAACGGCTTGGGTTGGTTTGCCGAGAGTATGGACGCAAGCAAGTTGGAAGGCTACCAAAGAGTTATGGTGTACTTCGGTAGCAGTACATATAACACCGAAGAAATGAGCCGAATAATAGAAAGCGTTGTTGCAGATTGCCACGAATTAGGCATACCAACATTAAGCAGCAACGAGATTAAGAGTTTATGCGAGAGTTACAACATAAATTAAGAAGGGGTAAGTTATGATTACAACATATGAAGAAGACAAAAAACAAAATAAAGATCACGTAGCGACACCCCGTTGGGTTGTTGAAAACATTTATAACATAATTGATATTAAAAGTTATAAGTCTATTTGGTTTCCGTTTAATAATTATGATAGCGAATTTAAGTTAAAAGCGGACGAACTAAAACTAAAATACAAAGCAACTCATATATTTGATAACTTGCAAAATGATTTTTTCAAAACCGAGCCACCCGCCGAGTGCGATTTAATGATTAGCAACCCGCCATTTAGTTTGCAATATGAAATTATACAACGAAGTTTTGAATTGGCAGAAAAGGGACAAATTAAAGCATTTGCATTATTGTTGCCGTTATCTACTTTGGAAACACCAAAAAGGGCTGATTTGTACGAAAAATATGCCGATAAATTATCAATTATAATTTTCAAAAAGCGTATAAAGTTTTTAGGCAAGACATCAAGTTTTAACACCGCTTGTTGTTGGGTTTGCTACAATGTCGAAAAAGTGAAAAATAAACTAAATTGGGTGTAATAAAAGGGGCGATTATGGAGCAACAAATAATTGAGCGTATAAATTGGCTTTATGCTGCAAATGGCGGAGCGAAGCCAAAAACTGAATATGTAGAGCAAGCGACAAAAGAGTTTTTAGACAATGTTGTTTTGCGTGATTTGATAAACATTTTAGGTATGACGCTTGGCGAATACATAGAACACTTAAAAAAGAAGGTGCAAGCGGTATGACCGAAGAACAATTAAAAGCATTGAGAAAAGCAAAAGCCATTGAGCAAAGCAATAAGCAAAAATGGGTTAAGCATTTTGGCAACATACCCGACACAAGCGGTATTTACATATTAACCCGAGAAGAAAACGGGTTTAAGTTTGCGTACATAGGGCAGGCAAAACACATCTTAACCCGACTAGCCCAACATTTGAAAGGCTACCAACATATTGATTTATCACTAAAAAAGCACGGGTTAAAGAGCGACGACAACCCAACGGGGTATAGTTGCTTATGTATGACTTACGAAATAGGCAAGTTGGACGAGTGGGAGCAATTTTGGATCAAAGAGTATGCAAATATGGGCTACCAACTACGCAACAAAACGAGTGGCGGGCAAGATAGCGGCAAAAAAGATATTGCCGAGAACATAACAAAGGGCTATTTGCAGGGTTTACACAACGGCTACGAAAAAGCCCGCAAAGAGATTGCAAAGTTATTTGAAAAGAACTTAACTTTTGATATTAACGGCAAAGCGACCGTAAATAAGCAAAAGGCGTTACAAAAATTCAAAGATTTTTTAGAAATTTAAAAAAAGTATGCAAAAACATTTTGAGTTTTTGGAAAATTATAGTAATATAATAAAAAAGAAGGTGCGATATGGGAATAAACCGCATTGTTAATACAGACTTTTGGAGCGACGAAAAGGTACTTGATAGTTTTAGCGTAGAAGATAAGTATTTTTGGCTTTACTTGTTAACTAACCCGCAAACAAGGCAATTAGGTATTTATAAACTACCTATTAAAATTATGGCTTTTCAAACGGGGTTTAGTGAAGAAACAATAAAAGTGCTTTTAGATCGCTTCGACAGGGTTTATAGCGTTGTTAAATATAACTTTGAAACACAAGAAGTAGCAATATTAAACTATTTAAAGTGGAGCATAGTTAGGGGCGGCAAGCCCGTTGAAGATTGTATAAAAGCCGATATGGAAAAGGTTAAAGATAAGTCATTGATAACTTTTGTATATAAGCATTTGATTAGCAATGATGTTAACAGGACTATAACACTAGACAATATCTTTAATTACATAGCCGAGAATTACGGCGAAGGCGAAGAACAACCCGCCAAAGAGCCGACAACGGACACAAAGCACAAATACGGCGAGTATAAAAATGTATTGCTAACAGAAGCCGAACACGAAAAGTTGCTTGCTATGGAAAACGGCGAAAGAGCCATTGAGTATTTAAGCGAATATATCAAAATGAAGGGCTACAAAGCAAAGTCGCATTATTTAGCCATTAAAAAATGGGTGTTTGAAGCCGTGCAAGAACAAGACTTAAAAGCAGCAGAGTTGCAAAAGCGACAAGACCGCTTGCAAGGTGTAACGCCTATTAGAAAGACAAATAGTTCAATGGACATTATCAAAGAAATTTACAACGAAATGGGGTAAATGCTTATGCAACTAACAAAAAAAGATGTTGTAAGTATGATAGGAATTATTAAGGCAAATTATACTTACGCTTATAAAGATGTAGCAAAAGACGATATGCTTATGCTTATAGAAACTTGGTACACTTCGCTTGCAAGGTACGAAAAAGAAGTTGTGAGCGTGGCGTTTCAAAAAGCCGTTGAAAGTTGCAGTATGCCGCCAACGCTTGCAGATGTTTTAAAAAATGTTAAGACAATACAAGCAGCGACCGAGCCGACCGAAGCGGAATTATGGGAGCAATTAAGCAGCACATTAAGAAAGGTTAGCGGTTGCGTTTATAAGTTTCAATTTAATGCGATCCAAGCAAACGGGCTAACCCAAGGCGAGAACGCAAGAAACGAAGTTAAGGCAATTTGGCAAGGGTTGCCGCAGATATTACAAGAGTATTGCGGGAACGAAAGCGGACTTATTAACTTGTCAAAAGTAGACGATTTGAGTTTTGAAAAAGGCAGGTTTATAAAAGCGTTGCCGACGCTTAAAACAAGAATAGAGATAAGACAGACAGTTAACCCCGACATTTTGCAACTTGCTAGCGGGGTTTGTAAAGAACTAGGCGACACTATAAAATTATTGACACTCAAAGACACGAAAAACTAAAAATAGTGTTATAATAGTAGTATAGTTTGAATATTAGGGCGAGAGCC
>JAZQVG010000179.1:0-7936 GCA_045631625.1 Christensenellaceae bacterium
AGCACGCCGAAAAAGATTTTCAAGAATTGCATAACATAGTATATGATTGGAAAGGCTCATTAGAAGAACTTTGCAAAAAATTAGGCGGTCATAATTTAGAAAACCATTTATTTGATTTAAACTATAAGCATATTGTCGCAACTATAATAGAAGATATAAATGAAATTTATTTAAGTTTTAGCGTTGAAATTTGGGATAGCAATGATTGTATAAATATGGATTGGGACTTTTTATAAATTTAACGACCAAAAAAATATTGACAAAAGAACATTAGACGCATTAAGGAAATTATAACTATGAACGAATTAAACTATTTAGATGGTATAGCAATAGCAACGGAATTATCTTTTTATGGCGTTAGATGTAGTTGGTGCAAGACAAACGACGGTGCAGTAGTAATTACTCACTTTTTTAGATTATCAAAGCCCGAAGATATTTTAAAATTAAATAGAGCCGTTAAAATATTAGAGGCAACGCTTGGAAAGGCTATAACTCGCTCTGAAATGGTCGAGCCGAGAGTTTTTGGGTTAGAGTTTACCAAAGACGAAACAGGCGTTTTAGCCCTTGATAAACGCCTTAAACAAGCAACGCCATATAAATTGTTAGTTGGCGAGGCAACTGACGGCACTTGCCAAATGGTTGACCTTGACGAAACACCACACTTGCTTATAGCAGGTTGTACAGGCTCTGGTAAAAGCGTATTACTTAACAACTTTGTAAAGTGTATATTAGAGCAAAACAAAAAGGGCGATTATTACAAGCCTTTGATTATTGACACTAAAAAAGTTGGTTTTGCAAAATATGAGGGCGTTAAATATACACAAGTTGCAACTGATGTTTATGACGCAGTTGATATGCTTAAATGGGCGGTTATAACAATGGAAAAACGCTATTCTCAAATGGTTGAAAATAATATCGATAAATGGAAAGATTGGCGAATTGTTATTATTATTGACGAGTTTTCCGATTTAATTATGGAAGCAAAAAAAAGCATAGAACCGTTGGTTGTTAAACTTGCTCAAAAAGGTAGGGCGTGCGGTATTCACTTGATTATCGCAACACAAAGACCTACGGTAACTGTTGTAACAGGAAACTTAAAAGCGAATATTGCCGATAGAATTGCGTTGCGTGTTTCTTCGGTAAGGGATAGCCTTGTTATATTAGAGCAAAAAGGGGCAGAAAAACTTAAAGGAAAGGGCGATAGTATTGTAAAAATAAACGGCGAAACAAAACGAGTACAATGTTTTTATAGTAAATAATATATATTATATATATTATTCTACTATAATTATTGAAATTTTAACAAAAATTTAATATAATATAGGAGTAAAAAATGGAAAATATCCAAATAACATTAAAAGAAATGTGCAAAATTGCACGCAATTATCTTAAACAAAGTCAACAAAATTTTGCAAAAGTAATTAAAAGCAATCAAACGGAAATTAGTTTTATCGAACGTGGTTTTATTCCAGAAGATAAACGAAAAATTGAAAAAATAAAAACAATATACTTGTGGAGTTTAGAAAAATGAAAAGTGTAAAAGGAACAAATATAGGTGTAATTAGCACAAATAAACCATATAAAAACAATAAAAGCGGTGTAAAAGGCGTTAGATACGAGCCAAGCAAAAAAAAATGGCGTGCGGATATTAGAGTAAACTATAAGGCTATTTTAATTGGGAGATTTAACACTTTTGAAGAAGCAGTAAAAGCACGCAAAAAAGCAGAAGAAAAATATTTTAGTAAATATTTAAAAGAGGATAACAATGGATAAGAAAAGAAAAGATTTTTTAAATAATTTGTGCGAAATTGCAAATTATTGGAAAGATAAAGAAGATAGCACTTTTGGGGCAATATTTAGCGTTTTAGTTATGTTAGACGGCGATAGTTCTTTAAACGATTTCGAAAGACTTGAAATAAACGGAATATCTAACAAAAACAATTTACATGACGATTTTTGTTTAATTAAAAAAAGGTGGAAAGATAATGCAAATTAAAGTAAAATATAAAAGTAAAAAGTGGTACGACTTGCGAAAAAATCATATTGGAGCAAGCGAAGCAGGGGCAATTATGGGTTTGTCAAAGTTTATGACAAATGTTGATTTGTGGGAACTTAAAACAGGTATAAAAGAGCCAAAAGACTTGTCTGATAATGAAATAGTGCAATATGGAATAAATGCCGAAGAACACCTCGCAAAACTTTTTGAATTAGATTTTCCACAATACGAATTTATAAACACAAAAGATATTGTTTTAGTAAGCGACGAATACCCTTTTATTATGGCAAGCCCTGACGGTCTTTTAATTGATAAAAGAACAAACGAAAAAGGAATTTTTGAAAACAAAACGGCAATAGACAAAGACGGAAAAACAAAAAAAGAGTGGGCAATAGACCATATACCAAATAATTACTATTGTCAGTTATTACATACTTTTTTTTGCGACAACGATTTAAAGTTTGCTATAATTAAATGTCAAATAAAATATATAACTGACAATGGCGAAAATTGTTTTTGTGAAACTTTACATAGAAAACTTTTAAGAAAAGATTGCGAGAAAGACCTTGAAATTCTTAAAAACAATGAAATTAAGTTTTGGGAACATATAAAAAACAGAGAAAGACCACCGTTTAAACTTAATATGGGTGTTTGAAAAATGTTTGACGAAATATTGAAAATCTATTGACAAACAAGTTTTAATATGTTAAAATAAAGAAAAATAAAGGAGCAAAATTATGGAAGAAAAAACAACAATGAAAGGCTACAAAGCGTTTGAAAAAGGTCTTGTATGTAGAGGCAAACAATACGCCGAAAATACAGTTTTTGAAGAAAAAAATGCAGAGATTTGTAAAAGTGGTATGCACTTTTGTAAAGAGCCTTTGGAAGTATTAGAATATTATCCTTTGGTAGATGACAACGGAAATATAAGTGAATTTGCCGAAGTTGAAGCATTAGACAAAACGCATACTAACGATAATAAAAAGTTTTGTACAACAAAATTGAAAATTGGAGCAAAGATTAGTTTTGCCAAATTAGTACAAGCAAGTGTTGATTTCGAGTGGGAAAAGACAAAAGAAATAGAAGATAATTGTGGTGGCGACTACGCTCAAATCGGTTCAAGTGGCTACAACGCTAAAATCGGTTCAAGTGGCGGCTACGCTAAAATCGGTTCAAGTGGCTACAACGCTAAAATCGGTTCAAGAGGCTACAACGCTCAAATCGGTTCAAGTGGCGACTACGCTCAAATCGGTTCAAGTGGCGACTACGCTCAAATCAATAGTTCAGGTAAAAATTCAGTAGTAATGTGTGCAGGACACGGAAGCATAGCAAAAGCAAAAAAAGGTTCGTGGATAACACTTGCCGAGTGGAAATTTGAAAACGGCGAATCTATACCTATTTGTGTAAAAACGAGAAAAGTTGACGGTAGGCATATTAAAGAAGATACATACTACAAGTTGGAAAACGGAAAATTTGTAGAAGTTTAAAAGGGTATTAGATATGATTAAAGACATAGTAAAAGATATTAAAATTTTAAGCCAAAAAAGTAAAAGGTTTGAATTTGGCAAAGACGATTATTTAATAAAAGATATGATTGATACAGCCGAACATCACAAAGACCATTGTGTAGGACTTGCTTGCATACAAATAGGCGTTCCAAAGCGAATTATACTTGTTAGACAAAATGGCAAGTTTATACCATTTATTAACCCTATGATAGTGCAAAGAAGTAAAGAAACTTACAAGGCAAAAGAAAGGTGTTTAAGTCTTGACGGAGAAAGGGAAGTTAAAAGGCATAAAGGCGTTAAAGTTATTTATACCACAAAAGACAACAAAACAAAGTGTATGGCGTTTAGTGGTTTTATAGCACAAATTATACAACACGAGATAGACCATTTAAACGGAATACTAATTTAAAAATTTTTAAGAAACAAATTAAAAGGAATATAAAAAAATGAAAATTAAACCAAAAGAAAGTTATGGAGAGTTTTGTAAGCGTGTAAGATATGCTTGCAAATTAACGCAAAGTCAATTTGCCGAAGAAGTAGGCATAGCAAAAAGTAGTGTTTATCTTTATGAAGTAAAGGGAACAGCACCAAGTTTTGAAAATCAAAAGAAAATTGACGAGTTTGCAAAAACCGTTAAATAAAAAACAAGGAGCAAGAAATGGATATAGTATTAAAACGACCTATTGAAGAATTAACGCCAAAGTTGATAGAGTTTAATAACGAACAACTTATGGAAGAAGCAAAGAATTATTTGGCAAAATATGAAAATATGATTTTTGACGATAATTCTATTGTTGAAGCAAAAGAAGTAAAAGCAAACATAAACAAGATTTCAAGTGAACTTAACAAATGGCGTATAGGCATACAAAAAATCTATGAAACGCCAAGTAAGAACTTTAAAGCACAAGTTGACGAAGTTATTGCTTTGTTCGACCAAACATCTAAAAAAATAGGCGACATAGTTGACGATTATACTCAAAGGCAAAAGCAAGAAAAAAAAGACCTTATTTGTTCTATTTACGATAGTATTTTTGGTTCTCTTGCAACAATGATACCTATTGAAAAAGTATATAACTCTAAATGGGAAAACAAAACTTATAGAGAAGAACAAATAAAACAAGACATTGAAAGTTTATATACGCAAATAAACCAAGACCTTGAAGCAATTTATTCTATGGCAAACATAGACCATATTTCTCTTAAATTTTTATATTTTAAGTTTTTAAATTTAAGTTTAGCATTAACAGAGTATAAGCGAGAAGAAGAACATAAAACCTTTTTAAAAGAACAAGAGGACAAAAAGAAAGCCGAGATAATAGATTGGAACAAGAAAGTAGAAAAGGGCAAAATAGACGAGCCTACGCCTTTACAAGAGCCTTTGTTTAAAAAGACAAGCGAAGAACGAATTTTATCTTTGTCTTTTAAATGCGAGTTGACTTTACAACAAGCAAAAGATTTAAAACAATTTTTTATTGACAATCAAATAAAATACGAAAAAATTTAATTAAGGAGAATAATAAATTATGGCATTAACAAATTCTTTAAAACAATACGAAAAAGACGAAACCCCAAAAACCTTTTCGGCATATCTTGTGCCTAAAAAGACAAATATTGAAGGCATTTTAGGTAAAGAAAGAACTGTAAGATTTATTTCTTCTATAACTTCTGCAATAGCAAGCACTCCAACACTTGCAGGTTGCGAACACTATTCTTTACTTTCAGGGGCTTTGCTTGGCGAAAGTTTAGGGCTTTGCCACTCTCCACAATTAGGGCAATACTACCTTGTTCCTTTCAAAAAACGTTTTAAAGATAAAAATGGCGATTGGCAAGAAACAACTCTTGCTCAATTTATTCTTGGGGTTAAAGGTTGGAAGCAACTTGCTATAAGGTCAGGTCAATACGAAACCCTTGATGTTATTGAAATAAGAGAGGGCGAATATAAGGGCAGAGATAAATGGAGTGGCGAGCCGATTTTTGAATTTATAGAAAACGACATTGAAAGAAACTCTAAAAAAGTAATTGGTTATTTGGCATACTTTAAACTTTTAAACGGTTTTTCAAAGCGTTTGTATAGAACAAAAGAAGAAATGTTAGACCACGCCGACAGGTATTCACAAGCATTTAGTAGATATGGCGAGAAAACAAACAAATACACCAAAGTGTCTTATGAAGAATTTTTAAAGAATTATGATAAACTTAAAGACGATAGGTTATATTCTTCTTTTTGGTATAAAGACTTTGACGCTATGGCAAAAGGTAAAGTAATTAAAAAACTTATTCAAGATTATGGTGTATTGTCGGTAGATTTACAAGACGCTATAAGCAAAGACGATAAGATTATTGAAGATTATGAAACAAGCGAAGATGGTGTATTACAAGTAAATGCACTTGAAGTCGAAAACACGACTAAATACGACAAAATAACGGAAACCGAAGAAATAGTTGAACAAGACGAAAAAACCGATTTAAAGGCAACTGAAAGCCTTGAAACAACAAAGAAAACTAAAACCTCTAAAAACAAAGAAGAAATCGTTGGAGTAACTGACGAAAATAACGAGCAGTCAGTCTTTGGAATTGACGAGTTTTTTAAAAATTAAATAGGCAAAAACAACTATGGTGGCTCTGGTTGTTTTGATATACCTTTAATGTAAATTTTTAATCACAATTAAGTCTTGTTCCACCAACAAGGCAAGGAAACAATAATGATACAAAAAAATTTTAAGTCAATAAGAAAAGCGACTTCTGCTTATAAAGAACGAAAAGCAAAAATAAAAGGAATAAATTTAGAGTTTAATAGGCAAATATCAAATTTTTGTGTAAATAATTGTCCTCATAAAAATAAGCCTTGTGGGAATAACCCTTGTCTTGAATATAAAGAGTTTGAAAAAAAGTTAAGAGAAAAATAAAAAGTTTTAATTTCTGCTTGACAAATAAGATTAGGTTTTGTAAAATAATACTTGGTTGGATTGGGTTATGTACGAGATTGCCCTTTTCAAGCATAACTTAATCTAACTAAAAAGGCATTTTATCTTTTGATACTCGTACTATCATTAGATAAAGTGCTTTTTTCTTTAAACAGTTTTAATATAGAACAAATGACGAAATTATTACGGAAGTGAATATGATAAATAACCAAATACAATTTTTGATTTATTAGGAGATTGATATGAATAAACTAAAAAGAGCAGTAATTAAAGAAGAATATATTGCAATTACAGGAGATTTTGAAAAAGCAATAATCTTAAATCAATTTATTTATTGGTCTGAAAGAGTAAACGATTTTGATGTGTTTATTAAACAAGAAAATGATAGGGCAATCAAAAATGGTTATACTGAAACTGATTTTTTAAATGGTTGGATATATAAAACTGCCGAAGAATTGTCGCAAGAAACAATGCTTAATTTATCGGTTGCTACAATTAGAAAACATATTGCAGGTTTAATTCAATTAGGTTTTGTAGATGAAAGAACTAACCCAAAGTATAAATGGGATAGAACAAGGCAGTATAGAGTAAACCTTGTTAATATTGCACAAGCATTATTTGATAAAGGTTTTCCTTTTGAAGATTACAAAATTCAACTTCGATTTTTAGAAAATAAAAATGGAAGTTTAGAAATTGAAAATCGAGAAGTTAAAAACGAAAATACAATACCATATAATACTACAAATAATACTACAAAAATTACTAATATAAATAATACCCCCTTACCCCCTATTGAAAAAGAAGTGTTTGCTATCGTAAAACAATGGAATAGTGAAGAAATTATTGTTCACGATACAAACAAGTGGTTAAACTATAAGAGAAATAATCTTATATTAAAGTGTATTAAAGAATATAGTTTAAACGAAGTATTGTGTGCTATAAATAATTACGCTACTGTATTAAAAGACGAAAACTATACTTTGTTTAAATACAAGTGGGATTTAGAGCAGTTTTTGAAACAAAGTAACGCATTGCCACATTTCCTTAATGACGGTGTAAAATGGCTTAACTATTGTAATTGGAAAGGCAAGACAAAAAAGTCAGTAACAGACACATTTAAAGCCTTATACGAGAGTTGCAGAGCCGAAGAAATATAAAAAGTAAAGATTAGGATTAAAATAATGAACAAAGACAAAAAGTGTTTAAAGTGTGGGATAAAACTTTCAAAAATAAATTATTATCCTGCGTTTGATATTGAACAAAATAAAAATTTGGAGTTTTGTTGTAGAGATTGTTTTGAAAAATATGCAACTATTATGAAACAAATTGAAAGGAAAAATTTTTAATGGCGATTAAAATATAAGGAGTTATGAGTTATGGAAAATTTAAGTTTGTTTGATTTTTTAAGTGAAGATGAAGCAAAGAAATACAAGCCTATAAAGACAACTGATTGGAAGTGGACTATGGCAGACGATTATCCAAAAGAGAAAAATGGGTTAAAAGTATTT
>JAZQVG010000180.1:0-3269 GCA_045631625.1 Christensenellaceae bacterium
CATATTTCGCTTATTGCGAAGTATAGTGGGCTATACTTTTGTATTAAACTAAAATTTCCTTATAGGAACTCCATAATAACACGCCTTTTTTTATTTATCTATTATATTTTTTAGTTAAATTCAACAAGTATTTTTTTGTTTTAGCGTTAAAGTCGCTTTTATCAAACCTTATCGCCCAATTTTCTTGTTTTACCGTACCCGGTTCGTTAATTCTATATTCTCCGTCTTTTTTAAGCAAGTCCCAAATAGGTAATATAAACCATTTGGCTTTAGACTTCATACCAAGTTCGATGGTGCTGTCAACTAAACCTTCTAAAGTGTCTACATTGCCGTCTACTTGCATAGCATACATACTGTTTTTTACACCGTGGTAAAAGTTGTTATAATCCCAATCAGTAGCCCCTTTTAATAAGCCCACTAAAGTATCGTTATCGTGTGTACCCGTATAGCAAATACAGTTTTCGTCTAAACTTTGTGGCAGATATAAGTTATTAGAGTCGCCGTTAAAAGCAAAAGATAAAATCTTCATACCAGGGTAGCCCGTCTTTCTTAAAAGTTCCCTAACCCCGTCGTCAATTATCCCTAAATCTTCGGCAATAATTCTGTCTTTATCAACAGATGAGTGAATTGCACTAAATAATTGGTCGCTTGGCACGTCTATCCACTCACCCACCATTGCAGTTTCACTATCTTTATCTATTTCATAATACTTATCAAGAGCACGGAAATGGTCAATTCTAACGTAATCATAAATAGAAAGTGCGTCTTTTAGTCTGTTTACCCAAAAACTAAACCCGTCCTTAATATGCACGTCGTAATCGTAAACAGGGTTCCCCCAAAGTTGCCCTTCCTTGCAAAAATAATCGGGTGGAACGCCTGCTTTTTTTAATGGCAAAAAATCATTGTCAAGTTTAAAATAACGTGGTTCCGTCCAAACGTCAACACTGTCTAAAGCAACGTAAAGTGGCATATCGCCCATTATAGAGATGCCCTTACTATTTGCGTAATTTTTAAGGTTTAACCATTGTTTTTGTGCAATAAATTGGGTAAATTGCCAAAATAAAACTTCTTCCTTATAATCTTTATAAAACTTATCAAGTGCCTTTTTATCACGCCTTTTATACGGGTCATCCCACTCATAAAAATGTTTTTGCCCAGACGCATACTTTAACGCCATAAATAAAGCGTAATCGTATGCTTTTTTGCTTTTTATATAAGCCTTAAACTGCTTATTTTCTTTATCAAACCTATAAAAAGCCTTTCTAAGCATAGGAAAGCGTACTGCATATAAAAAACCGTAATCAATTTTATTAGATTTAGAAAGTGAAAAATTTACTTCTTCACTTGTTAAAAGCCCTTCTTCTTTTAGTAGTTCTGGACTGATAAAATAAGGGCTAAAAGATTTAGAAGAAACGGAAGAATATGGCGAATTTCCGTGCCCCGTCTGTACTAAGGGTAAAATTTGCCATACTTTTTGCCCGCAAGAAGCGATATAATCAACAAAATCATAACTGCTTTTACCAAAGTCGCCAATACCATACTTTGACGGCAATGAAAAAACAGGCATCAAAATTCCACTTTTTCTGTCCATAAAACTATCTTAAATCCAACTTTTCTTAAAGTGTAAAACCACCGTCAGCCGTAATAATTTGGCCGGTAATAAAATTAGCCTTTTCGCTACATAAAAAATATATAAGCGAAGCAATTTCATTTGTATTACCCATACGCTTTAACGGTGTTTTAATTTCTAATTCTTTCTTTTCTTCTTTAGTAAACCTATCGTTCATAGGCGTATCGATAACACCAGGGCAAACACAGTTTACGTTGACAGAAGGCGCAAGTTCTTTAGCAAGTGCTTTTGTAAAACCAATTAAAGCCGACTTGCTTGCAGAATACACGCTTTCCATACTGCCCCCAACTTCGCCCCAAATAGAAGAAACGAAAAGTATTTTACCACTTTCCCTTTCCACCATCATTTTGCTAAAATGTTTCGTAAGTATAAAAGGTGCTTTAACGTTTACGTTAAAAACCTTGTCGTATTCACAGTTTTCAGTGTCGCCAATTTGTTTATAAAGGTCAACGCCAGCGTTTAAAACTAATACGTCTAAATGCTTAAAGTCTTCTTTAACCTTTTCAACTAAAAGTTCAACTTGTTGTTCGCTATTAAAATCGCATTTAACAGCAAAAAACATATCGCCAAGGTTTAGATTAGAAAGTTCTTCTCTAAACTTTGCGATAGCATCTTCATTTTGGTTGAATTGTCCAACAACGAAATAACCGTTTTTTAAAAATTCTAAGGCAGTAGCCTTGCCAATAGCACCACTAACGCCAGTAATCAATGCCGTTTTCAAATAAGTTTACCTAAAAAGATACCCACAAAAAATTTTGTGGGTATTTATCTTCCTTTATATTAGCCTTTAACTCTTTCCATATATTCGCCCGTTCTGGTGTCTACTCTAATATATTCACCTTCGTTTACGAACATAGGTACTTGAATTTTAACACCCGTTTCCAAAACTGCTTCCTTAGTAGCGTTTGTTGCAGTGTTGCCCTTAACTGATGGGTCTGCTTGTGTCACTTGTAATACTACGAAGTTTTCGCATTCTACTGAAAATGCTGAACCTTTGAAGAATTTAACTACAACAGGGTCATTTTCTTTGATATACTTTAACGCTTCTTCAACTTGTTCATAGTTTAATGGGGTCAATTCAAAGTTTTGGTCCATAAAATAATAAAGTTCGCCATCCGTGTAAGAATAAGTCATATTCTTAGTTTCGATAACTGCTTCTTGTATTTTTTCTGATGGGTTCCAAGTTCTTTCTAACACTGCACCTGTAATTACGTTTTTCATCTTAGTTCTAACAAACGCTGCACCCTTACCTGGTTTAACGTGTTGGAAATCTACGATTGTGTAAACTGAACTTTCATATTCAAAAGTTACGCCTTTTCTAAAATCGCCTGCTGAAATCATTGTGTATTTCTCCTTAAATTATATGTTTATTTTATTTTTATTCTCTTTAGTTTTTTACTGTCGGTAAAAAGCCTTTTTACCTTTCCATTTTCAAGCACCACCGTATCTTCAATCCTAATACCGTATTTACCTACCTTGTAAATACCCGGTTCTACTGAAAAAACTGTGCCGTTTTTTAATACGCTTGACTTTTTAGGGGATAAATACGGCTCTTCATGTATCTCTAACCCTAAACCGTGCCCTAAACTATGCGTGAAAAACCCGTCAAGTTTCTTTTCTTTTAAGTATTCTCTCGCAA